>CAZHPW010000029.1:0-24247 GCA_964534515.1 uncultured Christensenella sp.
GATGCGGCACTGCGTGCCCACCACCAGTTTGTTCTTTTCCGCGTCCCGTATCCAGACCCAGTTGTCCCTGTCCTGGTAGCGGCGGTTGGGGTCTATCATGTCCATGGCCGCTTGGTCAGTCGCCCTCAAGTCTTCCTGTTTGCCGCTTAAGCAGCACCAGCGGAAGGGGCCGTAGCCATAGTCAAACAGCTCAGGGCCCAGGATGTCTTCCACATAGCTGGGGTAGATAAAGCCGTCCAGCTCGTTCTCCCCGTTCTTGCATACGCTGGTCACCCCGGCGTCATAAACGGCCTTTAAGAAACTGTTCCCATAGTCAAAGAAGTAGGTGCCCTTCTTGCTGTGCTCCTCAATGAGGCGGTAGTGAGCCTTGAGGCTCTCATCCACCAGCGTTTTGAAGCGCTCCGGCTCGTTTTTAAGCATCCGGGTGCGCGCCTCAAAGTCCAGGCTTTGCGGGCAGTACCCACCTTCATAAACCGCGTGGCAGCTGGTCTGGTCGCTCATCAGGTCCACCACCAAGTCTTTTTGAAGCAGCGCGTCCAGCAAATCCACGATGTTGCCGTGGTAGGCCACCGCGCAGGCGGTGCCCGCTTCCTTGTGCGAAAGCGCGGCCTGGATGGCGTCCTCCGCGCTCTCACAGACCTGGGTGACCCAGCCTTGCTCATACCGTGTCTTGATTCTGGAACTGTCCACCTCGGCAATGATGCCCGCGGCGCCCGCAATCATCGCGGCCTTGCCCTGGGCGCCTGACATGCCGCCCAAGCCGGAGGACACAAACAGCTTGCCCTTTAAGTCGCTGTCCATGGGAATGCCCAGCTTGAGCCGCCCGGCGCCCAGCAGGGTGTTGTAGGTGCCGTGCACAATGCCCTGAGGCCCGATGTACATCAGGCCGCCGGCAGTCATCTGCCCATAGTTGGCAACGCCCAGGGCAGTCGCCCTGGCAAACTGCTCCTGCCGGTCAAACTGGCCCACCATCAGCCCGTTGGTCAGAATGACCCGCGGCGCCAAAGCGTGGGAGCGAAAAAGGCCCAGAGGGTGGCCGGACATAATGACCAGGGTCTGCTCCCGGGTGACCTGGGTCAAGTAATGCTTGATTAAGTGGTACTGCATCCAGTTCTGGCAGACCTGGCCGGTTTCCCCGTAGGTCACCAGCTCATAGGGGTAAAGCGCCACCTCAAAATCCAGGTTGTTGTCCATCATGACCTGGATGGCGCGCCCTTCTACGCAGGCCCCTTCGTATTTCTCAATCGGCAGGCCTTTGATTTGCCCCTCCGGGCGGAAGCGGTAGCCGTAGATGCGTCCCCGCTCCTCCAGTTCGGCCAGAAACTCCGGCGCCAGGGCGGCGTGGTGCTTTTTGGGGATGTAGCGCAGCGCGTTTTTGAGCGCCTGTTTTTTATCGCTCAAGGACAGGTGGCTGTCCCGCCGGGGCGCCCTGCGGATGCCTTCAATAAAAGGCTTCTTCTCCGGCAGGGTGTCAAACAAGGTTGCTATCAGGTCATTTTTCATTACAAACCCCTTTTCATCCGCGCTGGAAGGTCTCCCTCGCCCTCGCTTCCAGCTCATTTGCCTGGTGCTCCAGTTCGTTGCAGGCCTGCTCCATGTCCTTGACAAAATCGCTGTCCTTGATGCCGTTTAGGTTGATGCGCACATTGTGCAGCGCGCCTAAAACAGATGCCCTACCCAGTAACGCTCCGACCAGGCCGTCTGACATCGCGTTCACATTGCCGTTTTCCACCGTGTACAGCGCCAGGCTCAGCGCCTTCACAGCCTTTTTGGCAACATCCAGCGGCACCATGCAGGCGCCTTTCAAAGCGCTTTGCATGGCCTCAGCCCGTTTGGCCTTATCCTCTTCCGTCTCCTTGGGCAATTTCAATGCTTCCATGAACGCGTCGTAGGAGGCGCTGTCCTTTTGAATATCATCCAGCAGCTCTAGGCGAAGCGCTTCGCCTTCCGCGTCCACTTGCGCCATCTGTTCCCGCACCGTTTCATAGCCTTTTTTGTCGCGGGTCAACTTGGCGACCATGCAGGCCAAGGAGGCCGAAAACGCGCCGGCCATGGCCGCGCTGCTTCCGCCGCCCGGGGCAGGGTTTCCGGAGGCCGTCATCTCAGAAAATTGCGCGATGCTAAAATCTTTCATGTCCATTCTTATTCTCCTAACAGCCTTATTTCAAGCACCTGGTCCATTGAGAAGTTCTCCATCCTCAGGTAGTATTCCGCGCAGTCCACCAGGGCTTTCATGGGGGACAAGCCGATGAGCTCGCTGCCCACCACGTTCACGCCATAGCGCTTGGCTTCCATCTTAATGGTTTCAAACACCCGGTATAAACTGGTCTGGGTGTAGTCGGTCACGTTCATGGATACCTGTGCGATGTTCCTGTCCTCCAGCATCACGCCCATCGCCTTGATGTAGCGGAAGCCGCCGGATGAATGGCGCATCTTTTTAGCGATGTCCTTGGCGATGTCCAGGTTGTCCGTGCCCAGGTTCACGTTGAAGGCCACCAGGGGCATCCGGGCGCCCACCGCGGTCGCGCCGCCCGTTGGGTGCGGAGCTTTCGGGCCGTAGTCGCTCACCCAGTCGGGGCGCTTCATTTTTTCTTTCAGCCCTTCAAATTCACCCCTGCGCACATCCGCCAGGTTCTCGTGCATGGGGCTGGTCGCGCTTTTCTCATACAGGAAAACCGGCTGGCCCAATTCGCCCATGGCCTGGCCAACCTCCCTGGCCAGTTCGTCCGCCTCCTTGAGGCCGCAGTCCTTGATGGGAATGAAGGGGATGACGTCCACCGCGCCCATGCGGGGGTGCTGGCCATGGTGCTTGGTCAAATCAATCTCTTTGAGGGCTACGTTCACCGAAGCCACTACTGCCTCTTTTAAAGCCTGGGGCTCGCCGATGACGGTAAACACGCTCCTGTTGTGGTCGGCGTCCGCGCTGTAATCCAGCAGCTTCACGCCGTCCTTCCCACGGAAACAATCGGCAATCTTCTCAATGACAGCCTTGTCCCTGCCCACTGAGAAATTCGGAACAGTTTCAATAATCATAGATAACCCGCCCTCCAATATCATTCTGTTGTCTTCCGTTATTCTACATGAAAAGCCGGCCTTTGTCAGTTCATTTTTACAGTATTTTAGCCATATTCAAGCCTATTCGGTAAATAAATTGTGATTGACATAAATCCAGACTGATTGTAGAATACGCACAGGTCAATTTTTGTATCAATTACACATCATTTGTCAAAGGAGACTGCCATCATGAAAAAGTTAATTTCTGTCTTTTTGTGTGTCCTGCTTCTACTGGGGTCCTTTACGGTCGCCATACCTGAGGCCAAGGCCGTCGTCGGCATCACCTATGCTTTCCCAAAGACCGCGTTTGTCGGAGAAACCTTGATTATGAACATCAACATCACCGGTTTTGGGCCGTATGAGATTGTTTATGACATTTATAAAGACGGTGTGTTTCAGGCATCTTCCGGCATCGTGAGCACTACAAGCTGGCGCCACCTGGCCGGGAGTGCCGGTAATTACACTTGCGAAATTACCATTAAGGACCTTGGGTTTGGTGACACCCGCTTCTTCAATGACCTTCCGGTTATTAAGGTTATACCTTGGGTCACCCCCAAAATCACCAAGGTGGAGAATGTCAGCGGCACCGCGCTGAAGGTCACCTGGGCTGCTGTTCCCGGTGCAGTGAAGTATGAACTCTACCGCGCTACTTCAAAAGTGGGCCCCTACCGTCTGGTAAAGGCCACCACCGCGACCGGCCTGACCAACGCCTACCTGTCCGCCGGCACGCAGTATTTTTACAAGGTGCGCTACCAAACCGCCCTGGGCAGTTGGAGCCCGCTGAGCAATTTTATCACCGGTGTACCGGTTGCCAAGGCTGCCATCACCAGCCTGACCTCGCCCGCGTCACGCCAGGTCAAACTGGTCTGGGCCAAGACGGCAGGCGCGTCCGGCTACCAGGTGCTCTTGAGCACCGCGCCGGCCGGCCCTTACCGCGTGGTCAGAACCCTGCCCGGCACCACGGTCACCTTTTCCGGTCTCAAGTCCCGCTCCCGGTTCTATTTCTAGGTGCGCCCCTACCGCAAGATTTACACCACGGTGTACTACGGCGGCACCTCCGCGTACAGGGCTGTGGTTGTAAAATAAGCCGCTTATCTTAAGCCGTGCCAAAAGCACGGCTTTTTCTTTTGCAAACACCTAAAAATAGTTGACGGATTCTGAAAACATGCCTATCATGGGCTTATCAGGCCAAGCTGATAAAGATAATGAAATATGTGGCTCTGGCACAGCATAGTGGAGGATAACAATGGCAAAAGTACGTGTTGCTTTTATCGGGGTCGGCAGCATCAGCGGCATCTATTTGGAGAATTTGACCAAGCTGTTTAAAGAGGTTGAGATTGCCGGCGTCTGCGACTTGATTCCACAGCGCGCCTTGGACGCGCAGGCCAAGTACAATCTGCCCCGGGTGTATGAGGACATGATGGAGGCGTTTGCCGACCCCACGGTCGATATTATTTTGAACCTCACCCGGCCGCATCAGCATTTTGAGGTATCCCGCCTGGCGCTTCAGCATGGCAAGCACGTGTATACCGAAAAGCCGCTGGGCATTACCATGCAGGAGGGCGATGCCCTGGTCAAATTGGCCAAGGAGCGCGGTTTGCTCATCGCCGGCGCGCCGGACACCTTCATGGGCGCGGGGCTCCAATCCGTGCGTAAGTACATCGATTCCGGCCTCATCGGTGAACCGGTGGGCGCAGCAGCCTTCATGATTTGCCGCGGCCATGAGACCTGGCATCCGGACCCGGACTTCTATTATCAGCCCGGCGCCGGCCCGATGCTGGACATGGGGCCTTACTACATCACCGCCCTGGTCAGCCTCTTGGGCCCGGTCAGCCGCCTGGTTTCGGCCGGCAAGCGCACCTTCAAAGAACGCCTCATCACCAGCCAGCCGCACGCCGGTACCAAAATTGACGTCAATACCGACACCTATGTCGCCGGCACCCTGCTCTTTGAATCCGGCGTCATCGGCACCATCTTCACCACCTTTGATGTCTATTATCCCACCCAGGCGCGCCTTGAAATTTATGGCTCGGAGGGCACCCTCATCCTGCCCGACCCCAACTACTTCAACGGCCCCATCCAGATTTACAGGCCGGAAACCAAGAAGTTTGATGAATTGCCCCTGCTGTTTGACTACCAGGAGAACTCAAGGGGGCTGGGACTGGCGGACATGGCCAAAGCCATCCGCTCCGGCCGTGAGCCGCGCGCGGGCATGCAGCAATTGCATCATGTGCTGGAAATTCTCTCCGGCTTTGAGGAAAGCGTCAAGCAGGGCGGCTGGCTGGATTTGAAAACCGGCTACCATCGTCCGATGCTCATGAAAAAGGCTGATATCAAAGGCATTTTGGACTGAGACAGTATTGTTTCCCGGGGCAGCGCGGCGCTGCCCTTTTATCAGCTAAATTCTCCCGACAATTTGTTGTTTTCAGACTCAAGGTGCAAGTTTGTTCAAATTCGCAGGTTTTACCCATCCAGGGCTCAAGAATCGGTAATCCTTTGCTTTTAAGAACTTTTCTTGTCTGCATGCAACATTTATCTCAGTGCCGATTCATTTGTTCATAGTGGACACGAGAGAAAAACTATGATATTTTAAATTCGGTGCTTATTTAACAAAATAAGAACAAAGTTGGAGCGGAATCGCCCGGAAAGGTAGTTGAAGTGAACAGAGATACTGCCCGCCAGAAAGCGAAGGAATTGGTGTCCCAAATGACCCTGGAGGAAAAAGCCTCGCAGCTGCGCTACAACGCGCCGGCCATTGAGCGCTTGAACCTGCCGGAGTACAACTGGTGGTCAGAAGCGCTGCATGGCGTTGCCCGCGCGGGAACCGCGACGGTCTTTCCCCAGGCCATCGGCCTGGCCGCCATGTTTGACGCGGATTTCCTCCGTGAAATCGCCCAAACCATCGCCCTTGAGGGCAGGGCAAAGTACAACGAGGCCGCGAAACTCAATGACCGCGGTATCTACAAGGGCCTCACCTTCTGGTCACCCAACATCAACATCTTCCGCGACCCGCGCTGGGGCAGGGGCCATGAAACCTATGGCGAGGATCCCTATCTGACCGCAAGCCTGGGCATCGCCTTTGTCAAAGGCCTGCAGGGCGAAGGGGAGTACCTCACCTCCGCCGCCTGTGCTAAGCATTTCGCTGTCCACTCCGGTCCTGAAGCTGTCCGCCATGAGTTTGATGCGCGGGTTAATCCAAAAGACCTGTGGGAAACCTACCTCCCCGCCTTTGAAGCCTTGGTCAAAGAAGCGGATGTGGAGGCGGTCATGGGCGCTTACAACCGCGTTAACGGCGAGCCGGCCTGCGGCAGCAAGACCTTGCTGGTTGACATCCTGCGCGAAAAATGGGGCTTTGAAGGCCACGTGGTGAGCGATTGCTGGGCCATCAGCGACTTCCACATGTTCCACAAAATCACGGACACAGCGCCTGAGAGCGCGGCCCTGGCCATCAAGAACGGTTGTGACCTCAACTGCGGCAACACCTACCTGCATCTCTTGGCCGCCTATCAGGAAGGTCTCATCACCGAAGAGATGATTACAACAGCCTGTGAGCGCCTGATGACAACGCGCTACCTGCTGGGCTTGATGGATGAGAACCGTTCCTTCAATGACATCACCCTGCTCCAAAACGACACGCCTGAGCACAATGACATGGCTTACCAGGCGGCGCTTAGATCCATCACCCTGCTAAAGAACGATGGTGTCCTGCCGCTTGATAAAAAGGCCGTCAAAACCCTCGCCGTCATCGGCCCCAACGCGGACAGCCAATTGGTGCTGGAAGGCAATTACGCCGGCACATCCTCCCGCTATGTCACCTTCCTGGAGGGCTTAAAGCAAGCCTGCGGGGAAGACATCCGCGTGATGTACGCCCTTGGCAGCCGCCTGTATGAGGACCAGGACAGCCCCATCACCGAAAAGGACAACCGCATTTCAGAAGCCGTGGCCATCGCGAATCACGCCGATGCCGTCGTTCTCTGCCTGGGCCTGGATGCCTCCATTGAAGGCGAGCAGGGGGACACCGGCAATGCCGACGCCTCCGGCGACAAGCTGGATTTGGAGCTGCCCGCGGTTCAAAGAAGACTGTTAAAAGCCGTTCTAAAAACCGGCAAGCCCGTTATCCTCGTACTCTCTTCCGGGTCCGCCATCCGCGTGACGGAAGGCAACGCCATCCTGTGGACGGGTTACCCCGGTCAGGCGGGCGGCCGGGCGCTGGCGGATTTGCTCTTTGGCAAGGTCTCCCCGTCTGGCAGGCTGCCGGTCACCTTCTATCATTCCGCGGATGATTTGCCGGACTTCACCGATTACAGCATGGAAAACCGCACCTACCGCTATTTCAAGAGCGAAACGCTGTACCCCTTCGGCTTTGGCTTGTCCTATACCACCTTCAATTATGGTGAGCCCGTCCTGTCCGGCAACACCGTCACGGTGGATGTCACCAACACCGGCAGCATGGCCGGGGATGAAGTGGTTCAGCTCTATATCAAAAACCACCATCAGGACGCGCCGCTCCACCCCGTACTCTGCGCCTATCAGCGCGTGGGCCTCAAGCCCGGGGAAACCAAAACCGTATCCCTGAATGTGACCCAAAACGCCTTCCGCCTGGTTGACGAACTGGGCAAGGTCACCTTCCACCAAGGCAAAAAAACTTTGTACCTCGCAGGCCATCAACCGGACAAGCGAAGCCAGGAACTCACTGGCTGCACAGTCCGGACTATAGAAATGGATTGAAAGAGATGAAGAAAAACCAGGAAAACGACATTTGTTTTCTGCCGCAAATTACTCACTTTGTTCACCGTCACTGCACACCGGATTGGCACATCCACCGGTCCATCATTGATTTTCATGATTTCACCTTTATTGTCTCCGGCAAGGGCGAATACATCGTGGATGAAACAGCCTACCCCGTAACGGGCGGCGATTTGGTTTATATCAAGCCAGGCTCCCTGCGGGAGGCAACCACTTCCTCAGGCCAGCCTATGCAGATTTATTCCTTCAACATGCATTTGCTGGGGCCGGATTTTAAGCCCACCACCCTGCCCCTGCCCACTGTGAGCAAACTGGATTATGACCCCAAGATTGACCATCTTCTTGAGCGTCTTAAGCAGTACTTCGCCCTGCGCGAACCCATCTGCAAGATGCAAACCACCGCCCTGTTGATGGAGGTCTTTACCCAGGTCTTCCTCAATGTCGGGCTGGTTCAGGGCTCGGGCAGCGACCCGCGCGTGCACGCGGCCGCGGCTTATGTCATGGAAAACATCTCCCGGCACATCTCCGCCGCGGAAATCGGCCAGGCTGTGGGCGTCCACCCCGGCTACCTCAACAAGCTGACCATGAAGCACACCGGCAACACCGTCAGCCGCTTTATCACCAACATCCGGGTCAACCTGGCGGAGGACGCGATTGTGTATGAGGGTCTCTCCGTTTCCCAGGCGGCCAGCCGTTTTGGGTTCTCGGACATCTATCACTTCAGCAAGGTCTTTAAGAAGTACAAGGGTTATCCGCCCTCAACCTCCAAAATCCTGCTGCGGTAAACAATCATACATCCGAGAAGAATTGGATGAATTTGTCTAATTCAAGACAATTAGCGCCTGGGTGTTTCAAATATCCGAGTATAGTCGCTTAAACGGTTTCCTGAAAGTCCAGGTAAAATCAAGCAAAATCGGGCTTTTATACTGCGGGTTGTAGATTTAGGTACATTATTACACCATTGACGAAAATGACTATTCTTGCTATAAGTGCTTCAGAACTTCGTGCTTTGTTTGTCTGTGGTGGTCTGGGGTAAACCGGATTTCTGACGAACTGCAGTTTGTTCAAGGTATTGCATGTCTAAAATATGATACCGGAGGAAGCCTGCATGAAAAGATTACTCGCCTCTTTGTTGACTGCCTTGGTGCTGCTCACCTTCCTGCCCCTAGCCTCCCCATCCGCCCAGGCTCTGATTATGAGTGTTGGTGTTCATCCAACGACCAACGCCACCAGGCTGAAAGTTGAGTGGAGCGGGCTTTACAACGCGACATACTACCATGTAGGCCGCAGCACCGACTTGAAAAACTGGTCTATTGTCAGGTCAACCACCGGGACCTCTTTTACCGACACCAGCTTAAAGCCCGGTACGCGGTATTTCTACAAATTAGTTTACGAAACGCCGGATACGTATTACGTTCAAGACAAATGGTCTGCCGGCATTCCCATGGGCACCGGCCGTATTACGAGCCTCACGTCCCCTTCAGCCAGAAGGCTCAGGCTTACCTGGGCAAAGACAACCGGTGCTGCCGGCTATATCGTTCAGATGGCCACAAGCATGCACGGCAACTATAAGACAGTCCGCATCACAAGCGGCAACATCGTGAATTTTTCCGGGGTTCGCTCAGATATTACCCTTTACTTCAGGGTGTTCCCTTATAAGAGAGTTTACGGTACCACCTATGCGGGCATTTCTTCTAATGTTTGGTATATCAGAGCCCGTGCTCGTTAAAAATACCTGAAAGCATCTGCCGCCGGACAATGTCCGGCGGCTTTTTATATATTGAGAAAACTATCAAATTGTAGCGAAGTGCGGAAGAGTACAGGTTGATTAAGAACCTCAAATTGGCTCATGGGGCTTGCGCAGTATCTAATGCCGTTTTGCCGCGCCAACCTACAGACCACGGGTCTTTGCTCGAGGCAGCCAGGCTGCCGGCGCTATTGAACAGTGGGCAGGAATCGGAAGCCATGCAAATCCACCTGGCAGCCAGGCAGGAAAATCATCCTCAGGCTGAACTTGCCATGGACGGCGTCTGACAGTTCAAATACGCGTTTACCGCCCTCGGTCTGACCGCTGAGGTTCAGCATGCTGCGCTGTTCGCCGTTTTCACCGTGAATCTGCAGCTGTACCGGGTTGTTGGCCTGCGCGCTCTCGTAGTGGATTTCCAGTTTGGCAGTTCCGGGCTCGTTCAAGTACAGCTCTTGATACCCAATGCTGGTGTTGTTTCCGATTTCCGTGATGCTGTCACCTTTTCGCTTAAAGTGGTCGCCGTAAAGCTCATCCGCATCCCCGGCCTTGATCCATTGGCTCGCGTCTGTCGTGTTTGCGAAGGAGAAATCACGGATGTGCACCTTGCGGTCAAACACCAGGCAGATGCCTGTTTTGCCAGTAATTTTCTCGTCCAGCTTGATGTGGAAGTCCTTGTAAACCATCCATTCAGAACCAAGCTCATACCGGGGCCGAGCCAGCAGCCGGCCGCCCTCATCCGGGTGACCTGCCCAGACTTCCATGGTGAAGGGGTCGTTGTCCATCACGAATATCCGAACGCTCAGCGTGTCGCTGCCCTTCTTGCCAAAGTCCAGGTTGTCATAGTAAATCTGGCTTCGTGCGTTGCGTGGCGTGGCGATGCCGCGCTCAGCTCCGTTTTCAAGCGGCACATTGCTTTTGCTGTACAGGCTGGCGCTAATGACCTCATAAGGGTTCAAATGCGCGCTGCCGATACCGCTTTGTGTGTAGTTGACCTGGGCGTACAAATCCAGGTGGGGCTTGTCGTTCTTCACCCCGCAGCGAACAAAGATGTCCCCGTCGCTCAGGGGCTTGATTTGAATGCTGTCCCCCTCACCCAAGACTGTAAACTCAGCCAGCGCGCTGTCCACCCCGGCGGCGTTGGTGACCCGCCAGAACAGGTCCTGTTTGGCGGCATCCTTTGGATAACAGGCGGCTTTGACGACGTCGCCCTCCCTGCTCAGCGCGATTTTGCGCACAGGCTTGTACGCCTCATTGATGACAGCGCTCACTTTGGGCTCCCTGCCCGCCTGCTTTTTAACAACAGCCAGCAGCTTGCCGGAGAACAGCCTGCGGGAGGGATGCTGATAGGGGGTGTAATCCGACGCGTCTCCGTTGTCCAGGCCCAATAGCTCGCCGTCTGTGACGCTCACGTCCACCAGCGCGTTGGCGTTCTCCACCGGCTTTCCGTCCTTGTCCTGAGCTGTAATCGTAACAAAAGTCAGCTCATCCATTTCCCCAAAGGACAGGTGCAGCTGCTCCGCCTCGCCAAAGCTGGTCCGTTCCGCGGTGGCGATGAGGACACCGGCCTCGTTATAAGCTTCAGCCCTGAGGGTTCCCGGCTTGTAGGGCACCTGCCAGTTGACGGTGATATCGCCGTCCATGGCCTGCTCGCCCAGCAGTTCATCATTCAGGTACAACCTGACCTTGTGCTGGTTGGTGCTAACCCGCACGTCGATGATTTGTCCGTCAGAAAAATCCCAGTAGGGGAAGAGGTGCACCATGGGCGCGGTATTCGGGCTTGTCCAGGCGGACTGGAAGAGAGAATAGGCATCCTTCTCAAAGCCCGCGGTGTCCAGCATGCCAAAGTAGGAGTTCTTGGTCTGGTAGGGCGTGGGTTCGCCCAGGTAGTCCTGGCCGGACCAGACAAACTGGCCTAGGGAAAAGGGCGTATCCCTGTCATCCTTGATGCATTTGTCAACGCTCAGGGCACCCCAGCCGGTGGTGCTGTTGCCCAGGGAGGACACCTGCAGGTCATCCTCCGCCAGGGTGGGCTGGGACAGCGGGAAATGATAGATGCCCCGGCTTTGCACGGTGGAGCAGGTCTCAGACCCGTAAATCACCCAATCGGGGTAGTGCTCATGATGCTTCTGATAAAGAAACTCCGCGTAATTGTAGCCCACAGCGGGCAGGCCTTGAACGGCCTGCTGCGTGTTTTCCCAGGCCATGTAGTTAGAGCCCAGGGTGGGAACGGCCTGGCCCTTGGGGTCATGCGACTTGACCAGGTCTTGTAAGCGGTGCAGGAGGGCCGTGCCCTTTTCAAGGTCGGCGTTGGTGTCCGGGATTTCATTGCCCAGGCTCCACATGATGACGCTGGGGCTGTTGCGGTCACGGCGTATCCAGCTTTCCACGTCCCTTTCATGCCAGGCGTCAAAATACCGGGCATAGTCATTGGCCGTCTTGCCGATTTGCCAGACGTCTGTAAACTCGCTGATGACCAGCATGCCCATCTCATCGCACAGTTCCATGAACACGCGGGAGGGGGCATTGTGCGCCGTTCTGACCGCGTTCACGCCCATGCGTTTTAAGGCCTTAAACTGGCGGATGATGAAATCCCGCTGTACGGCAGAGCCGATGATGGCAAACTCCTGGTGCAGGCAAACGCCGTTGAGTTTCAGCCGCCTGCCATTGATAAAAAAGCCTTCATTGGCGTCAAAGCGCAGGCTTCTAAAACCAAAGCGGGTGTCCGCTATATCCATGATTTGCCCGTTTTGATAAAGCCTGGAGCGCAGGGTATACAGTTTCGGGTTCTCAGGCGACCAGGGCAGGCGCTCGTCTGTTTCCAGCAGCTCATGCGTCACCAGGCAGTTCTCGTCATAGCCCTCAATTTCCGTTGTTACTTCGTACTGCCAAAGCCCGTCCTCATCCTGGTATGTTGTGATGTAGATGCCGTTCTCGGAAAAATGGCAGGCATTCTTCACAATCAGGCTGACATCCCTATATATCCCGGCGCCGGAGTACCAGCGCACGCTGGGAAAACGCGCGTCCACCTTCAGCAGCAGGATGTTGTCTTTATCCGGCTTCAAATACTCCGTAATTTCATGGGAAAAGGCGGTAAAGCCGTTCTTCCATTCGCCGGCTTTGTGCCCGTTGACGGTCAGGGTGCTGTTCATGTACACCCCGTCAAAATGCAGGTAGACCTTCTGCCCGGGCTTTACAAACCCGGCGTCCAGCGTTCTTTGGTACCAGCCAACACCGGACTGGTACCATTTCTGGGGGTCGCCAATCAGCCAGTCATGGGGGATGGCGACAGGCTGCAGATTGTCTGCCTCGCCCAGGGAGAATTGCCAGCCGTCATTGAGCCTTATCCGCATGCTCAAACCCTCTTTTCAATCAATCAATTTTTGTTCAAGGCTTGATGGACAGCTCATCCACCAGCACCGCGCGGGCGGGCGCGCCCTCAGCGCCAAGGATTTTTAGCGGCAACACGATGAGCACCTGGCGGCCTTCCTTCGCGTCCTTTAGGTCCAGGCCTTCCAGGATTAACACATCATTGTTCATAAAGGCCAGGTGGGTCAGGTGGCCGGGCTGGTCGCGCTCAACCCCCAGGGCGTCCGTCCCGATGCCTTTGATGCCTTTTTCAACCAGATAGTCGGCCGCGTCCTTGCGGATGTAGACAAACTCAGGGCTGCCAACAAAACCAAAGGAGTTCTGGGTTTTTAGCAGCACAAAGTCACCCGGGCGGATGTCAAAGCCTGTCAGGTCTTCCTTGGACACATGGTCCCGGCTGGCTGTCAAGTCCAGCACCAGGCAGGGGGTAATCAACCTGTCAAGCGGCATGTCCTCCATCGTCCAGCCATCATTCTTCATGTGCCTGGGCGTGTCCATGTGCGTGCCAGTATGCAGGTTCATGCGGATGGCGGATTCATTGACGCTGTCCTGAGGCAGGGCGGCCTCCGTTATCAAACTGGGGCGCTTGTTTTCCCTGGCTTTGTAAGTGGGCATGGTGTCGTGAATGCCCATTGAAATATCAGTTATCTTCATGCTTTTTCTCTCCTTCGCCCAGATCAATCTCATGCCAGGCGCGGCCATCCGCCTGCAGCAGCAGGTCAGCCCGTTCCGGGCCCTGGGAGCCTGAGGGGTAGGTGGGGTAGGCGTTCTTGTCGGGATTGCAGTTCTTCTCAATGCTCTCCACAAACTGCCAAGATTGCTCCAGTTCATCCCAGCGGGTAAACAGGGAGGAGTTGGCGCGGTAGGCTTCCAGAATCAACTGCTCATAGGCCTCCGGCACGTTGCCCTGGAAGCGGCTGGACTGGGCGTAGTTCATCTCCACCTGGTCCACCACAAAGTCATTGCCCGGCCGCTTGGCGTTGATTTGGAAGTGCATGCCTTCCTTGGGCTGCACCTCAATCACCAGCAGGTTGGGCGGCTGGTTTTTGAATTCCTGGTAGTAGTTGATGCCGGGCAGGCGCTTAAACTCCACCACAATCTGGGTGCAGCGTTTGTTCATGCGCTTGCCGGCCCGGATGTAGATGGGCACGCCGCCCCAGCGGAAGTTGTCAACGCTCGCGCGCAGCGCGATAAAGGTCGGGGTGACGGAGTCCTTGGCCACCTCGTTTTCCTCCCGGTAGCCGGGTACTTTTTCGCCCTTGATGGTGCCCGGGCCGTACTGCCCAAGCGCGATATCGGCGCAAGCCCCGTGGGATTCATAGCGCCGCAGCGCCCTTAAGGCCTTGACCTTCTCATCCCGGATGGACTCCGGCATCAGGTCCGCCGGCGGCTCCATGGTGATGAGGGCCAGCATCTGCAGCAGGTGGTTTTGCAGCATGTCCTTGAGGATGCCCGCCTGCTCATAGTATGCGCCGCGGCCTTCCACACCCAGGGTCTCAGACGCCGTGATTTGGATGTTGTCAATGTAATTATGGTTCCACAGCGGCTCAAAGAGGGAGTTGCCAAAGCGAACGGCCAGGATGTTGCGAATCATCTCCTTGCCCAGGTAGTGGTCAATGCGGTAGACCTGTTTTTCGTCCAGGGCCTCGGAAATGGTGGCGTTCAAAGCCCTGGCGCTGGCCAGGTCGGAGCCAAAGGGCTTTTCAATCATGACCCGGTGGTCCGGGTTGCGCCTGATGGCCAGTTTATTGGCCTTTAAGTGGCTGACCACCACGCCAAAGAACTCCGGCGCTACTGCTAAAAAGAACAGGCGCACCGCGGGAAGGGTATAGCCCTTTTCAATTTCCTCAAGCCGCTTTCTAAAGCCCTGATAGCTCTCCGGCTCTGAGATAAACTCCATCCGGTGGTAGCAGAGCTTATCCAAAAAGCTTTGCAGCTGCTCCTCATCCACCCCGGTTCTGGAATGCTCGGCGATGGATTTGCGCGCGCTGTCGCGGAATTGCTGCTCACTCAAGTCACGCCGGCCAATGGCAATGACCCGGGTCTCCTGCGGCAGTTGCTTTTCCGCCATCAAATGGTACATCGCGGGCAGCAGCTTGCGATGGCTCAGGTCGCCCGTCGCGCCGAAAATCATCAGCGTTAGGGCTTTGTTTTCTTCTGTTTGATTTGTCTTGTGTTTCATGTCTCGTCCTTTTTGAGCCTTGCTCTTATTCTACATGGGGATTATAACCATAAAGGCTGATGACAAGCCAGGTTTCCTCTATCTTCCCATTAAATCCATGAAATGTGCAAGCCCGGGAATAGGCAGTCAAAAAGCTTTTTTTGACTGATGGGAACGATAGGCCAAACGCCTCTCACTTCGTTCCCGGGCGGCGTTTGGCGAGGAAACCCTTGCTTCGCAAGGCCTTCCGTCCCACCGCACATGAGGCTTTGACGGATTACCATCAGAGGGCTTCGCCCTCCGATATCTCCTAAGATTTACATATTTACATTCCAAAGCCCGGGCAAACGCCCGGGCTTGAAGATTGGTTCTACTTGCTTATGGAATGGAGAGGTTGGCTTTGTTGACAAAGCCGCGGATGGGCTTGGTGCCGTACTTGGTTTCCACATACGCCCAGCGGTCATCCAGGTAGGCCAAGAGGGTAACGGTGGTGCCGGCCTTGATGTCAAAAATCTTGATCGGCTGGATAATCGGGTCATCGTACAGCGGGGCAGCCTTGCGGGTTTTCACCTGCTGGTTGCCCAGGAAGAGCTCCGGCACATCAACCGTGGTCGGGATGGCCTTGGTGGAGATGTAGCCGATGCGGTAGAGGTTGTTGGTCAGGCCGTAACCAATCAGTGCCCAGTTGCCCACCTTGCCCCACACGCGCAGCTTGCCGCCGGAAACCGAGGCCTTGTTGCTGTTGGCGCGGTAGTAGCCATTGCCGGGGCCGGAGTAAACCGCGTAGGTTCCCTTGCCCAGGGAGAAGGTCTGGTAGCGGGGCAGGGCTTTGACCGCGCCGCCCGCCTTGGGGTTTTGCCAGGTAAAGACAACCTGGGCGGGGTTGGAAACGCCGTTTGAGGACACGGTCACAGTCACCGGGCTGGAACTGGTCAGCACATAGCCCGCGGGCACATGGCTTGAGAAGGCGCGCACTTCAAGCGGCGCGTCTGAGGACACCGCCACGCTGGACTGGAACAGCACCTTGCCGTCCTGGTCCTTGTAAACAACCGGCACATTCACGGTCACAGGCGGGCCCTTGGGACCGTAGGTAAAGGTGATGGTAGCGGGGTTGGCGCGGCCGTAGGCGTCAACGGTCAGTTTGACATTCCGCGCGCTTTGCAGCTCATAGGTTCTGGGCGCTAAGGAATCATCCGCCGTCACGGTGTGGCTGCCCTGCAGGAAACTGCGGGTTTCAGAGTACAGCCTCGCGCCGTTGGGCGCTTTGTACTGGATGTCCACAAACGCGCTGACCGGCTGCTCATAGTTGAACACCACGCGGTTGGGGGAGTAGGAGCCATTGGCGTAGACCGTCACATTGACGCTGCGGCTGCTCTGCAGCACGTAGCTCTTGGGCACGTTGGCGTCATTGGCTCTGATGGTGTGGGTGCCCTCATCCAGAGTCACAGTCTCAGAGTGCAGGGTGGTGCCGTTCTTGTCCAGGTAGTACACCGGTACGCTCACCTTCACCGGCAGTGTGTAGGTGAAGATGACCTGGTTTTGGGACACGGTGCCGTTGTTGTATACGGTCACGTTCTGTGTGCGGTTGCCCTGCAGCACATAGCCTGCCGGTACCCTGGTGTTGTAGGAGGTGATGGTATGGGTGCCGGGATCCAGCGCCAGGTTCTCGGTGTAGAAGATGGTGCCGTAGTTGTCCTTGTAGATAATTTGGATGGTCGCCTTCTGGGCGGCCTTGTAGGTAAATACAACGGTGCTGGGGAAGGTGATGCCCTGGGTAGTGGTGTACACCACCACGCTGCCCGCCGAGGTCAGGGTATAGCCCTGGGGCACATTGGCGCTGTTCGCCGTCACGGTGGTATAGCCCGAGGTGACCGCCGCGTAGGTCGTGTTGAGCACATTGCCGTTCTCATCCCGGTAGCTGACCGGCACGGTGAAGCCGGTGGGCTGCTGGGGCTGGGTAGCTGACCTGGTCACGGTAAAATTGACCTGGTTGGGTGTGGCGGTGCCGTTTGAGCCGACAATGACCACCGCGTCAGAGGCGCCGGAGAGGTAATACCCCGCGGGCAGTTTGCTCGTATTGGCTTTGACCAGGTGGGCGCCCTGGGGGTAGGTCAGGTATTCGGTCGCGACGATGTTGTTGTACACATCCTTGTAGTAAACCGTTACCAGCGCTGATACGGCCTGGGGCTGGGTAGCCTGCGGCTCGTAGCGGAAATAGACGCTGGAAGGGGTAGCCTGTCCGGCGTTGTTAACCGTCACGTACACGTTGCGGTTGCCCACCAGGCGGTAGCCCGGCATCTGGGTGTCATCCGCCGTGATGACGTTTTGGCCTTGGCTCACCTGGGCGTAGACCGTTCTCACCGTCTGCCCCTGGGCGTTGGTGTAGTAAACGGGCAGGGTGTAGGTGAGGGGCTGGGGTTGGGGCTGCTGGTTATTGGTGTAGGGGTAGAAGTACACCAGGTTGTCGCTCACATAGCCGTATCCGCCGCCGGGCAGCAGGATTTCATACCACCCGGTTGATACCTGGCCTGTGGTGTAGAACAGCTCACCCGGCCGCCCTGTATAGACAATCGGGTAGTCCGTGCTGCCGCCGGAGCGGATGTTGACGCTGGTGCGGTTGATGATGGTGACCTCGCCAACCAGCGTCTCCCCATCCGCCAAGGCGGGCATCGCAAAGCCCATCAGCAGGATGAACGCCAGCGCGAATGATAACAATTGCTGTGATGCTCGTTTCATGTTGTTTCTTACCTTTCATCGTAATAAAAAGCATCGTCCTTTGTGAGTATAACCATTCAGGACAGGCTTCAATCGCTGTGATACAATGGGTGTGCCGGAGGGAAAACAGTGACAGAAAAAATCAACTACAACAAGAAAATGATGGAGCGGATTGCCAACTTGCCAAAGGGGGAAACCAAGCCCCGCTTGCTGCTGCACGTCTGCTGCGCGCCCTGTTCCAGCGCGGTTTTGGAGCGCCTGGCCAGGGATTTTGACATCCTCCTCTTTTTTGACAACCCCAACCTGGATACCGGGGAGGAGTTTGACCGCCGGGCGGAGGAGGCCAGGAGGCTGGCTTTAGACACCGGCTGGGCGAAGGATGTGCTCATCGTGCCCTATGACCCCAATACCTATCTGGAGGCAGTCAAAGGGCATGAGGAGGAGCGTGAGGGCGGGGAGCGGTGCCGTATCTGCTTTCGATTGCGCCTGTCGCGCTCAGCGGAGGCGGCGGTTAACCATCAATGCGATTACTTCACCACAACGCTCACCATCTCACCCCGTAAAAACGCCGCCGTGCTCAATGAAATCGGTCAGGAAGCGGGGGAGAGGGCGGGCATTCCCTTCCTGCCCAGCGACTTTAAAAAAGAGGGCGGCTACCCACGTTCCATTGAGCTGAGCCGGGAGTTTGACCTCTACCGCCAGGACTACTGCGGCTGCGTCTTCTCAAAGGAGGAACGCCTTCGTCAGCAGCAGGCCAAATCTCTCAATCCGTCTTCAGACAATTAACGCGCCAAGGCGCGTTTTTCATGCGCTTTCTTACCACTTGTTATAAACTTTTTCAAGGAAGCCAATCATCTTGTTCAGCGTCAGGATTTCGCCGCTGTCGGTGACAGCGGTGCCTGAAAAGTGGCCGAAAACCTGGTGCTGAACGGAAGCCAGGACAAGTGCGTTGATGTTGGCGCTGCGGTCTAAAATCGGCTCAAAAACGAGGTTTAGTCGGTTGCTGTCGTCATTCACCTGCCAGGGGCTTAAATAGTCTTCCTTCCCATCCTTTTGCGGCACAAAGAAGCTGACCTGTCCCAGTTTGCTGGCCATGCCGCCGTAGACAATCATGTTTTCAGTCGCCCTTGAGGTGTCCCCAAAGCCATGGCCGATGTTGAGCCCAAAAGGCTTGCCCATCACCACGCCCGAGAGCGAACCCCAGTACCAGGTGTTCTTATAAGGCCACACGCCCCGGCCCCAGTCCAGCACGCCAAAGGCGGTGGAGGGGGCAAAATAGAAGTCCTCCTTGTCCAGGATGACGTGCCCGGACGCCGGGAGGCAGTTGATTTTCTGATTGTAATAAAAATGATGGGGCTTGTTTTCAAACGGGGTCACAATCACCATGCTGTCGCTTTGCGGGCTTTGCAGGCTCAGGTCAAAGAGCAGCTGGCTGTTTTCCCCGGTAAAGTTATAAAAATGCCCATAAATGTCCCGTTTCTCGGGCGTCACCACAAAGTTGATTTCATAGTCCTTGCCAACCGCCCTTGTAGCGCCCGAAACCGAGCTTGATGGCAGGCCGCGCTTGCCCATGGGCATGAAGCTCATGGCGCTTTTGGTAAACTGCTTGTTATTTTTAAAGTCAATCACGCTCACACTGTCCATGCCCATATAGCCGTTGTCGGCAATGGTCAGGGCCAGTGCGTAATCCTCGCTTGTAATCAGGTAATAATCCCATTCCTTTACGCGCCACTTGGGGGCCTTGATGCGTTTGCGGTCATAGGTTTTCATCAGGCTGGTCGCGTAGCCTGTCTCGCTTAGGAGCCCGTTGGTCTGGTGCAAGGGCCCTTCAATCAACAATCTGTGCTGCATGTTCTTCCTCCATTTACCGGTATTCTAATCGCTCCCGCCCGTTTTGGTCAATGTACATAAGGGTTCTCAGACCTTCCATGCGCTCCTGAGGGCGGAGACGGCCTTGTCCACATCCTGGTCATCCAGCCCGCCAAAGCCAAGGACCAGGGCTGGCTCGGTCTTGGCCTTTACGGCATAGCGGCTTAAGCCAATCAAGGGGATGCCGACGTCTTTGGCGGCTTTCAGCAAATCTTCCTCGCTTTTCCCCTTGATACCAAATATAAAATGCAGCCCGGCCTCCTGACCTTGCAAAAACGCGCCCGGAATTTTTTGCAGCCTGGCGCAGAGGTCGGCGCAGCGTTTCTCATACACCTTGCCCGCCTTTCTCAAATGCCTGGAGTAATGCTCCTCCTCAAGCAGCATGGCCATCGCCTTTTGCTCATACCGGGATACGGTCTCCCCGGCGCGTAAGCGCAAAACAGTGTATCGCTTGGCCAAGGCGTCCGGCAGCGCCATGTAGGCGACGCGCAGCCCGGGCGCTAAGGAGCGGGAGAAGGTGGACAGGTAGATGACCTTGCCCTTCGCGTCCAGGCTCTGCAGCGCGGGCAGCGGCCTTGTGGCATAGCGGTACTCAGAATCATAGTCGTCCTCAATGATAAATCGGCCCTCTTCCTGTGCCGCCCAGTGCAGCAATTCCGCCCGCCTTCTGGCCGGCATGCTGATGCCGGTGGGAAATTGGTGGGAGGGTGTCAAATAGACCAATGAAGCGCCTGAGCGCGCAAGCGCCCTCACCTTAAGGCCCGACGCGTCCAGGGGCAGGGGGAGAGCCTCATGCCCGCTGCGTGAAAACACCCTTTGAACCTCCTTATAGCCCGGGTCCTCATAAGCCACCCGGACCGGCGCCTCAAACAGCGCCGCGATGGTTTCCATCAACTGGTCAACGCCGGAAGCGATGATGATATTCTCACCCGCGCACACCACGCCCCTGTACTGGTGCAAAAATTGGCTCAAGGCTTCCCTCAGCGCGGGCTCGCCCTTGGGGTCGCCCCGGTTCATCATCTCCGGGTAGTCCATCACGCTCTCTTTTAACAGCCTTGTCCACACCTTGTAGGGGAAGAGCTTGATGTCGGTGGATTGTGGCGAGAAATCAAACCTGGGCTTCTTGGGCGCGTTTGGCGCGGGGCTTTCCCGGGGAACAGGTGCGCCGGAAATGGGCAGAAGGCTCTCCACGTAATAACCCCGCCTGTCCTCGGTTCTTAAAAAACCTTCCGACTTTAATAACTCAATGGCGTTGTTGACAGTCTGCTCGCTCACCTTCAGGTGGGCGCTGAGCGCCCGGCGGGAGGGCAGCCTGGTTCCGCCTTTCAGCCTGCCCTCAATGATTTCTTTTGAGATGGCGCGGTAGATTTGCTCATACAGGGGCACCCCGTTCTCCGCGTCCAACAGAATGGTCAGGTCGTTCATCGCTCACCTCTGGTATTTAAATAATCTCTCAAACTGGTATTTTACAAAAGACCAGATTCTGCTACCATCATAGCTGAAGCAGTTTGATTGTCAAGGAGGCCCTTTGTGAAACGCAAGAAGATGTCAACGGTCAGCCTGGCGCTGGCAGGCGTCATGGTCGCCCTGGTCATGGTGTCCAACTACATCAGCATCCCCACCGCCTTTTCTAGATTGCACGTGGCCAACGCCGTGTGTATGCTGGCGGGGATGATGTTTGGGGGCTTAAGGGGCGGCGTTATCGCGGGCCTGGGTTCAGCGCTCTTTGACCTGACTTTCCCGGCCTACGCGGCGGAGGCCTGGATCACTTTCTTGACCAAGGGCCTCATGACCCTGGTGGCCGGGCTTTATGTCAACCACCACAGGAATGCCCCGCCCAAACCGCACACCCTCATCATCGGTTCCCTCCTGGGCGTCATCACCTACATCATCCTCTACATGGCCAAGAGCTACATCCAGATTCGCTATATCGTCCCTGTGCCGGTAGAGACCATCCCAGCCGCGCTCATTGGCAAACTGACCTCCTCCGCCATCAACGGCCTCTTTGCCGTCATCGTGGCCCCCCTCCTGTATTCAGCGCTCTTCCCGGCGCTCAAGGCCGCCGGGCTGTCAGAGCACCTGCAGCCGGTCAAGTAAGCCTCCATTTATGGATATAGGCAGGCCGTTTTGACGCGGCCTGCTTTTGTGTATAATCAGTGTAGTGAAATGGAGGTTTGTATTTATGGACATCAAAACATATCAAGTCAATGGCAAGGACAAGGTCAACCTGAAGGATTTTTCCACCCGCGCTGATAAATCGGTCAACAAGGACAACGCCAAGACCAAATTGATGCCGCAGAACATCGAAAAGATGGCGGAGCTGCAGGAAAAACTCTACGCGGAGAACCAGCATGCTCTGCTGGTCGTTCTGCAGGCCATGGACGCCGCGGGCAAGGACGGCGCCATCCGCCATGTGATGAGCGGGCTCAACCCCCAGGGCACCCAGGTGGTCAGCTTCAAGGTGCCCTCCAGCGAGGAAAATGACCACGGCTATCTCTGGCGCATCAACAAGGCCCTGCCGCGCCGGGGTGAAATCGGCATCTTCAACCGCTCCCATTATGAGGATGTCCTGGTCACCCGCGTGCACGACCTGGTCAAGACCTCCCAAATCCCCCAGGAATTGGTCAATGAGGACATTTGGGAGACCCGCTACCGCCAGATTCGTGATTTTGAGCGCTACCTGGGCGAGAACGGCACCAAGGTCATCAAAATCTTCCTGCATGTCTCCAAGGAGGAACAGCGCCAGCGCCTCCTGGACCGCATCAATGAGCCGGACAAAAACTGGAAGTTCTCCTCCGGCGACATCCAGGAGCGTAAATACTGGGACCAGTACATGAACGCCTATGAGCAGATGCTGGAGCACACCGCCACCAAGGAAGCGCCCTGGTTTGTGGTGCCGGCGGACAACAAGTGGTTTGCCCGCTACCTGGTCAGCGAGATTGTCAAAAACGCGCTGGAGGAAATTGACCCCCAGATTCCGGAACTGGCGGCTGAGGAAAAGGCTAAGCTGGAAGAGTGCCGCCTCATCCTGGAAGAAGACGCTTGAAAGCGTGCCTTGAAACATGAAACTGCTGTTTATCGGGGACACCCACGCTGAGCTCCATCTGCCAAAGGTGCCTGCCTTCCTAAAGGAGGCCAAGCTTTCCCGTACGGATGCCCTCATCCACTGCGGGGATTGGGGTGCCGCCTGGAACGGGGGCGAGGACGAAGCCTTGCGCTACTGGCGCTCCCTGCCCATGAAGGTCATCGTGAACCTGGGCAACCATGAAAACTACGCCTGGCTTGCGCGCCAGCCCGTCATCAGGCGCTACGGCTGCCTGGGCTATGACCTGGGCGGGCGCGTCTTTGCGCCGCTGCCCGGTCAAATCGCGCGTCTGGGCGGCAAAAAGCTCTGGTTTTACCCGGGTGGCCTGTCGGTGGATTTTTACTTCCGCACCCCGGGCAAGAACCTCTTTTTTGAGGAGCTGCTCAGTCTGAATGACTCCAAACATGCCATTGACCGCCTCTTGCGGTATGGCCTGGTTGATTACGTGGTCACTCACGACGG
The DNA here is from genome assembly GCA_964534515.1 of uncultured Christensenella sp. GTDB lineage: Bacteria > Bacillota > Clostridia > Christensenellales > Aristaeellaceae > UBA6115. Next base: position 23,206 of record CAZHPW010000029.1, read on the forward strand.
CCCCGCGGACTGGGTCATCAGTCAGTTTGGCTTCCCCCTGCGCGAGCCGCCGGAAGCCTACTTTAAGCACCTGCAGGTGGAGAACCAAAGCCGCGCTCACCCGGGCTTTGCCCTAAATCGGGTCTATCAAACCCCCTCTTTGTATGGCCGGTGGTACTTCGGCCACCACCACAAGGACGTTGATAGTGACCGCCTGCGCTGCCTTTGGGATGTGGCTGCCCTGGTGGACACCAAAACGGGGGAGGAGCGGCTCATCCCCTCATAAGCCCATTGCCGCTTTGATAACTTCAAAACGCGTACAAAAAAACCGGAACCAATTGGTTCCGGTTTTGTGTGTAGATGGATTAGCGCTTGGAGAACTGCGGGGCGCGGCGGGCGCCTTTGAGGCCGTACTTCTTGCGCTCCTTCATCCTGGGGTCGCGGGTGAGAAAGCCGGCTTTTTTGAGCTCGCCCCGAAGTTCGGGGTTGGCCTTGCACAGCGCGCGGCTGATGCCATGGCGGATGGCGCCTGCCTGGCCGGTGGGGCCGCCGCCATGCACGTTCACCAGCACGTCAAAGCCGGTGGACTTCACCAGCACCAGGGGCTGGCGCACGGTCATTTTCAGGGTTTCCATGCTGAAATAGTTGTCAATGCCGCGCTTGTTGATCAGGATATCGCCCTGGCCCGGCACCAGGCGCACGCGGGCAATCGCCTTTTTGCGGCGGCCAACAGCGTTGAAATCAGTGTTTGCCATCTTGCTTTACCCCCTCATCCTTCAAGCGTCAGCGTCTCTGGCTGCTGCGCCTGCTGGCGGTGCTCCGCCCCGTTGTATGTGTACAGCTTGGTCAGCATCTGCCGGCCCAGGGGGCCTTTGGGCAGCATGCCCTTCACCGCGTGCTTCACGGCGAAGTCAGGCTTCTTGGCCATTAGTTCCCGGTATTTGGTCTCTTTCAGGCCGCCGGCATAGCCGGTGTGATGATAATAAATCTTCTGATCCAGCTTTTTGCCGGTCAGCTTTACTTTGCTGCAGTTGAGAATAATCACAAAATCCCCGGTATCCAC
>CAZHPW010000030.1:0-12594 GCA_964534515.1 uncultured Christensenella sp.
CTGCCGGGTGCATGGCGGCGGCTTTGCCGGCACCACGCTCAACTTCGTTCCCAACGCGCTCATGAACGAGTTTGTGGAGGCGATGGAGAACCTGTTTGGCAAGGATTGCTGCCACAAACTGGACGTCCGCCAGGAAGGTCCCGTGCGCATCAACTGACTTGACGGTTTGTAGGACCGGTGCTATATTATTGTCATAATTTCAAACCAAGCGTCTTCGGGGCGGGGTGTGACTCCCCACCGGCGGTAAAGCCCGCGAGCCTGCAAAGGCTGACATGGTGAAACTCCATGGCCGACAGTACAGTCTGGATGAGAGAAGACGGGCAGCAATGCCCATTGTTCGTCCCAAACCTTTGCTTGGGGCGAATCATTTTAAGGAGGGAAACCACCATGCAAAGGAACCAGCACACCGTCAACCTGACCTTCTCAGCCCTGATGACAGCCTTGGCCATCATCCTGAGCTATTTTCCGGAGATTCCCCTGGCTTTCTTCGCCCCCTGGCTGAAGCTGGACTTCTCCTTTACCCCCCTGCTGCTACTGGGCCTGTCTGTCGGGCCACTTATGATGTTTATCGCACTGCTGGTCACCAACCTTGTGCACATCATCGGCGGCACCACCATCGGCGTGGGGGAGCTGGCCAACATGCTGGTCGGCCTGGCGCTTTTGATGCCGCCCACCCTGATGTACCGCGCGCACCGCACCCGCAAAAACGCGCTCATTGGCATGGGGATTGGCATTGTCCTGATGATTATCACCGGCGTCCTGTCAAACCGCTTCCTGCTGCTGCCGGCGCTGTTGGGCCCCGGGTTTGAAGGCGCTTTGGCCGGCATGGGCATGACCATTAATTCCTACCTCTTTGGCGCCATCGCGCCCTTTAACCTCATCAAAGGCCTCATCAACTGCGCTGTCGTCTTTGCCCTGTACAAGCGCCTGTCCACCTTCATGAAAGAAGTTGTTGAAGATAACAAAGTTGCTGTCTAAATCCGCTGAGGATACAAGGCTGATTGGCCGTCACTTGGCTTCCTTGCTGAAGCCGGGTGATGTCCTTTTGCTGTCCAGGGATCTGGGTGCCGGCAAGAGCGAACTGGCCCGCGGCATCGCCGCCGGCCTGGGATATTTGGGCCCGGTCACCAGCCCCACCTTCACCCTGTTGAACATCTATGAAACGGCCACAGCGCCCCTGCACCATTTTGATTGGTACCGCATCACCGACCCGGAGGAATTGCTCGTCGCGGGCCTTGATGAGTACGTGGGCGGGGAGGCCGTCACGCTGATTGAGTGGCACGAGCGCGCGAGTGAGCTGGTGCCCGATAACCATCTGGAGGTATGCATCACCCCGCTTGATGAAACCAGCCGTGAGATTGCTTTCCTGCCCAGCCCGTCCTTCCGCGCGATTGATTTTGAAGATTTAAAACAATGGAGCGACGCATGACCATCCTGACCCTGGATACCTCTGGCCCCATCTGCAGTGTGGCCGTCATCAAAGACGGCGTTATCGCCTATGAGGCCCGGGCATTAAACCGCCTGACCCACTCGGTCAACATGCTGCCCATGCTGGATGATGCGCTGGACAAGTCCGGCGTCAAGCGTGAGCAATTGAGCCACATCGCGGCGGTGGTTGGCCCCGGTTCCTTTACCGGGGTTCGTATCGGCGTCGCCACCGCCCAGGGCCTGGCAAGCGGCCTGGGCATTTCCTGTATCGCTGTGAACGCCCTGGAAGCCATGGCGCGCTCCGTTTTGCCCATGAGTGACACAGTAGTCTGCCCCATCCGCGACGCGCGCTCCCAACAGGTTTACTGCGCGGCTTTTTTAGATGGTCAAAGGCTGATGGAAGACAGCGCCATGAAGCTGGACGACTACATAAATGAAATTGCCGCCTTTGGCTCGCGTTTTCTCTTTTTGGGGGACGGCGCGGTGGCCTTGGGGGACATGATTAAAAGCAAGCTGGGGGAGAAGGCCGTTATCGCGCCGCCCGCCCTCATTCAGCCCGGCGCCGCAGCCGCCGCGGTATTGGCAACGGAAAACGCGGACAAGGCTGTAGCGCCTGGGGAACTCATGCCCCTGTACCTGCGCGCCCCGCAGGCTGAGCGGCAGCTGAACGAAAAAAACAAGCATGCTTGAAATCAAAAAAATGCGCCTCAAAGACGCGCCAGATGTCACCGCCCTGGAAGAGGCTACCTTTGCCATGCCCTGGAAGCTTGCAGATTTTGAGTATGAGATGACCAAAAACCCGGTCTCCTACTACCTCATCGCGCGGGAGAACGGCGAGTTTCTGGGTTTTGCCGGCGCGCATCTGATTTTGGATGAAGGCCATGTCACCAATGTGGCGGTCAAAAAAAGCGCCCGCAATCGTGGTATCGGGCGCGCGTTGGTGGGCAAACTGATGCAGGTGGCCTCCAATTTAGGCGTTTCCTATATGACCCTGGAGGTCAGGGCGTCCAACGCCCCGGCGATTGCCCTTTATAAATCCTTTGGTTTTTTCAAGGTCTCCGTCCGCCCGCGCTACTACACGGACAATGGGGAGGATGCCTGGCTCATGGTCTGCGACAAGCTGCCCGAGCCGGACAGTGATTTTATAGATGAGGACACGGTGATAGAGGATTAGTCGCTTTTGGCGCTCCGCATCGTCAAAAACTCGCATTCCAGCCGCCCGTTGTACAGCCGCCTGCGCTTGATGGCCCTCGCCTGGGCTTGGGACTCAAAGGCCGGGTCGGCGGTGATAACATTCAAACTGGCGTCCTGATGTGTTTTTAAAAGGCTGCCCAGGGATTTGGCCACCAGGGCGGCCTTTTTTTTGTCGCCCAAGCGCTCGCCATAGGGCGGGTTGCTCACAAAACAGACCTTGGTCTCTTCCAGCCGCACATCCCGCACGTCTTTAATGCTAACTGTAATTTTGCCCTGCAAGCCGGCCTGGCGGATGTGTTTCTCACATAACTTAATGGCCTCCGGGTCAATGTCGCTGCCCATTACCCGGATGGTGACGTCCTTCATCCTTTGCGCCTTGGCCTCCTGGCGAAGCGCTGATGCCATGCTTTTTTCCACTTGCGGCCAGGTTTCCATCACAAAACTGCGGTTGACGCCGGGCGCCTGGTGGATGACCATGAGCGCCGCCTCAATGAGCAGCGTGCCCGTCCCGCAGCAGGGGTCATAAAACACCTGCTCTGGCTGCCAGCCGGACAGGCGCACCAGCGCGGCCGCCAGGGTCTCCCGGATGGGCGCCTCGCCCACCCAGGTGCGGTAGCCCCTTTTGTTGAGCGCGTCGCCGGAGGTGTCTATCGTCACCTTGGCCATGTCACGGTGAATGGCAATGGTGATGGGGTAGGTGCTGCCATTTTCCTTGAACCATTCCACCTTGTACTTGCGCTTCAGGCGCTCCACAATGGCTTTCTTGGTGATGCTCTGGCAGTCGCTCACGCTCATTAGCTGGCTTCTGACGCAGTTGCCGCTCACCGGGAAATTGGCGTCCTTGCCCAGGTATTTTTCCCAGGGCAGGGAGAGCACAAACTGAAACAATTCCTCAAAGGTGGTCACCTTTTTTTCGCCCAGCAATATCAGAACGCGGTCCGCGCAGGCCAAATGCAGGTTGGCTTTCAGCGCGCTTTCATAGTCCCCCGAAAAACGCGCGCCACCCTGCTCGGCCTTCGCCTCAAATCCCAAATCCGTCAGTTCCTGCTTTACCAGGCCTTCAAGGCCGAAAGCGGCCGTCGCAATCAATTCCATCTTGTCACCTCATAAGGCATTATACATGGATTGGGGCAAGTTTTGCACTCATCCTCAAGCAAAGTGTGTATAATTGCTGTGGAGGTATCTATGAAAAAAACAATTTTGGTCGTTTTAGACTCTGTCGGCGCCGGCTCCCTGCCCGACGCCCACCTGTATGGGGATGAGGGTGCCAACACCCTTGGCAACACCGTGAAGGCAACCGGCCTTCGCCTGCCCAACATGGAAAAAATCGGTCTTGGCAGCATCGCGAAGGCCAACCTGCCTAAGGATGACGCCGCTACCGGCCTCTCTGCCCGGCTGAAGGAAGTTTCCCCCGGCAAGGACACCACAACCGGCCACTGGGAGATGGCGGGCATCCAGATGAAGACGCCCTTCCCCACCTATCCGGATGGCTTTCCCGAGGACGTCATCAAACGCTTTGAGGAAGCCATCGGCACCAAAACCCTGGGCAATTACGCGGCCAGCGGCACAGTCATTATTGATGACCTGGGGGAGGAGCACCTCAAAACCGGCTACCCCATTGTGTATACATCCGCTGACTCCGTTTTCCAAATCGCGACCAATGAAGGCATCATTTCCAATGAGCGTCTGTATGAAATGTGTGAAATCGCGCGGGACATCCTAGTAGGGGAGCACGGCGTCGGCCGTGTCATCGCCCGCCCCTTTATCGGGGATAAGAAGGGCTCTTTCACCCGCACTTCGGCCAGGCGGGACTTCTCCCTCCAGCCGGTCAATGAAACCATTTTGGACGCGCTCAAAGCCGCCAATAAAGAGGTCATCGGCGTTGGTAAGATTGAGGACATCTTCGCCCACCGCGGTTTGACCCAAACCGACCACGCCGCCGGCAACAAGGCCTGCATCGCGTCCATGCTATCCTTCATGGATACGGACTTTGACGGCCTGCTCTTTGTCAACCTGGTGGATTTTGACATGCTCCACGGCCACAGGCGCGATGTTCATAACTATGCCGCCGCGCTTAAGGAATTTGATGACTCCCTGCCCCTATTGCAGGCCAAGATGAAGGAGGGCGACCTGCTCCTCATCACCGCCGACCACGGCTGTGACCCCACCTTCAAGGGCACCGACCACACCCGTGAGTACGCGCCGCTTTTAGCCTGGCAAAAAGACAGCAAAAGGCAAAAACACCTGGGTGACCTGGCCACTTTCGCCGACATCGCGGCCACCATTGCCGATTACTATGATTTGCCCCAGCGCTTTGACGCCACTTCCTTCAAAGGAGAACTGGAGGACATCAAATGACGGACTTCAAGGAAATCAAGCGGGCTGCCAACATCGTCATGCACAGCTGCGGGCCGGCTGACATCGCGGTCATCCTGGGCTCCGGCCTTGGCGGGTATGAGGAGGAAATCCTCGACCCGGTTGAGATTGACTATGATGAAATCCCCGGGTTTCCTTTGTCCACCGTGCCCGGCCACGCCGGCCGCTTCATCGTGGGCACCATCGCCGAAAAACGCGTCCTGGTCATGTCCGGCCGCTTTCACAGCTATGAGGGTTACAGCATGGACAAGGTCACTCTGCCCATCAGGGTCATGAGCCTAATGGGCGTCAACACCTTGATTGTGACCAACGCGGCCGGGGCTGTGAACACAAGTTACATGCCGGGGGACCTGGTTATCCTGGAGGATTTCATCAACCTCTCCGGTAAAAACCCTTTAAGGGGCAAAAACATGGACCGCTTTGGCCCCCGTTTCCCCGACATGACAAACGCTTATGACAAGCAGCTGCGCCAAATCGCGCTGGATGAAGCGGGCCAACTGGGCCTTGATGTCAAGCAGGGCGTGTATTGCTTCATGAACGGGCCCAGCTTTGAGACCCCGGCTGAAATCCGCATGACCAGGGTGCTGGGCGCTGATTTGGTGGGCATGTCCACTGTGCCTGAAACCATCATTGCCCGCCACTGCGGCATGCGCGTTTTGGGCATCTCCAGCGTCACCAACATGGCGGCCGGCGTTCTGGATACGCCCATCAACCATGAGGAGGTGCTGGCGGTCGGTGAGTCCATCAAAACCCCCTTCCGCAAGCTGGTCTCCGCCATCATCAACAAGATGCCGGAAAGCAAGATTCAAGAGCTGTAATCATGAAGCCAAAAAAGACACCGCGGGAATGCCCCGCGGTGTCTTTGTGTCAATCCACAGATGTATTTTCTCAGCTCCTGATATCGGCGTTGAAGGCGTCCTTCAGGCGTTTCTTGACCTTCTCAATCACGCTGGTGATTTCGCCTTCTTCCAGCGTCTTTTCCGGGTTGCGCAGCCTTAAGGAGAAGGCGGCTGATTTCTTGCCCGCGCCCACCTGCTCGCCCTGGAACACGTCAAACAGCTTGACCTCTTCCAGCATCTTGCCGCCCGCCTTTTCAATCTCACGCAGCACCGGCAGCAGCTCCTGCTCCCTGTCCACAACCATCGCCAGGTCACGGTGCACGGCGGGGGTCTTGGGCAGAGCCTTGATGGCGTCCAGGGACTGATAATGCGCCATCAGCAGTTCAAAGTCGATTTCTACAATCACACTGCGCCTAGTCAGGTCAAAGCGCTCCGCCGCCTGGGGGTGCACCTCACCCACTGTCGCAATCTTCTTGCCGTTTGACAGGATGACGGCGCTTCTGCCCGGGTGCAGGTAAGGTTCGTCCGCTTTTTGTATGTCATACTTGAGCCTGGCCTGCTCCAGCATCAATAGGACGGCGTCACGCGCCTGGTAAAAGTCCGTTGTCTCGCCGTAAGCGCCCAGGCAGAGCGCCTTGTTTTCGGCAAACAGGCCTTCTTCCGTGCGGGTTTGGGCGTCATACACCGTGCCAAACTCGTACAGCCTGGCTTCCTCGTTGCGCTGGTTCATGTTGTAGCTCAGGGTTTTGAGCATGTCCGGCACCAGGGTGGTGCGCATGACCGCGGTGTCCTCGCCCAGGGGGTTGCGGATGACAACGGGCAAAAGCCTGGTGTCGTCCGCGCTTAAGCCCAGGTTGTCCAGCTGCTTTTGCGCGGTGAAGGAGAAGTTGGTGATTTCATCAAACCCAAGGGCGGACAAGGTGCGCTGGTAACGCTTTTTCATCAGCCGGTAGGGGCTGTCCTGGCCGGGGGTGGTTTCCCCGCGCAGCAGGGTCTCCGGGATGTGCTCAAAGCCGTACAGGCGCAGCACTTCCTCGCAGACGTCGTCCTCCATCTCAATGTCCATGCGGTGAACGGGCGGTGTCACCACCAGCACATCGCCATGAACCTGGGCTTCAAAGTCCAGGCGCTTTAGGATGTCCACCATCTCTTTACCCTTAATGTCAACGCCGGCGCGGTGGGCGATGCGCTCAACCGAGCAGGTCAAGGGCTGCGCTTTGACCGGATTGGGGTAAAGGTCAATCACGCCTGAAACCACGTCGCCCGCGTCAAGGAGGGTAATCAATTCACAAGCCCTGTCCATCGCGGTCTTCACCGTTGCGGGGTTCACGCCCTTTTCAAAGCGCCCGCTGGATTCGGTCCTGATGCCCAGCCTGCGGGAGACAACGCGGGTCAGCGTGCGGTCAAAGGCCGCGCACTCAAACAGGATTTCCTTGGTGTTCTCCGTGATTTCGCTCTCCAGCCCGCCCATGATGCCGGCTAAGCCCGTGGGTCCTTTTTCATCACAGATGAGGAGCTCCCCGCCCTGCATCCTGTGCTTTTTGCCGTCCAGTGTGGTCAGGCTCTCATCGGTCCTGGCTTCCCGCACGATGATGTGCTTGCCCGCCACCTGGTCCAAGTCAAAGGCGTGCATCGGGTGCCCGGTTTCCAGCATCACATAGTTGGTGATGTCCACGATGTTGTTAATCGCGCGCATCCCGGCCGCGTGCAGGCGCACCCGCATCCACAAAGGGGAGGGGGCCAGGCGGATGTTTTTGACCACCTTGGCCTGGTAGCGCGGGCAGAGCTCGCCGTTTTGAACCTCGACCTTGGCGTGCTCATGAATGTCGCCGCCCACTTCCTGATAGGGGCCGGTGCCGGGCTCAAAGGGCACGGAGAAGACCGCCGCAGTCTCCCTCGCCACGCCCCAGACGCTTAAGCAATCAGGGCGGTTGGCTAAAATGTCATAGTCCACCACATAGTCGTCAAGACCCAGGGCTTCCTTGAAGTCGGTGCCGGGGGCATAGTCCTCATTGAGCACCAGCAGCCCGGCGTCGCCGATAGAGGGATAGACCTCCTGGGGAATCATCAGTTCAGTCGCCGAGCACAGCATGCCATAGCTTTCCACCCCGCGGATTTTGCCTTTTTTAATGGTAAACTCCGGCAGCTTCGCGCCGACCACGGCGGTAGGTACCAGCAGGCCTGCCTTCACATTTGGCGCGCCGCAGACAATCTGCAGCGGCTCACTTTCGCCCACGTCCACCGTGCACACGTGCAGGTGGTCGCTGTTTTCGTGGTCCACACAGGTCAAAACGCGGCCAACCACAACGCCGGTAAAATCAAACAAAGGGGAGATGTCATCAACGGCTGTGCCGCTCATAATCATCCTGTGCTGGTATTCTTCAGGCCCGCAGTCCGCCTTGGCGTAGGACTTGACCCAGTTCAATGATGTTTTCATCTTCCTGTCTCCTTATGAAAACTGGCGCAAAAAGCGTTCGTCGCCTTCGTACAGCCAGCGCATGTCAGAAATGCCGTAGCGCAGCAGGGTGATGCGCTCAAGGCCCACGCCAAAGGCAAAGCCGGAGTACACCTTGGGGTCAATACCGTTGGCCTCCAGCACCTTGGGGTTCACCATGCCCCCGCCCAGGACCTCAATCCACCCGGTGCCCTTGCAGACCCGGCAGCCCTCGCCCTTGCAGACAAAGCAGGTCAGGTCCACCTCGGTGGAGGGCTCGGTGAAGGGGAAGAAAGAGGGGCGGAAGCGGGTGGTGATGTTTTCGCCGTACAATTGCCTGGCAAAGGCGCCCAGCGTGCCGCGCAGGTCCGCCATGGTGACGTCCTTGTCAATCACCAGGCCTTCAATCTGGTGGAAGACCGGGCTGTGGGTCGCGTCCACCTCGTCCGCGCGGAACACGCGGCCGGGGCAGATGATGCGGATGGGCGGCTTCTGGGTTGTCATCACACGCGCCTGCACGGGGGAGGTGTGCGTGCGCAAAACGATGTTGTCATCAATGTAAAAGGTGTCCTGCGCGTCCCTGGCCGGGTGGTTCTTGGGGATGTTGAGCAGTTCAAAATTGTACTTGTCCAGCTCAATCTCAGGCCCTTCCACCACGCTAAAGCCCATGCCGATAAAACAGTCCACCACCGCGTCCAACACCTGGGTGGTGGGGTGGGCATAGCCCAAACGGTGCAAGTCGGTGGGCAGGGTGACGTCAATGGTTTCCTGAAGCAGGCGCGCTTCCTGCTCCTTGGCTTTGAGCGCGCTTTCCCGGTTTGCCATCATGCCCTCAATTTTTTCCCGGGCTTCATTGACCATCTGGCCAAAGACCGGGCGCTCCTGGGGGGAGAGCTGTCCCATCCCGCGCAGCAGGCCTGTCAGTTCGCCCTTCTTGCCCAGCAGGCTGACCCTTAAGGCTTCCAGGTCTTTGAGGCTTTCCGCTTTTTCAAGCGCTGAAGCCGCCTTTTGAACCAATTCCGTGATTTGTGTCTGGTTTTCCATCTTTCCTCCAATAAAAAGCGCCCCTGCTGCCGCATGGGACGCTGTGTTTGGCGTGGTACCACCCAAGTTCCGCGATTGCTCGCGCTCTGCCCCTTAACGCGGGGGTTGCGGCGGGGCCTACTCAATTTTTCTGCCCCGCGGCTTAAAAGTGAATGCCCTGTCCATCCCTGGGCAGTTTCACCATGTCTGCCCTCTCTTTGAGGAATTTGCTGCAGGGGTTGTCCTTCGTCAAAGCCGATACGCTATCCTACCATCCAAATTCTTTCCCTGTCAACCGCGAACCGCCTTGTTTTCTTGCATAAACAACAGAATCATGGTACTTTTTATCCGAAAGGCAGGTAGTATGCAAACGAGTATTTCCTGGTTCCCCGGCCACATGGCCAAGGCGCGCCGCTTGTTGATGGATCAGCTCAAGCGGATTGACGCCGTGATTGAGATTTGTGACGCGCGCCTGCCGCTGTCCAGCCGCAACCCGGACCTGGACGCCCTGGTCAACAACAAGCCCCGTGTCCTCCTGCTCAACAAGATTGACCTGGCGGACCCCGCCGCCACGCAGAAGTGGCTGCAGTATTTTGAGTCCCAGGGCATCGCCTGTTTGGGCATTGAGATGGGCAAGAAAAAGCAGAGCATTCTAAACGCCATCGTCAAATTGACAGAGGAGCGGGTTTCCCGCTCGCTCAAAAAGGGCATCACCCGCTCCGCCCGCGCCATGGTGCTGGGCGTGCCCAATGTGGGCAAGAGCACCTTGATTAACTACCTGGCCGGGCGTAACGCGCTCAAGGTGCAGGACAGGCCGGGCGTGACCCGCGCCCCGCAATGGATTCAGGCCTCCCCAAAGCTTGAGCTTTTGGACACGCCGGGATTGTTGTGGCCAAAATTGCATGACCCGGTGGCTGCCCGCCGTTTAACTTATATCGCGGCTGTCCGCGATGAGGTGGTGGATGTCTTCCATCTCTCCTTAGCCCTCCTGGAGGAGCTGATGCAAATCGCGCCCCAGGGTCTGGTGAGCCGCTACAACCTCAAGGACACGGATTTGCGCGGCCAGGCGCTGCTGGATGAAATCTGCCGCAACCGCGGCTTCCTGTTAAAAGGCGGGGAGACGGACCTGGAGCGCGGCGCTGTCTGCGTTCTGGATGAATTCCGCGCCGGCAAACTGGGCCGCATCACGCTTGAATTGCCCGAGGACTCCGCTAAATGACCAAACAGGAATGCTGTGAAATGGTCTATGCCCATGATTTGGCTTTGATGGATTCAGGGCTCAATTTTGCCGGCATTGATGAGGCCGGCCGCGGCCCTTTGGCCGGTTGCGTGATGACTGCCTGCGTGGTCATGCCCAGGGAGCCCTTTGTCTTCCCGGTGTATGATTCCAAAAAACTGACGGAAAAGCAGCGCGAGAAGGCTTATGACCTCATCCTGAAAACCGCGCTCTTTGTGGGCGTGGGCCGGGCTGAGGTGGAGGAAATTGACAGCATCAACATCCTTCAAGCCACTAAATTGGCCATGCGTAGAGCGGCCCAAGGCGCTCTGGTTGACTGCTTCCTGGTGGACGCGGTCACGGACATCGGTTTGCCGGGGGAGGAGAAGGCCATCATCGGCGGGGACGCGTCCAGTTACGCCATCGCCGCCGCCTCCATCATCGCCAAGGTCACGCGCGACCGCGAAATGGCGCAGATGGACGCGCTTTATCCACAGTACGGCTTTAAAAAGCACAAGGGCTACGGTACGGCCGAGCATATCATGGCCATTCATGAGTTTGGCCCCTGCCCGATTCACCGCCGCAGCTTCCTAACCCGGATTTTGGGCCAATGACGCAGTATATTTCCGGCCTTGAGGGCGAAGACAAGGCTGCCGGCTACCTGAGGGAGCGCGGCTTTGACATCGTCAAGAAACGCTTCAGAAGCCCCCATGGGGAGATTGACCTCATCGCGAAAAAGGGCAAAACGCTCTATTTTGTGGAGGTCAAGTACCGCCCGGACAGCAAGCTGGGCAGCGGCATGAGTAGCATCACCAGGGATAAAAAAACGAGGCTCATTTCTGCCGCCAAGACCTACCTGGGCACCAACCCCGCCCCCTGGCGGCTGGCTTATCTTGAAATTACAAGGGCAGGCATCTTTTTCTCCGATGATGTGCTGCGTGAAAACTAAAGGAGCGATATGAACAACAAAAAACGCCTCCTCCTCATCCTCGCTGTGCTGGTTCTACTGGCGCTGGCGGCCTTCTTTGCCACCAGGCAAAACGCCGCTCCGGTAGCCTATCATGTGGAACTGCTGAAGAACGGTGGTTTTGAAGCGATTGATGAGGAAGGCTATCCTGAAAACTGGCTGCCGGAAGCCTATTTGAACTACGCTGATGTCACCGAGTTTAACATCGCAAACGGCGTCAGCGGCCAGGCGATTGAGATTACAAATCTCAGCCCCAATGACGCGCGCTACTTCCAAACCGTCAAGGTATCGCCCAACACGGTCTACCTGTTTTCGGGCAAGGTCAAGGCGGCGGCGGAAAGCGGCCGCGGCGCCAACCTGTCCATCGCCGATGTCTACGCGTTTTCAGAGGCAGTTTATGATACCAATGACGATTGGCAAGAGATCCGTTTTTACGGCAAAACCGGCCCTCGGCAGACCGATGTCACCCTCTTTGCCCGCCTGGGCGGCTACTCCGGCGAGTCGACCGGCATCGCCCTCTTTGATGACTTAAGCCTCATAGCGCTTGAGCAAGCGCCCGATGGCGTCACGGTTCAAAGCTGGGAGAAGCAGGACAGCAGCAGTGACAAGGGCGATGAGGTTGTTTTGGGCAATTCAATGGCGCCCCTTTTGCTGATTGTCGTCATTCTGGCTGTTGTTGTTATGGCTTTCCTGGCGCGCAAAGCCCAGGGCTTGGAGTCACTTGAGCGCGACAGCGTCAATGACAAAAGGGCCATTCTGCTTCTGGGCATTTTGCTCCTGTTCGCTCTTGTTTCAAGGCTCTTTGTCATGCTCGGTTTTTCCGGCTTCCCGGTGGATGTCAGCGCCTTCCGCGCCTGGGCCAATGACATGGCGGAGGTTGGCCCCGGGCGGTTTTACCTGATGGAAGGCCACCGGGATTACCCGCCCGGCTACATGCTGGTGCTTTGGCCCCTGGGTGAGATTGGCAAACTGATGGGCACCGGCGCTACGGAGTGGCTCATCAAGTTGCCCGCCCTGGTTTCTGACCTGGCCATCATCATGCTGCTCTACCTCATCGCCTCAAAATATGTCAACCAGTACTCGGCCCTTGTTGTAAGCGCGCTTGATGCTTTGAATC
>CAZHPW010000030.1:12604-24077 GCA_964534515.1 uncultured Christensenella sp.
CCCTGACCTACCTGGCTGGTTCGGCCTGGGGCCAGGTGGACAGCCTGCCCTCCCTGCTCTTGATGGTGGCTGTGCTGCTCATTAAGAAGCGGCGCTGGTCTTCCGCCCTGCCGGTTTATGTCCTGGCTGTTTTAATGAAGCCCCAGGCGCTGATGGTGGGCCCCCTGGGCCTTTTGGCGCTTATCATGGACTTTGTCTGGCACAGGGATGAGCCCAAAATCAAGGATGTTCTTTTGGGCGCACTGTTCAGCGTCATGGTTGCCACCGTGGTGGCCCTGCCCTTCTTTAATGAGCAAAACGGCCTCGCCTGGCTGTTTGGCCTGTATGGCAACACCATGGGCTACTACAATTACGCCACGGTCAACGCCACCAACCTGCACTTCCTCTTTGGACAAAACTGGGTCAGCATTGAAAACGCCGCGCCTTTTGTCCTGCGCTTCACAGGCATGTTGACGCTGGCTTTGCCCGCGGGGCTTTACCTGTTCAAGCGCAAGGACGTCCTGTTGAAGGAAGACAAATTGAGCCACCTGCTCATTGCGCTGGCGGCCCTTATCGCCCTCATTGTCCTTATCCCCATGAGTTTCAAGACCGCGGGCGTTTTCCTGATGGTCTCTGTCTTTTTGCTGGTTGCCGCCATGTATTTAAAAGGCGGCGCCCATGACAATCTGCCCCTGCTGGCGGGCATCCTGCTCATCGGCTTCTCTGTCCTGGGCACCATGATGCACGAGCGCTACCTCTTCTTAGCGGTCGCTTTGCTCACCCTGGCTTACATCAAAAAGCGCGATTGGCGCATCTTATTGATTCTGCTGGATGTCACCGTGCTTTGCTTCCTCAACACCGGCGTCGCCCTGGACCGGGGCATCCGTGTGGGCGGCAGCGCAGGCAACTTGGACGCGCCCTCGGCGGGCCTTGTCAGTGACTCCGCCTGGCTGGAATACGGCCTGTCCTTCTTCAGCCTGCTTGTGACCGCGGGCGCTATTTTCCTGGGGTTCTTCCTGTGTGAAAAGGACGCTGCGGTCTGGCCGCTTAAAAAGGCGGTGGTGGCGGCGGACTTGCCGCTCAAGCGGCGCTTTTCCTTTGTCCGCGCCATTGAGAAAGTGCGATTTGACCGCAAGGACGCGGCGCTCATTCTGCTGGTGACGGCGCTGTACGCCGTTTTGGCCTTTGTCAACCTGGGCGCGACCCAGGCGCCGCAGACGCCCTTCATGTCCGACCCCGAACTAACCGAAGTCACATTGGACCTGGGGGAGGAGCGCAGCTTTAACCTGCTCTTTTACGCCGGGGTGCATTATCAGGACAGCACCTTTGATGTGGAGGTCTCCCTAGACGGCCAGACCTATACGGCCTTCCCCTTCCAGGTCAAGGAGGGCGACCTCTTCAACTGGCGTTATTTGAGCCACCCCTACCAGAACGCCCAAGGGGAAACCGTGTATGACTCCCTGCCCCGGGATTTGTTTGGCCGCTATGTCCGCATCAGCAACATCATCAACAAATTAACGCTCCTGGAGGTCGTCGCCCAGGACAGCATCACCGGGGACAACATCCCCTTTGTGTCCGTAAGCGCGGGCGGCGAAGCGCTCAAGGATGAGCAAACGCTCTTCTCCGGCAAACCGACCTGGTTTAACAGCATGTATTTTGACGAAATCTACCATGCCCGAACCGCCTATGAGCAGCGCAACGCCATTCTGGGCATTGAGCCCAACCACATCTATGAAACCAGCCACCCGCCGCTTGGCAAGGTGCTGATGACCTTCTCCGTATTCATCTTCGGCATGACGCCCTTTGGCTGGCGCTTCGCGGGAGCCCTGGCCGGCGTTTTGATGTTGCCGGGCATCTACCTCCTGGCCAAGCAGCTTACCCGCCGCCGCTTCATGGGTGTGCTGGCGGCCGGCCTGTTCGCTCTGGATTTCATGCACTTTACCCAGACGCGCATCGCCACGATAGACAGCTTTGCCACCCTATTCATCATCTACGCCTATTTCTTCATGCTGCGCTACATGACGCAGGATTTCATCAGAACGGATTTGAAGCGCCAGCTGCTCCCGCTCTTTTTGTCCGGCCTTTTCATGGGCCTGGCCATCGCCAGCAAGTGGACGGGCATGTACGCCGGGGCCGGCCTGGCCGTGCTGTTCTTTTTGACGCTTTATCGCAACCTGGTCAGTGGGTGGACGTTGAAAGCAGCCACGGATGAGGAATTAAGCGTCGTGGGGGGGGACGCGGCCTTAGCCCGCGCCTTTGGCAACGCCGCGCTGAAAAACGCCCTCTTGACTTGCCTGTGGTGCCTGCTGTTTTTCATCACGATTCCGGCCGGTATCTATTACCTGTCCTACATCCCGGTTTATATGGCGTCTCCAGGCGGCCTGACGATAGAAAAAATCATCCGCAACAACCTTAGCATGTTCAACTACCACTCCAAGCCCGGCTTTGGTGCGGACCACCCCTGGGCCTCGCCCTGGTATTCCTGGCCCATCATCAAAAAGCCCATGTATTTTTATTCCGGTGGCGTGAAGAACGGCACCGCCAGCGTCATTTGGACCTTTGGCAACCCCTTAGTCTGGTGGGGCGGCCTCCTGGCCCTTGTCATGACCTTCATGCTGGGCGTTTATGAGCGCGTCAAAGCGGCCAACATGCTGCGCTCTGAGCATGAAATAGAAGAAAAAGCCTTTACCTTTGACTGGCGTCCGGCCTTCCTGCTCATCGCCTTCTTGGCGCAGTACGCGCCCTGGATGCTAGTGCCCCGCGGCACCTACATCTACCATTACTTCCCCTCGGTGCCCTTCATCATCCTGTGCATGGTGCTGGTGGTGAGCAAACTGCCCAAAAAGGCCGCCAACATCTTGGGCATCGTGCTGCTGGCGCTGGCCCTTGTCTTCTTCATCGCCTTCTTCCCGTATACCAGTGGTGTTCGGGTATCCACCGCCTGGCTGGATGCTGTTCGCTTCATCCCCAACTGGCTATATTACTAAACGAGGTAACAAGTATGTTGGCACGCACCCGGTGTTATGCCCTCTCCGGCATCCAGGGCAAGGCGGTCACGGTGGAGGCCTATGTGGCCTCCGCCAGCACCTTTCAGTTCAATGTGGTCGGCCTGCCGGACGCCGCGGTCAAGGAGAGCCGGGACCGGGTTATGGCGGCGCTGAAGAACAGCGGCTTCATCATGCCCGTGGGCAAAACGGTGGTCAACCTGTCGCCTGCCGACCTTAAGAAGGAAGGCACGGCCTTTGACCTGCCTATTGCCATTGCCATCATCGTCGCCAGCCGCCAATTGCAGGCGCGCTCCATGGAAGACACGGTGCTCATCGGCGAACTCAGCCTGGACGGCAGGCTCCAGCCGGTCACAGGTGCCCTGTCCATTGTCATTTCCGCCCATGAGCAGGGCGTGCGCAAGGTCATTTTGCCCAAGGCCAACGCCCATGAGGTGGAAGTGGTCAGCGGCATGGAGGTTTACGCGGCGGGCAGCCTGCATGAGGTGACCCAGCACCTCTCCGGCCAAATGCTCATTCCCGCGCAGGAGCAAAAGACCTATGCCGAGTGCCTGCGTGAGCGCAAGTTTGACATGGACCTCTCCCAGGTCCGCGGCCAGTCCCTGGCCAGGCGCGCGCTTGAAATCGCCTCAGCCGGCGGGCACAACCTTTTGCTCATCGGCACGCCCGGCTCCGGTAAAACCATGCTGGCGCGCTGCCTGCCGGGTTTGCTGCCCGAAATGAGCCAGGAGGAGGCCTTTGAAACCACCCGCATCCATTCAGCGGCCGGTGTTTTGGCGCCGGGGGAGGGGCTTATCACCCAGCGCCCCTTCAGAACGCCCCATCATTCCGCCTCCCTCGCTTCCCTCATCGGCGGCGGGGTCAACGCCACGCCGGGCGAGGTATCCCTGGCGCACAACGGCGTTTTGTTCTTGGACGAGATGCCGGAGTACCCCCGCTCGGTCCTGGAGTCCCTGCGCCAGCCGCTGGAGGATGGCTTTATCACCGTCAGCCGCGTGAAGGCGCACAGCCAATACCTCTCCCGCCTTATGCTGGTCGCCAGCATGAACCCCTGCCCCTGCGGCTATTACGGCAGCCGGGTCAAGGCCTGCCGCTGTGGCAGCCATGAAATCAAGCGCTATTTGGAGCGCGTCTCCGGCCCGCTTCTGGACAGGATTGATTTGCAGGTGGAGGTGGACGCGGTGCCGGTGGAGGACATTGTCAATTCCGGCGAGCAGGAGAGCAGCAAGACGGTACAGCTGCGCGTGAGCGAGGCCAGAAAGCGCCAGACAGCCCGCTTTGAGGGGACAGGCATCCGCACCAACGCCCAGATGAACGGCAAGAACATGGAAAGCCAGGCCCAAGTCTCCAAGGACGCCCTGAGCCTGCTGCAAACCGCGGTCAAGAAATACGGCCTGAGCATGCGCGCCTATACCAGGCTGATTAAGGTCGCGCGCACCATCGCTGACTTGGCGGGAGACATAGAAGTCGGCCTGCCCGCGATGGCGGAAGCCATCCAGTTTAGGATGATAGACGGCAAGTATTGGGGCAATGGTGAGGTATGAAGGACAAGAAAACCGCTCCGCAATTTGCTTTATCACTTTATGAAGCCTGGCTGTCCTGCAGCCAGAGCTTGAGCTACCAGGCCCGTCAGCGGCTGAAAGCGGCCCATCCGGACCTCAGGGTATATTTTGACAAGTTTCCCGCCGCCTCCCGCGACCTGGTGGGCAAGAAGGCCTGTGAGGAATTGTCCGCCCTGCGTGAAAAAGGGCTGTCCAAACTCAAAGAAGCGCTGGAGCGCTCAGACATCAAAGTGACCATCCCCGGGGATGAAGTCTACCCAGACCTCTTGACCTCTCTTGAGGACAAGCCGGATTTGCTCTTTTACCGCGGCGTTATGAAGAAGGAAGAGCCTCGCGCCATCGCCATGGTCGGCTCCCGCCGGGAAACCCGCTATGGCCGGGAGCAGGCCTTCCGCATCGCCAGGGAGCTGGCCGAAAACGGCGTCACTGTCGTCAGCGGCCTGGCGCGGGGGATAGACACCGCCGCCCATTTAGGCGCTCTTGAGGCCGGTGGCCGCACCATCGGCATCTTGGGTTCGGGGATTAAGAACATTTATCCCAAGGAGAATGAGCAGCTGGCGGAGCGTATCATCGCGTCTGGCGGCGCCTTGGTTTCGGAGTTCGCGCCTACGGCGGAGCCCATGGCCTATCACTTTCCCATCCGCAACCGCCTGGTCTCAGGCTTTTGCCAGGGCGTTGTCTTGATTGAAGCCAGGGAGAAGAGCGGCACCCTCATCACCGTGGGCCATGCCCTGCTCCAGGGCCGGGAGGTCTTTGCCCTGCCCGGGCCGGTGGACGCGCCGGGCAGCGCCGTGCCCCACCGCATGCTAAGAGAAGGCGCCAGGCTCATCACCTGCGGGATGGACCTGATGGAGGACCTGGGCTGGGCAAAGCGCGAGCAACCGGTTCAGACCGCTTTCATCCTGCCTGATTTGACAAACGAGGAACGCAGGTTATATGATGCGCTGTGTCATGAGCCGCTGGATTATCAGGCGCTCATGGAGGCAACCGGTATTAAGTCCGCGCAGCTGAATGTGCTGCTCACCGGGCTTGAAATGAAAGATTTGATTGAAACATTTCCCGGCCGCGTGTACAAGGCAAGAACACGCTGAGCCGGAAGACATTGGAGGCATTTTTTGCAGGCGAAGAAGTATAAGTTGGTCATCGTGGAATCCCCCGCCAAGGCGCGCACCGTCGCGCGGTTTTTGGGCCGGGATTACAAGGTGGAAGCGTCCCAGGGACATGTGCGCGATTTGCCCAAGTCCCAGTTTGGCATTGACCCGGACAATGATTATGCCATGAAGTACATCACCATCCATGGCAGGGGGGACATCCTGGCCAAGCTGCGCAAATTGGCCGCCGGGGCCAGTGTCGTCTACCTGGCCACTGACCCGGACCGCGAGGGGGAAGCCATCTCCTGGCATTTGGCACAGGCCTTGAAGCTGGATACCGACCAGCTCCTGCGCGTGGAATTCCATGAGATTACCAAAAACGCGGTCAAAGAAGCCATCAAAAACGCCCGCAAGATTGACATGGACCGTGTCAACGCACAGCAAGCCAGGCGCGCCCTGGACCGCGTGGTGGGCTACAAAATCAGCCCGCTGCTTTGGGGCAAAATCAAGAAAGGCCTGTCCGCCGGCCGTGTTCAGTCTGTCGCCGTGCGCCTGATTGTGGAGCGCGAGGACGAGATTGACGCCTTCATCCCCGAGGAATACTGGGAGCTGTTCGCTGATTTTGAAAACCCCACCGCCAAAGGCAAGAAAGCGCCCCTGCGCGCCAAATTAAGCAAACTAAAGGGCAAGAAAGCGGCTGTCAACAATGAGAAGGCCGCCAAGAAAGCCAAGGAACTGATTGAAAAGTGTGAGTTCACTGTGGGCAGCGTCAAGCGCGGCCAGCGCAAGAAGTCCCCGGCCCCGCCCTTTACCACCTCAACCCTGCAACAGGAAGCCAGCCGCAAGCTCAACTACACCTCCTCCCGTACCATGCAGGTGGTGCAGGGCCTGTACGAGGGCGTGGAGCTGGGCAAGGAAGGCAGCCAGGGCCTGGTCACCTACATCCGTACCGACTCCGTGCGCGTCAGCCAGGAGGCCGTGTCCGCGGTGCGGGACGAGATTGTCAAGGTCTACGGCAAGGAGCACCTGCCCAAGACCCCCCGCGAGTACAAAACCAATAGCCGCGCCCAGGACGCGCATGAGGCCATCAGGCCTACCGAGGTCACCCGGACGCCGGAGAGCATCAAGGCCTTCCTGTCCCGCGAACAGATGCAAGTCTACCGCCTGATTTACAACCGCTTCTTAGCCAGCCAGATGAAGGACGCGTTGTATGACACCCTGGCTGCGGACTTTGTCTGCGAGGGCACAGCGCTGCGCTATTACGCTGAGCACAAGTCCTTTGCCGGCTTCACCTCCATTTATGAGGAGGGCGAGGATGAGAGCGCGGGCGCCGTGCCTGTCGCCATGCCGGAGTTCAAGGAAGGGGAAAAGATTCAGGTCACGGACGTTGAGATGGAGCAGCACTTTACCCAGCCGCCCGCCCGCTTTACCGAGGCCTCCCTCATCAAATCCCTGGAGGAAAAGGGCATCGGCCGCCCCTCCACCTACGCGCCCACCATTGGCACCGTCATCGCGCGCGGCTATGTATCCCGTGAGAAAAAGCGCCTTTATCCCACCGAGATGGGCCGCATGGTCAATTCCGTCTTGATGGAGTACTTCAGCCCCGTTGTCAACCAGGAGTTTACCGCCCAGATGGAAGGCAAACTGGACGAGGTCGCCGATGGCAAGCAGGACTGGAAGGAAATCCTGTCCGATTTTTACCCCTCAATCATGGGCATGGTGGAAAAAGCCGAGTCCCACATGGAAAAGATTGAGATTCCCGATGAGGTGTCCGACATCCCCTGTGAGGAATGCGGCAGCATGCTGGTGTACAAGATGGGCCGCTATGGCCGCTTCTTAGCCTGCCCCCGCTTCCCGGAATGCCGCTTCACCAAGCCCATTTTGACCTACATTGAGGCGCCCTGCCCCAAGTGCGGTTCAAGGCTGCTGGAAAAGACCACGCGCAAGGGCCGCAAGTTCTATGGCTGTGAGAAATACCCTGAGTGCGACTTCACCTCCTGGGACAAGGTGGACACCGAAAAATGCAAAAAGTGCGGCCATTACATGGTGCAGAAATACCGCAAGAACAGCCTGTTCCGCCTGTGCACCAATGAAACCTGCCGCCATCACGAAGAAGTGGAAGAGCAAAAAGAAACTGAAAATGCCTAAAACCGTTACTGTTATCGGCGCGGGTCTGGCCGGCAGCGAGGCCGCCTGGCAATTGGCCTCACGCGGCATCCCCGTCACCCTCATAGAGATGAAACCGGGCACCAAAAGCCCGGCGCATACTTCGCCGCTGTTTGCCGAATTGGTCTGCAGCAATTCCCTGCGCGGGGACAGGCTGGAGAACGCGCCAGGGCTTTTAAAGCAGGAGCTGCGCGAGGCCGGCTCCCTCATTTTGCGCGCGGCTGACAAAGCCCGCGTGCCGGCCGGCGGCGCCCTGGCTGTTGACCGGGATGATTTTTCCGGTTTTATTACCGAGCAGTTAAAGTCCCACCCGCTCATCCAGGTGGAGCACCGCCTGGTGGAGGATTTCCCGGAGGAGCCCTTCATCATCGCCACCGGCCCTTTAACTGAGGGCGTTTTGGCTGACAGGATCGCGGAGAAGGCGGGCACGCTTCATTTCTTTGACGCGGCCGCCCCCATTGTGACCCGGGATTCCATTGACATGAACATCGTCTTTCGCCAGTCCCGGTATAACCGCGGAGATGACTACCTCAACTGCCCCATGGATGAAGCGCAGTACAATGCCTTCATCAACGCGTTGCTGGAGGCTGAGTGCGCCCCCGTTCACGAGTTTGAGGAGGGCAAGCTGTTTGACGGCTGCATGCCCATTGAGTCCATCGCCAGGCGCGGTTACAAGGCCGCGGCCTTTGGCCCGATGAAGCCGGTGGGGCTGATTGACCCCAAAACAGGCAAAGAGCCTTACGCCGTGGTGCAAATGCGCCAAGACGACGCCGAGGGCAGCCTGTATAACCTGGTGGGCTTTCAAACGCGCCTGCGCTTTCCGGAGCAAAAACGCGTCTTTGGCTTGATTCCGGGTCTGAAGGACGCGGAGTTCATGCGCTACGGCGTCATGCACCGCAACACGTTCTTAAACAGCCCGGGTTTTTTGGACAGCAATTACACTGTGCTGGGCAGCCCCCTGCAGTTCTTTGCCGGCCAGATGACCGGGGTGGAAGGCTATGTGGAAAGCACCGCCTCGGGTATGACAGCCGGCCTGGCCCTGGCCTCAAGGCTGCTGGACCTGCCGGAATTTGCCTGGCCAAAGAACACGGCGCTGTCGGCCCTGGGCCGCTACATCTCAACGCCCAACCGTCATTTTCAGCCCATGAACATCAACTTTGGCATCCTGCCGCCGCTGGACATTAGGGTCAAGGGCAAGCAAAACCGCTACGGCATGATAGCCGGGCGCGCCCTGGATGAATTGAAAGGCTTTATCGCCGACAGGACCGACCTGTTTAAGGAGGACACATGGAATTAAGAGGAACGACCATCTGCGCCGTGCAGCGCGACGGCCGCATCGCCATCGCCGGGGACGGTCAGGTCACCATGGGGGAGAGCACCATCTTTAAAAACTCCGCCAAGAAAGTCCGCAAAATCTTCAATGACCAGGTCACTGTCGGCTTTGCCGGCTCAGTGGCCGATGCCTTTGCCCTCAGTGAGCGGTTTGAGGAAATGCTCACCCAGTCCGGCGGCAACCTGGAGCGCGCCGCTGTCAACCTGGCGCGCGAATGGCGCACCGACAAGGCCCTTCGCCAGTTGCAGGCGATGATGATCGTGGCCGACAAAAACCAGATGCTGCTCTTATCCGGCACGGGTGAAGTGATAGAGCCGGATGACGGCGTCTGCGCCATCGGCTCCGGCGGCAACTACGCCCTGGCCGCCGCGCGCGCCATGATGCAAAACACCCAGTTGTCCGCCGCAGAAATCGCGGAAAAAGCCCTGCGCATCGCCGCGTCCATTTGCGTGTTTACCAATGACAACATCGTTGTTTCGGAGGTGTCCTGATGAAAGTGCTGACACCCAAGGAAACCGTCCGCGAACTGGACCGTTTCATCATCGGCCAGGATGACGCCAAGCGCCAGGTCGCCATCGCCCTGCGCAACCGCTACCGCAGAAGCCAGGTGGAGGAAAGCCTGCGGGATGAAATCTTCCCCAAAAACATCCTGATGATTGGCCCCACCGGCGTGGGCAAGACCGAAATCGCCCGCCGCCTGGCCAAACTGGTCAACGCGCCCTTTGTAAAGGTGGAAGCCACCAAGTTTACCGAGGTGGGCTATGTGGGCCGGGATGTGGAAAGCATCATCCGCGATTTGGCGGAGAACGCCGTGCGCATGGTGCAAAAAGAGCATGAGGAGCGCGTGCGTGAGCGCGCCGCCGTTTTGGCGGAGGACAGGCTGGTCACCTTGCTCACCAATCCGCCCATCAAGCAGGCCTCCAACCCCATTGATATTTTGCTGCGCGGCCGCAAGCAGGAAGAGCAGCCCTCTGAGGAGGAGCAGCTCAAGATTTCCGGCCGCCGCCATGACATTTTGGAGCAATTGCGCCGCGGCGAACTGGAGGACAGGGAGCTGGAGATTGAGGTGGAGGACGCCGTGCCCCAGCTTGAGGTGGGCGGCGCATCCATCAACATCGGCGACATGATGGGCGGCATGATGCCCAAGAAGACCAAACTGCGCCGGGTTAAGGTCAAAGACGCCCGCAAAATCCTGGTGGATGAAGAATCCCAGCGCCTCATTGACATGGACGCGGTCCGGGAAGAAGCCATCCGCAGGGCTGAGCAGGACGGCATCGTCTTCATTGACGAGATTGACAAAATTGCCGGCCGTTCCAACTCCCAGGGGCCGGATGTGTCCCGGGAAGGCGTTCAGAGAGACATCCTGCCCATTGTTGAGGGCAGCGTTATCAACACCAAGCACGGCGCGATTAAGACGGACTTCATCCTGTTTATCGCCGCGGGCGCTTTCCATGTGGCCAAGGTGTCGGATTTGATTCCCGAGCTCCAGGGCCGCTTCCCGGTTGTTGTGAATCTGAAGAGCCTCAGCAAGGAGGACTTTGTCCGCATCCTCACCCAGCCGGACAATGCCTTAACCCTGCAGTACAAGGCGCTGCTGAAGGCCGACAAGGTCAATCTCAATTTTGATGAGGACGCGCTGAGCGAAATCGCCCAGTCCGCCTGCAACCTCAATGACCTGGGCGAGAACATCGGCGCCCGCCGCCTGCACGCAGTGTTTGAGGAACTGCTGGAGGACATCTCCTTCCACGCCGGGGATGAGGACATGCCCGAGGTCGACCTCACCATCACCGCCCAGTACGTCCAGGACCATGTCAAAGCCGCCAAAAAGCCGGATTTGCACCGCTACATTCTCTAATCCATAAAAAGCCCCGCCTTACGCGGGGCTTTTTTGGGCTTTTGTTGAAGCCAAATGCCGTACATGGTATAATTACATTTGGCTTTTTGCCAAAGGAGAAATGAATGTTCAACCGTTTAAAAGAAGCACTCGGACTGGGCACCGAAGCCCAGATTAAGCCCCTGCGCAAGCAGGCTGAAGCCATAGAAGCCTTGGAGCCCATCTACCAGAAGATGAGCGATGAGCAGTTGCAGGCCCAGACCGCGCTGTTTAAAGAGCGCCTCAAAAAAGGCGAGACCACCGATGACCTGCTCAACGAGGCCTTCGCCGTTGTGCGCGAAGCCGCTGTGCGCACCCTGGGCCTTCGCCCCTTTAAGGTGCAGCTAATCGGCGGCATCGTGCTCCACCAGGGCCGCATCGCTGAGATGAAAACCGGTGAAGGCAAGACGCTCACCGCCTGTTTGCCCGCGTACTTGAACGCGCTCACCGGGCAGGGCGTCCAT
>CAZHPW010000031.1:0-23813 GCA_964534515.1 uncultured Christensenella sp.
TCCATCACAAAACGGCAGTGGTTAAATGAGGCGTTAACGTTTTAGAGTAGTATCAAAGGCAATCTTGCCTTCCATGGTCTTGGGGTACACGGCGTCCGGCGCGTTTTTGACCTCGTGCGGCAGGTCAAAATACTCAAAAATCCGGGCGAACAACGCCATGGAGCGAATCCAGTCCACCTGCATGTTCAAAAGGGAATTAACCGGCCCATACATCCGCCCCAACAGGGCCACCAGGACCGTGATATCGCCCACGGTAAGCGCCGCGTTGTGCTTCATCATCAGAATGCCGCCCACCAGGTAGACCAGCATGGGACCGACGCTGGAGAAGGTGCTGAGCACCACGCGAAACCACCGTCCCGCCATGCTCTGGCGGATGTTGAGTTTGACCATCTTGCGGTTGGCGTCCTCATAGCGCGCCGCCTCATAGGCCTCCCGGCCAAACAGTTTGACCAAGAGCTGACCTGACACGGACAGGGTTTCGTTTAAAATGCCGTTGATTTCGTCCTGGCTCTCCTGGGCTTCCCGGGTCAATTCCCAGCGGGTCTTGCCCGCCATGCGCGTGGGCAGGGAGAAGAGGGGCACAATGACCAGGCCGACTGTGGCCAGTATCCAGTTTTTCTGGTACATCGCCACCGCGGCCACCACCAGGGTCAACACATTGGAGACAATGCTGGTAAAAGTGCCCGCGATGATTTGCTGAACGCCGGAGATATCGCTGGTCATCCTGGTAATCAAATCGCCCTGGTGCATGGAGGTGAAAAACCGCTGGCTCATGCCCTGCAGGTGGCGGAACATCCGGTTTCTCATGTCAAAGGAAATCTGCTGGGAGACCCAGGTGTTCAGGTAGCTCTCCAGCATCCCGACCAGGTTGGACAGCAGCGTGACCCCGACAGACAGCCCGATAAACAGCACCAGCTTGTTCAAATCCCGGCCGATTAAGCCTTCGTCAATGATGCTCCCAGTCAAAATGGCCGGCAGCAGGCGCAGCACTGTCGCTAACAGAATGGCCAGCAGCACTAAGATTAACTGCTTCCAGTAGGGTTTGAGATAGGACAAGACCCTCTTGAGGAAGGCGCCGGTTATCTGCGGCCTGTCCGCCTTTTCCTCTTCCGTCAAAAAACCGCTTCGTCCGCGGCCAAATCCTTGCTGCATTTGCGCTCCTTGTTGTCTGCCCAAACGGGCGGTGAATGGCTGTTCGTGGCGTCTTCACTTTATTTTCCATTATTACTTTACCCGTTTGGCCGCGCTTTTCTAAGGATTTGTGATTATTTGCATCCGCCCTTCCTGTTTGCTATGATGCTTTCAGGGTACAACACAAGTGGGGGATTTCCCCTTTGACCCGGACCCCAAGGAGTGAACATGAAAAGAATTCTGGCCTTTTTCCTGGTTATTTTATTGCTGATACCAATGACTATCAGCTTTGCCGCGAGCAAAAAAGACCCCAAACTGGTGCTCCTGCAACTGAAAGTGGGTGGTGTTTCCGCCCCCATTGAAGGCAAGGGCGCCTGGGCAAGCGAGCACCCGGACGTCGCGACAGTCGCGCAGGACGGCGTCATCACCGCCGTGTCCGAGGGCTATACCCTGGTGCTGTTAACCAGCGACAAGGGCAATGTTACCGTCCGCGCGGAGGTCCAGGTGGGCCACAAGCCGGTGCCGGAAGAGATTGACCGCGTCATTGAAACCGCCATCGCGGACTGGGAGACGGCAGGCGGTGAAACCCTGCCCCGCTACAACCAGTACACCCAGTGGTACAACCCCGCCGCCAAGAAAGGCTTTGGCTGGTGCGGCGCTTTTGTCGGCTTGCAGTTTGAGTTGGCCGGCATTGAGATGAACCCTGAGTACCGCGCTTCCAAAGCCCCGCCCATTGAAAACGGCGAGCTCTTCGCCGTGCGCCAGGCCTCCCAGACCAAACTGTTTGAAGGCTTCCAAAGCCGCAACCGCTTGAGCAATCTGCCCCGCCCCGGTTATTACATCATCTACGGCAAAAAGGGCAGCACGCCCTACACCCATGTGGGCCTGATTACCAGGGTGGAGGAGCAGGGCAACGGCGTCTTCCTGCTGGAAACGGTGGAGGGCAACCTGGGCTCCCGCATCAAGCGCTTCAGCTACCTCTATGACAGCCTGGCCGAGCGCAAGGACCGCAACATCAAGTCCATCCCCGAGGAACTGCAGACCAATCCCGAGGTGTTCAACTACACCTATGTTAAAGAGTTTTACATCAATGTCTTCGGCCAGACCTGGTATTGAGCGGTCAGGCCTGGGAGTAAAAACCTTGTAACAATACTACCAGCGCGCCGGATTCCGGCGCGCTGAAACATACCGCTTAAAGATTAGGCGGTCTCGCTCCAATGCTGAGGAGAAAAATATGGAACAAGCGTTTCAATTGATTGCCCGGGACATCATGAGCCATCCGGACAACTGTGCTTACACGGCGCAGGGCTGGAAGCCGCTTTTTGCCGCCTCGGAGCAGGCCAGAATTGTCCTGGTCGGCCACGCGCCCGGCCGCAAAACCCAGGACATCGGCATCCCCTGGAGCGACGCCAGCGGCCTCAAGCTGATGGACTGGCTGGGCCTTGATGAGGCAACATTCAGAAGCGACGCCATCGCCCAATTGCCCATGGACTTTTATTACCAGGGCAAGGGCAAGTCGGGGGATTTGCCGCCCCGCAAGGACTTCGCGTCCCTGTGGCACCCGCGGCTTTTAGCACTCATGCCACAGGTCAAGCTTTTTGTTCTCATCGGCGCTTACGCCCAAGCCTATTACCTGGGCAATGACAAGGGCAGGACGCTCACGGACACCGTCCGCGCGTTTGAAACCTACCTGCCCCGTTTTTTCCCGCTGGTCCATCCCTCCCCGCTCAATTTCCGCTGGCAGGCCAAGAACCCCTGGTTTGAAAAGGAGGTACTGCCCAGGCTCAGGGAAACGGTGCAGACCGCTTTGCGTTCATAACAGTTATCAGTTTTGCTGGTGAGGTGAAAAGATGACACTCTATCAGGATGCCAAACACATCACGGACCAGGCACTTTTGTCCGCCCTTCCGGACACCGCCGTTCAAAAAGCCCTGTCTGATTTAAAGTTAAATGATGAGGGCAAGGTGGTGCTCATTGCTATTGGCAAAGCCGCCTGGCAGATGGCCAGGGCGGCGCTTAATGCCTTGGGTGAGCGGGTGGACAGCGGCGTTGTCATCACCAAACACGGCCACAGCATGGGGGACTTGCCCAGGGTTGCGGTGTATGAAGCCGGTCACCCGGTGCCAGATGAGGACACCATCGTGGCTACCCAGGCCGCCCTTCGGGCGGTTTCCGGTTTAAGTGAGAAGGACACAGTGCTCTTCCTGGTGTCAGGCGGCGGCAGCGCCCTGTTTGAGGACCCTGTGGTCAGCCTGGAGGAGCTCAAGGACGTTACGGGCCAATTGCTGGCGGCAGGCTGTGACATTGTTGAAATCAACACCATCAGAAAACGTCTCTCCCGGGTCAAGGGCGGCCGTTTTGCCCAGGTCTGCAGCCCGGCACAGGTTTTTTCCATCGTGTTAAGCGATATTCTGGGCGATCCCTTGGATATGATTGCCTCCGGCCCCGCCTATGCCGATAGCAGCACGGGGGAGGACGCCAAGGACATCATCAGGCGTTACAATTTGAACCTGAGCAAACGGGCCTTGGCCGCGATGTCGGAGGAGACGCCCAAGTCGCTCGCCAATGTCACAACCAAGGTCACCGGCAGCGTCACCCAACTGTGCGCGTCCGCCGCTCAGACCGCGAAGGAACTGGGCTATGAGCCCCTGGTGCTGACAGCGTCCCTGCGCTGCGAAGCCAGGGAGGCGGGCGCCTTCCTGGGCGCGATGGCGGAATATCACCAGCATACCAACAAATCCCTGGCCTTCATCTGCGGCGGGGAAACAGTGGTGCGCCTGGTGGGGGATGGCCTGGGCGGGCGTAACCAGGAAATCGCCCTGGCGGCGGTGCCCTATCTGGCTGCCTGCCGGGACACCTGCCTGTTCTCCCTGGGGTCTGACGGCACCGATGGCCCGACGGACGTGGCCGGCGGTCTGGTGGACCATACCACAGCCCAGAAGTTCAAGGACAAGGGTTTGGACGACCGCGCTTTGCTCGCCAACAACGACGCCTACCACGCCTTAAAAGCAGTGGATGCCCTCATCATGACCGGTCCCACCGGCACCAATGTCAATGATGTCACGGTGCTCTTGATTAAACGATAAAAATATTGCTCAGCAAAAAACACAGCCCATAGCTGTGTTTTTTGCTGACAAGTCTTTACTAAACCTGTTTATCTTCGCCTACATACAAAACCCTGCCCTCATACCGGGGCTTTGCTGTCGGGTACTCGCCATCCACATAACCCGCGCAGACGAAGATGATGGGTGTGTATAAAGGGTCAAGCGCCCAGGTGTCCGGGAGTTCCTGCATTAAGGGATTCTCAAAGGTGTCTTCCGCGCGTCCAACGATACAAGTGCCAAGTCCCATGTCATGGGCTGCCAGTGCCATGTTCTGCGCGCACACAAAGGCTGCGCCGATCTGGTTGACCTGGGTTTTTCTATCCTTCTGGATACAAATGAGGTATAGCGCGGGACAGCCATAGAAACCGCTTTTAATGCTTTTATCATCAATGATGGAGGGCTGTTCCTTGGATACGGTGAAGTCCCTATTGCGATTTTCGCAGTTCGCGTTGACGATGCCGATTTGCTCAATAATTTTCGGGTCATCCAGGATGATGATTTTCGTTCCCTGACGCCCGCCGGGGTTGGGAGCAAACAATCCGGCCTCGGCGATGAGGTCCAGCTTGTCCCTCTCCACCCTCTTGGACAGGTATTTTCTAATCGAGCGCCGTTTTCTTATCGTATCCAGAATATCCATGATAGCTCCTTCCTTCCGATGGCTTGTCTTTCTGTATTGAATTGATAATTCATTCATCACAAAAGTATATTTCATTTTATCATAATGGAAAAAGCCTAGTAATATGCGCAGGCTCTAAATGCCAATTCATCATGAACATCAATTTTACTATTGCTGTGGCGTCATATGGCGCGAAACTTGTTGCTTTGGCCTTTACTAGCCTACTTAAATCCTTTATTCTTTTGTGGAAGCAGCCCGGATTCATTCAATCGCTTCTTTGCTTCAATTGCATTAATGCTGCCTTCAGTGATTAATTTTATTACAAAGATCATTTTTTCAATATCGTCATTTGACACATTCTCCAGATACTTTAAAAGGTGCGAATATTCTTCATTGTCCAACTTGTCATGGAAATGAAAGACATGCTCACCCTTCTGGGAAAGAGAAATAGCCATCTGTTTATTATCAATTTTTTCTCTGTTGATGAGTCCCTTTTTGCTCAGTTTGTTCACCATCTGTGACATCGCGCTGCCCGAGGTATTGCGAATTCTAGCCAACTCAGTCACTGTCACGTTGGGGTTCTCAGCAATGGTTCTTATCAAATGCACCTCGCCCATGAACAGAACATCCTCTGTGCCATAGGTTCTGGGGGTTCTTTGGTTCTTGTATGATATATCTGCAAATTCAAAGAATGCATCCATTAATTTAGTAAATAGGGAAAACCTTTCCAATTTATATCTCCATTCCGCAGAATTCTGCTACACAGGTATGTTATCATAGAAAGCAAGGAAATAGTAGCATTTGCATGTATTCCAGAGATAGGTGATCTATATTTTACATGAAATAGAAGAAAGCCCAGGAGACTGGGCTTTCTTCGCAATATTCATTATTCTTGTTACGCGCCTTAATCTTTGTTTGCGGAATTCAAGACAGCTTTCATTCTCTCATTCACACCTTTAAACCGACCGGATTTTACAGAAATACCCATCAGAATGAGGCCGAAAGCCAACCACCCGATGACGATTAGTGCTTCTGTAGGCCAAACGAGAGAAAACATGGTCACACCTGGCAAGGTTGCAATAACCAGCGAAAAAGTCATCAAGACCGCGATGATGCCAACCAGTTTGCCCATGGGAACCTTGAATGGGCGTTCCATCTCGGGTTCTTTAAATCGCAGCACCAGGAAGGATAGTGCTGCCATACCAAAGCCGAAGTTGATGCCCCATCCGCCGGCGTTTGAAAGCCAGGTCAAGGCCTGTTTGCCAAAGAAAGGGGCAATAAGGGTGGTCGCGCCGACAAAATAAATAGCGACAACGGGGGTATTGTGCTTGGGATGAACTTTCGCAAAAATCTCTGGCAGCATGCCTGCTCTGGCCATGCTGTAAATCAGACGGGTTGAACCGATGTACAACGCGATCCAAGAGGTCAGGATACCCAGGATGCCCGAGATGACCAGAATGTTCCCACCCCAGACTGAACCAGTTATTTTGTTGAAAGCAGCGCCTGCTGCCAAGGTGTTGGCCGCGACTTCTTCATTGGTCAGGGAGGCAGAGGTAGCAAGGATGGTGATCATATACCAGAGCGCAGCCAGCAAGATGGCTGAGAGCATGACTTTCACCAGCACTTTTTTACTAATCTTCATTTCTTCCGCGGCTTGCGGGATGGTATCAAATCCACCCATGAACAGCACACACATCAGTAAAATGGAGAAGATGCCCTTGGGACCATCTACAAAAGCCGGCTGCAAGTTTTCTGTGGAGCCTTTGAATGTGGCAATCACCGCGAAGACAATAACGATGACAACCATGATGATGATACTGATGTTCTGAACTTTGGCCATAGCCTCTATACCGCGCAAGGTCATGATAAACATCAACAAGGCTGCGGCGAGGGCAACAAGGAGAGAAATCAGGTTCACATCATTGCCTGCAATGGTGTATAGGGTTGCGCCTTTCATGGGTACAAGGAAATCAATGGCTGCGACGGTCGCGACCCCTTCCCAGGCTGTCATGGCTACATATCCCAGGCACAAAAGCCAGGCAGTAAAGAAACTCACTTTTGGTCCGAACGCGCGCCATGAGAAGTTCATCACACCGCCTGCCATCGGCATGGCGGCTGTCAGTTCGCAATATGCCAGACCAACAAAGCACATCATAATGGCAGCAATGATGAACGCGAGAGAGGCGCCAAAGGAACCGGCTTTGGTAATCCAAAAGCCTCCCATGGCCAGCCATCCCCATCCGATAATGGCTCCAAAACCCAAAGCCAGTAAGTCCCAGAACCCCAGGGTTCTTTTGAGTGCTCCGCCTTTTTCGTTGCTCATAATATCCTCCTGTTAGATTTCGATAATGTGCCGGGGACAATCTGTAAACTTTTCGAAACCAGTTTCAGTAATCACTATAGTGTCCTCGATGTTGAAACCACCAAGGTTGGGGTTGTAATAGGGCAGTTCTATGGACAACACCATGTCTGGTTCAAAAACTTCATTTGCTGTCGCGCAGACATAAGGATATTCTTCTGCAAAACGGTTGCAGCCGATTGAGTGGCCAACAAACCCCCTCAAGTAATTTGGTACTCCTGACTTGCGCACGGTTTCCTGTGCCGCGATAAATACATCTGCCATCCGTTCGCCAGGTGCAATCATAGACATTGCCTTCTCGTAGCCGGCGGAGATGGCAGCATAGATGTCCTTCTTTCGCTGGGATGCTTTGCCTACACAATAGGTGCGCGCGAAATCAGTCAGGTAGCCCAGATAGGTCGCTCCGCCGTCAAAACGGATGATGTCACCTTCTTTTGCTGGTATGTCGCAAGGGATGGCAACCGGGGAGAAGTGGTTGCCAAAGGCATTCATATTAATTGCGTCCATCACATAGACACTTTGCTCAAAGCACTTTCTGGTGAAGAGATTCAGGTACTCTGCCTGGGTCATGCCGACATGAAATTCCTGCATGGTTTGCGTGATGGCAGTCTCACTCATCACAGCACCTTCCCGCATGACATCAATTTCCCATTTGGTTTTAATCGCACGGACTTTATCCAGTAAAGGCCCGCAATCAACCAGTTTGGCATTTCCGCAGTTTTTTGATAGGAACTCCCAGACTCCAACTGTTAGATACTCTCGTTGTACACCGATCACTGCGTGAGGGTTTGAGTCCAGAATTATTTCAAGAGCTTTCTTAAACCCGGCTTGTGCGTCCGGCCTGGCAGGTTTACTCTTTAGCATGCTTTCCATTTCATCAATGAAAATACCTGAGGTGATTGTTTCAATTTTAATATCTTTGCATTGAACCTCAGGAGTCTGCATCTCAAACTCGCTCAAAACGAGCGCGCACGCTCCTTGATTGGGCACTACGCCGATGGTAAAGCCGGGCACAGGACATAACATTTGGAATCGGCTGGCATAACCGGTCGAATAGTAAATCGCTCCGTAGTCGGTCAGAATGAGCCCATCAATGCCTTGTTTTGCCATTTCATGTTGGAGTTTGGCTTGGAATTGTTTCTGGTCACGTTGTTTGAGTGAGAGCATGCAGGTTCCTCCTTTATTCAATTATAGATAAGTAACTTACTTAATAATAGTATAAAACCCATCCTCATTCAATGTCAACAAGAAAGTTTATTTATTATTGAGATGGGGGAGCAATAGAAAATATCAAAACACAAAGATTGTTGTTATTCTTGAGCAGAATGTTGTCAAATAGAACTTGCAGAAGGCTTGTTACCTTATTTTTTTCTTATTCACAATAAATTTTACTGTATGTGTGGTTATCTAATTTTCTCGTTTTTTATTAATTTCTCGCCACCCACTCGGTGTCATACCCGTCACCTTCTTAAATACCTTGGTAAAATAATTGTAGTCCGGGATGCCAACCCGGCTTCCCGAATGGTCACCTGTGGTTCCTCCAGCAGTTTCATGGCCGCCTGCACCCTTTTCATTGTAATCATCTTGCCGATGGTCATTTCCGGGGAGATGCTGGCGGCCAGGGCGCAGGCGCGGCTGACGGACATGCCCAGGGCCGAAGCTACCTCCGATACGCTCAGGGGCTCAGCGTAATGGTTGTCAATGTACACTTCCATCTTTTGGGCAGTCTGGTTGCTGACCGGGGCTGTTAATTGCTCCAGTTTGGTTTCGCTTACGCAGGCGTTTACCAGTTCATAGCAGGCTTTGATTTCCTTCTGGGTGAAACGCGGCAGGCTGTAAAAGGCTTCCTTAAGCCTGTCCTGGTCTTTATACCAGGAAACCTGCGGCCTGGCCTTTTCCCATTGCTCATCAATCGGGCTGTCATCCAGGATTTGCCCGAACAGGATGACAACCGCGGTGTTCCCGCCCACCAATACCGGGATGGCCGAGTCGATGGCCCCCGCGTGGCAGCGGTACTGGAAAGGGGCTTTTTGGTCAATTGCGGTCCTGATGGCCTTTTTGTCGCAGGACAAACAGCGCTCATATCCGCCGGGCGCTTCGACCAGGAGGTCGCAAAACCGGCTCCTGGCGCTGGCGCTGAATATCTCCGTGCCGTCTGTGTCATGCAGGGAGCATTGCAGGCCCTTCATATCATACAAATAGCCTAATAGTTCTGATAAACGCTGGGTGTTGATCAATTAAATTGTCCTCTTTTATCGCGTGAAATGGAGTCAATAGTACCATTATAGCGCATATTCATTAAAATGAGAAGAATTTGCTATGGTTTGAGTGGTTTTCTACTATCCAAAAACCACATCCTACCTTATAATGAGAACCAACAAGGCACTTCTGCCTACAAATAAGGAGGACCCAAATGAAGAGAATCATTGCTCTGCTGCTCATGGCAGCCCTGATGCTGTCCGGCATCACCCTGGCCGCTGCCGAAGGCAAAACCATCGTCTACTGGTCCATGTGGGAATCCACTGAGCCCCAGGGACAGGTCATTCAGAAAGCCGTTGACGCCTACATGGCCGAGACCGGCAACACCGTTGACCTGCAGTTCAAAGGCCGCACCGGCATCCGTGAAGGCCTGCAGCCCGCGCTTGACGCCGGCACCGTCATCGACCTGTTTGACGAAGACATCGACCGCGTCAACGGCACCTGGGGCGCCTACCTGATGGACCTGGAAGAGCTCGCCAAGGCGACTGACTATGAAGCCACCGCGAACGCCGGCCTCATCGCCGCTTCCCGCACCGCCGCCGGCGGCACGCTGAAGTCCATCCCCTACCAGCCCAACATCTTCACCTATTTCTACAACGTGGAAATCTTTGAAGAAGCCGGCATCGAAGCCGTCCCCAGCACCTGG
This sequence comes from uncultured Christensenella sp., assembly GCA_964534515.1. Classification (GTDB taxonomy): domain Bacteria; phylum Bacillota; class Clostridia; order Christensenellales; family Aristaeellaceae; genus UBA6115. Next base: position 10,116 of record CAZHPW010000031.1, read on the forward strand.
GCCGAGTTCCTGGATGTCGCCCAGAAGGTTAAGGACAAGGGCTATACCCCCATCACCAGCGATGACGCCTACATCATCACCATGCTGGGCTATCACCTGGCCCGCCTGGTTGGCGAAGATCGCGTTGACCAGATCGTGAAGGAAGGCCTCTGGGCCGAAGAACCCGCCGTTCTCCAGGCTGCCAAAGACTATGAAGACCTGGCCAAGAAGGGCTTCTTCTCCGCCACCATCGGCTCCTCTGTCTGGCCCACCAACCAGAACGGCGAACTCGCCCTGGGCGATGCCGCCATGTACCTGAACGGTTCCTGGCTGCCCAACGAAGTCAAGGCCATGACCGGCCCCGACTTCAAATGGGGCGCCTTCCCCTACCCCGCCCTTGAAGGCGGCGCCACCGGCACCGAAGCCGCCAACTTTGGCGCGCAGGTCTTCGGCATCAACGTCAAATCCGAAGTTGCCAAGGAAGCCTTTGACATCATCGTCAAAATCACCAAGGGTGAGTATGACCTCCTTCTGAGCCAGGAATCCGTGGGCATCACCGCTGATGAATTCGTCGCCAACCTGGAAGCCGCTTCCAAGTAAATCTTTCCGGGGGCTGTGCGGAAGCATGGCCCCCTTCTTTTTGTCTTCTGTCTGGTTCAAAGCAATTGACCACTCAGGAAAGGAATGATCCCTTTGCGTAAGAATACTTCCATGATTATCGTGTTCTTGACACCGGCGCTGATTTTCTTTGCCACGGTGTTTGTCTATCCCATCATCCGCACCGCGGTGATGAGCTTTTTCTATGTGGAAAACCTCACCTCCAGCATGTCCGAATGGTCTTTTGTCGGGGTGGACAACTACATCAAGCTGGCCAACACCAGCCTCTTCCGCACCTCCATGTGGAACCTGCTGCGCATCTGGGCGGTGGGCGGCGCCGTAGTGCTGGGGCTTGGCCTTATGTTCGCCATGATTTTAAACTCCGGCATCCGCTTTAAGAAGTTCTATCGCGCGGTGATTTATCTGCCCAACATTATTTCCGCCGTTGCCCTGGCAACCATGTGGCTGCAGTTTGTCTACAACCCGCGCTTTGGCCTGCTCAGCAATTTCTTCAAGTCCATCGGCCTTGAGAGCATTGGCATGACGGAGTGGACCGCGCCTGGGAACAAGTTCTGGGCTTTGCTGTTTGCGTATTCATTTGGCATGGTGGGCTACCACATGCTGATTTTCTCCTCCGGCATTGAAAAAATTCCGGCGGAATATTATGAGGCCTCCTCCATTGACGGGGCCAGCCTGCTGGGGCAGTTTCGGCACATCACCTGGCCGCTGCTCAAGGGCGTTCTCAAAACCAATATCACCATGTGGTCCATTTCCTCTGTCGGTTTCTTTGTCTGGAGCCAATTGTTCTCAACCGTGGTTACGGACGTGGACACCATATCGCCCATGGTCTATTTGTACAACCAGGTCTTCTCGGCCGGCAACGCCGTCACCGAGCGCAACGCCGGGCTTGGCGCCGCGGTGGGCATCACCCTGGGCGTGCTGGTTGTCCTGGCCTTTGTCGCGGTCAATGTCTTCATCCGCGATGACGAGCTTGAGTTTTAAGGAGGGCATGCAAGATGAAAGATTATGATTTGAGCAGACGCTCCTTTAGAACAGTCAACTGGAAAAAAGAAGGCCGGCTGCTTCCGGGTTACCTGATGACCACGCTGTGGATTTTATTCACCTTTGTGTTAATCGGCTGGATTGTCGCGGCCTCCCTGGCTACCACGCGTGAAATCTTCAAGGGCCAGGCGCTCATGTTCCCGACCGGCCTTCACTTTGAGAACTACACCAAGGCGTGGACCAGCCAGAACGTATCCACCTTCTTTGCCAACTCCCTGTTTTATTCCTCTGTTTCCATCGTGCTCCTGGTGCTGGTCTGCGCGCCCGCGGCTTATGTCTTAAGCCGCTTCAAGTTCGCTGCCAACCGCCTGGTCCAGTCCGGCTTTGTCGCCGCCATGGGTGTGCCGGTGGTTATGATTATCCTGCCCTTGTTTGGCCTGGTCAGCCGGATGGACCTTTTAAAGCAGGACGCCACCATCCGGGCGCTGATGATTTTCCTCTATGTGGGCTTCAACGTGCCCTACACCACCATCTTCCTGCTGAGCTTCTTTTCCAACCTCTCCAAGTCCTATGAGGAAGCCGCGGCCATTGACGGCTGCCCGCCCATGCGCACCTTCTGGCAAATCATGTTCCCCCTGGCGCAGCCCGGCATCATCACCGTCACCATCTTCAACTTCATCAACATCTGGAATGAGTACTTCATGTCCCTGATTTTCGCCAACTCCAACACCACAAGGCCTGTGGCGGTGGGCTTGTACAGCATGATTAACTCCATGAAGTACACAGGGGACTGGGCCGGCATGTTCGCCGCCGTCATCATCGTCTTCCTGCCCACCTTCCTCTTGTACATCTTCCTGTCTGAGAAAATCATCGCCGGCGTCACCGGCGGCGGTGTCAAAGGCTAAGAAATCTGTTAGAGTATGGGTAGAAAAATACTCAAGGGATAAAACCTGGAGGGAATTATGCTCAACGCTGCTTTTCACTTCAAGCTGGATGGCCAGCCCAAGTCCTGTGAGCCCTACGGCGAGGGCCACATCAACCAGACCTACCTGCTCATTACCGACAAAGAAGTCTGGTACATCCTGCAGAAAATCAACCGCCATGTTTTCCGCGACGTGGAAGCGCTGATGGAAAACATCACCAAGGTCACCCGTTACCTGTCCACCAAGGACAGCGACCCCCGCCATGTCTTAACCGTCGTGCCCACCTGGCATGAGAAGGACTATTATGAGGATGAAAACGGGGATTGCTGGCGGGTGTACATCTTTGTTCGTGACAGCCTCTGCCTGCAAAAGGCGGAGCAGCCGGGAGATTTCAAGCGCTCCGGCCTGGCCTTTGGCCGCTTCCAGCAAATGCTGGAGGATTATCCCGCGGAAACCCTACACGCCACGATTCCTGACTTTCACAACACGCCCGACCGCTACAAAAAGCTCCAGGTCGCCATTGAGATGGACAGCCACAAGCGCCTCTGTGAAGTGGGGGAAGAGGTCAGATTCGCCCTGGAGCGCCTTGAGCGCGCGGGCAAGCTGCAAGCCATGCAGGCGGAAGGCCTGCTCAAAACCCGCGTCACCCACAACGACACCAAGCTCAACAACGTCCTGCTGGACATCAACACGCGCGAGCCCCTTTGCGTGATTGACCTGGATACCGTTATGCCCGGCCTGGCCGCGCACGACTTTGGCGATTCCATCCGCTTTGGCGCGTCCACCGCGCCTGAGGACGAAAAGAATCTGGACCTGGTCAATTTCTCCCTGCCCCTGTACCGGGAATACACGGAAGGCTTCCTGGCCGGCTGCGGCAAGAGTCTCAACCGGCATGAGCTGGAAACCCTGCCCGAAGGCGCCTGGGCGATGACCCTGGAATGCGGCGTCCGCTTCCTGACAGACTACCTGCAGGGCGATGTCTACTTCCGTACCCACCGGGAAGGCCACAACCTGGACCGCTGCCGCACCCAGTTCAAACTGGTCGCTGAGATGGAAAAACAGTGGGAGCAGATGGCGCAGGTCATCACCGACCTCACTTGATATAAGGTGTGCTAATACATCTTTGCAGATAACAAAAATCCGCTCAGTCGAGCGGATTTTTGTTTGCGCTGTCAGGCTTACTTGACGCGCTTGAAAGTTGAGGTCTGGCCATCAGCGGTGATGGTCAGTTTGTCGCCATCAACCTTGAAGGTGCCGGTGGTGTCCTGGGTGGTGCCAGCCATGGTCATGGACAGGGTGATTTTGTCACCGTCCACTTTGTAGGTCATCACGGGCTCGTCAATGGTCATCGCGCCGATGGTTTCTTCGGTCGCCAGGCCGCTCTTAATCATGGATTCCTTCATGGCTTCCACAACGGACTTGCCGGCGATGGAGGTGACCATCTTGCCGTCCTTGGTGAACTCGGTCACGTACTCGGCCGGGTCAATGCCAAAGGATTCGATGACTTCCGCGGCCATGGGGTTGGTGCCGTCGGGCTGCCATTTGCCTTCAATGGACGCTTTGCTGCCGCAGGCGGCTAACAGCACCGCAACCAGGAGCAGGGTAACAACCAACAGAGATTTCTTGTTCTTCAACATGTCTTTTCCTCCTCATTTATCGGCTTTAACCGAATGCCAACAGTATATCATATTGTTAAGAAATTGTTACTTAGCAAACTGGAAAGACAAAGCACATTTTGTACAAATCGCGCGGCAGGCAAGTGATAGATCGGTTTTCGGCTGATTTCATGACCAAGTTACGGCTTTCGCAAGAAACAGTCACATTCCGGATGAGCGTCGGGGGTATCTATATTGTGTATGTCCTGCTTGCGGTTCATCTGATGATGTGGTGATGCCTCTTTTGAAACGTACAAACAGCTTCCTTGAATGTCACAAAGCGTGCAGATGCCGCTGTATCTCTTTCTTGACCAAGCGGCCCTGCCTTGGTAGCATCCATTTATCACCTGTTCAAGGAGTTTGGATGAGCGCCTTTACCCGAACAAATCCGCGATTGATGTTGTTTTCCGCCCTGCTGGTAGCCCTGCTGGCGGTCTTTTCGCAGATTTCTCTGCCCCTGCCCCTGGTGCCGCTCAACCTGGCGCTGTTGGTGGTCTTTCTCATTGGCTTTCTCCTGCCCCCGGCCTGGGCGATGGCAAGCATGGGGCTCTACCTCCTTCTTGGTCTTCTGGGCGTTCCGGTCTTTGCCGGCTTTCGCGGGGGACCGCAGGCGCTTTTTGGCACAACCGGCGGCTACCTGATGGGGTACTTCCTCTGCGCTGTTGTCATCTCGCTGAAAAAAGACGGGGCTGTGACCCCTTTTGGCCGTTTTCTGCTCTGCCTTTTTGCCCTTTTTCTCTGCTATTTGCCCGGCACCCTCTGGCTGATGTTTGTCACCGGCCTGTCCGCGGACAAAGCCCTGCCCCTGGCGGTCTATCCCTTTATTCCCGGGGATTTGCTCAAGTGCCTGGCCGCTGCCCTGCTGGCCGGGCGGCTGAAAACCGCGCTGCGCCTGTAATTGAAGGAGGCCATCTTGCTCAATGCCGACATCCTTATAGCGTTATTAAAGCATCCGGTGACCCTGGATCTTCATGACAGCCTGGATTCCACCAACACCAGGCTTAAAGCCCTGGCCAGGCAGGGCGCGCCTGCCTTGACCCTGGTCACGGCCGGGAGCCAAACAGCGGGCGTAGGCCGCCGCGGCCGTTCCTTCTTTTCGCCTCCGGGCGGGCTCTATTTCAGTCTGCTGGTTGACGCCGCGGATTTGAGCGCCGGTCAATTGACCACCCTGGCCGCTGTCAGCAGCCTGCGCGCCATCCGGGCGGTCGCCGGTGTCTCAGCCGGCATCAAATGGGTGAATGACCTCATGCTAAACGGCCGGAAAATCGGCGGTATTCTCTGCGAAGGTATCGTGGAGGGCGGCTATGTCGGCAAGGCCGTCATCGGCGTCGGCATCAATACGGGAAGCCAGTCCTTCCCGCCTGAGCTGTCCACCATTGCCGGCTCCTTGAGTGCGGGGCAAGAGCCGATTAACCGCGAAGCCCTGTTGGCCTACCTAATCAATGACCTCGTAGACAGCCTGCCAGAGGTCCCCAGCCACATGGCGGAGTATAGAAAAAACTGCCTGAACCTGGGCCAGACAGTTCGTTTTGTCCAAAATAATATTGAGTACACAGGCACCGCGCTTTCGGTGAATGAGGAGGGGGCCTTGCTGGTTCAAACCATTTCAGGCCTTGTCACTGTTTCCTCCGGTGATGTCAGCCTGATAAAAGAACCCGGGGCTTAGTTGCCCGCTGCCTCTGATTCCGCCCATGCCATGGACAGGATGGGCAGCCCCAAGTGAATGGCCAGAACGATTCCGATTTGCCTACGGATGACTTCATGGCCTTTTTCTATCAGCTTTTCGGCCAACGCGTCCGCCGCTTCCTCATCCCCGCACTCCTGAACGATAACCTGTTTGGGCTTGCCTGACAAGCCCAGCAGCATCTGGCGCAGCTGGTCCTGCTTGCCCCGCGCCAGGGAATGGCTGACCACGCTGCCGTCCTGCAGCATGAGCAGCGGCCTTAGGTTAAGAAGCGTGGATACGGAGGAGCGCACATAGCCCAGCCGGCCTGAGCGCCTCAGGGGGCTCATGTCCTGAATGGTGAAGATGGTGTGCCCCAGCCGCCTTAACTCCCGCAGCCGCTCCAGGCAATCCGTGACAGGCATGCCTTCCTCCAGCAATCTGCGCGCTTCTCTTAACAAGAGATAAAGCCCGCCCGCCGTGGTTCTGGAATCCAGCACCGTGATGCCTTCGCCCGCTTCCTCGGCCGCCTTGACCGCGTTTTGGTAGGTACCGCTCAAGCGGGAGGAGATGGTCAGACACAGCGCCTGGTGCCCCTGCTCCTTGAGGCTTAAGAACACGTCCAAAAAAGCGGAGGTCGGCGCCTGCGCGGTGGAAAAACCGGCCAGGTTCTGGTAGTTCTTCGCCCAAGCGACGGATTCCTCAATATAGCCCTCCTGAAAGGCCTCCTTCCCATCCCTGTTGTAGTGCATGGGGATGAGGATGACGCCCATTTCGCGGGCTTCCTTGCGGCTGATGCAGGCGGTTGAGTCCGTTACAAGATAAATCATTCCCTCTGATGTTGACAATCCGGCCCCAGCCCAGCTTCAAAAAATCACGGTAACAGGCCTTGATCAGGTGAAAAGCGCCATTTAAGTTGACGGCAATCACCCTGGCAAATTCCTCAGCGCTCATGCGCAATGTCAGCATGTCCCTGGTGATGCCGGCGTTGTTGACCAGGATGTCAATCGCGCCAAAGGCTTCCCTAACCTTGCTGACCGCGGATGAAACCTGCGCCTCATCGGAAACGTCGCATTGGATGGCCAGGGCTTTAACGCCCTTTTGCTCCAGTGCTTTCACGGTTTCCTCAGCCGCGTCCCTGCGCCCGGCAAAGAGGATGGCAACCTTGTCACAACTCCCGGCAAGCGTCAGGGCAATTTCCCTGCCAATGCCGCGGGAGCCGCCGGTCACCAGGGCGGTTTTACCGACTTGATTCATTGCGCACCTCTGATGTCTGTGATGGCGGCATGGAAGCGGCCTGGCCCACCATGATGCAGCCGGTTACCATGTCACCCTGCCGGGCCGCGCGCCAGAGCGCTCCGGTGCCGAAATTCTCCAGTTCCTCATTGCTGATGTCCGGGTTGCCCTCGCGTTTGGCGAACTCCAGCATGTAGCTGTTCTTCAGCGCGCGCACGGGATGGCCCAGCCTTCTGCCGGTCACCATGGTATCAATGTCCCGGGCAGAGATGATTTTTTCCTTGAAGCAATCAGGCACGCCGCATTCATCGGCGGCCAGAAAGCGGGTGCCGCACTGCACGCCCTCAGCGCCCAGCATCATGGCGGCCGCGATGCCGCGTCCATCGGCAATGCCGCCCGCGGCGATGACCGGGATAGAAACCGCGTCGGCGATCTGGGGTACCAGGGTCATCGTGGTCAATTCCCCAATGTGGCCGCCGGCCTCACAGCCCTCGGCGATGACGGCGCAGGCGCCTTCGCGCGCGACGCGCTTGGCGATGGCGACAGAGGGGACCACCGGCACCACCTTCACGCCCGCTTCCAGCCACATGGGGATGAAGCGGCCGGGCAGCCCCGCGCCTGTTGTCACAACAGGCACTTTATCCTCAGCCACCACCTTGCTGCAGGCCTCCGCGTGCGGGCTCATCAGCATGATGTTCACGCCAAAGGGCTTCTTTGTCAGGGTGCGGCACTCGGCAATCTGGCTGCGCAGGTAGTCCGCGTCCAGGTTCATGGCGGAGATAATGCCAAGGCCGCCGGCGTTAGAAACGGCGCTGGCCAGCTTGGCGTCGGCTACCCAGGCCATGCCGCCCTGAAAGATGGGGTACTCCAGCCCCAGCAGTTGGGTTACCCTGGTTTTCATGCGTTTTGCGCCTCTTCAATCACGGCAATCAGGTCGCCGACAGTGCCCTTCACCTTGGAGATGTCAATGGTCACATTGAAGGCGTCCTCCAGGTCCATCACCATCTCGGCAACATCCAGGGAGTCCAGCGCCAATTCGGCAAAGGTGGTGTCGTTGTTGATTTCCTTGGGGTCGCTGCCGCGGCGCTCCGCGAGGGCTGAGATAACCTTGCTTGAAATATCCATGTGTTTTCCTCCATTTGTTTTTTATGTTGTCGGGCGTTGCCCGGGAGTCCCTGGATTATTGATTGCCTGTTTTGCGTGCAGTTCTTTGTATTTTCAATGCAGTTTAGTGTTATTTTTGTCCGTTCTTCAGACCTTGAGCGAGCTTTCTTGAACCACTGGGCACTTCTGTTCACTCCTGCCTCGCCCCTCTGACCATCAGCTTCAGATCAAACTTTCCTGATTAGTTAAACAAACTAATCATTTAATCAGGAAATAAATCCTTTTCATCAAAGCTTGCTTCCTTCCGGGCCTTGCTCCAGCGCAGCACACAGGCGCCGCTGGTCAGCCCCGCGCCAAAGGCGCTCATGGCCACAATCTGCCCCGGTTCCAGTTTCCCGGCCCTGTCCAGCTCCCATAATAGGAGGGGAATGCTGGCGGCGGAGGTGTTGCCTGTTCTATGGATATTCATGGGCAATTTTTGAGGGCTTAGGTTCATTCGTTTCCTGACCGTGTCAATGATGCGGCGGTTGGCCTGGTGAAAGAGCACCCAATCTACATCATCGGCGCTCAACCCGGCAGAGTTTATCGCAGCTGTCAGGTCTTTCTCAGACTGCCCCACTGCGAAGCGGAACACGTCCTGCCCCTCCATGCTCAGCCCGTCCTGTTTGGCCTCATGGCCTTTGGTATAGGGGCTGTTGCCGGGCGGCGCGTGGAAGAACAGCGCCTTGTCATTGCTCTGGGTGGACAGGTTGATGGACAGCAAGTCATTGCCCGCTTCCAGGACAACAGCCCCGGCCCCATCGCCAAACAGCACGCAGGTGCCCCTGTCCTTCCAGTCAGCCAGGCGGCTGATGGCTTCAGCGCCGACAACCAGCACCTTTTTTGCCATCCCGCTTTTCAAATAGGCTTGCGCCGTGTTGAGGCAGTAGATAAACCCGGTGCAGGCTGCGTGGATGTCCATCGCGGGGCAGGCGGTGCCCAGTTGCCCGGCCAACAGGCAGGCCAGGGATGGGAAGAGGTAGTCCGCCATGGTGGTCGCCACCAGGATGAGGTCGATTTCATTGCCCTGAACCCCTGCGTCATCAAGCGCTTCCTCAGCTGCCATAAATGCCAGCTTGTTCAGGTTCTGCTCTTTGAGTATGCGCCTTTCCCTGATGCCGGTGCGGCTTTGAATCCACTCGTCTGAGGTGTCCAGTATCTCTTCCAGCTGCGCGTTGGTGACAACCTGGTCGGGGATGGCCCGACCAATGCCCAATATCTTCAATCCGGTCTCCTTCTTTACGCTGTGGTTCTTGTTTACAGGTTCATTTCCATCTGGTCTTCCGGATTAGCATTTAATGGCTTCTGGTCCCGGAAGAACTGATGCAGTCTGGTCAGTCCCTTGAGCAGTGCGTCTTTTTCCTCCTCATTGAGGCCCTGGGATGCGGCGTTTACCATCTTCCGATGAAAAAAGCGGTGCGCGGCTTCCGCGCGCTTGCCTTCCGGCGTTAAGAACACGATGACCAAGCGCTTGTCCGCCTCGTGCTTGCCCTTGATGACAAAATCCTTCTTGGCCAGCTTGTTGACCGCCGCGGTGACGGAGGGGAGGGTGATGGACAGTTCCCTCGCGATATCGGTGATGCTCCGGCCTTCGTCCTTGCCCTTGGCGATGGCTTCCAGCAGGTGCATCTCGTTGATGCTCAGCCTGTTGGCGCTGGCCTTGGCAAGGGAATCCTCTTCCAGTTTCAAAATGTCGTGAAAAGTATTCACCAGCAGGTCATTTAAGGCTGTTGCGAACGCGTCCATGCTCTCCTCCTTCAATCAGTTAGTTAGACTAACGAAATATAAAATAGCACGCCTGTCCGTCCCTGTCAATAGAAGGGGAGGGGATGGGCCTTTTCTTGCGCCATCTTGAGTTCTCTATCGGGGTATTGTATACTGCGTTTGTACAAATCAATACAGGAGGGAACCACCATGAAAGAGGGAAGTCAGACATCCGCCATCGCCAATCCGGCGCCCTTGGGCTTGCTGGGCTTTGGCATGACAACCATTCTGTTAAACCTGCACAACGCCGACATCATCCCGCTGTCCGTTATTATCGTGGCGATGGGCTTTGCCCTCGGAGGCGCCGCGCAAATCATCGCCGGGGTTATGGAGTTTAAAAAGAACAACACCTTTGGCGCGACCGCTTTTACTGCCTACGGCTTTTTTTGGTGGTCCCTGATTCTCATCTGGTTTAATCCCTTTGCCGGCATCCTGGGCGCTGACCTGAAGGGCATGGGCTTTTATCTCCTGCTCTGGGGCGTCTTCACCGGGCTCATGTTCATCGCGACCCTGAAACTCAACCGCGGCTTGCAGGTGGTTTTCCTCACCCTGACGGTTCTCTTTTTCCTGCTGTCCTTAGCGGACTTTACCAACAACCCGGCCATCACCAAAATTTGCGTCTATGTCGGCATCCTCTGCGGCGCGTCGGCCATGTATTGCAGCCTGGCCCAGGTCATCAACGAGGTCTACGGCAAGACCGTCCTACCCGTTTAAGTACCCCAACTTTTTTGACATCATCAGGAAGGAAAGCACATGACCAAGCGGCCAAACATCGTTCTCATCGTGGTGGATGAAATGCGCGGGGACTGCATCGGGGCTTTGAACCACCCCGATGTCAAAACGCCCTACCTGGATTCTCTTGTGATACAGGGTACAACCTTCACAAACGCCTATTCCTCCTGTCCCACCTGCATCCCGGCCAGGGCCATTCTGCACACCGGCTTGTCCCAGCGCCACACCGGCAGGGTAGGCTACCAGGACAGGGTGGCTTGGGATTACCCTGTCACCATGGCGGGGGAAATGGCCAAGGCAGGGTACTACACCCAGTGCGTTGGCAAGATGCATGTTCATCCCCTGCGCAATTACCTGGGCTATCATCATGTTCAATTGCATGACGGCTATCTGCATCAATACCGCTTCCCGCCCGTAGCTTATTCTGAGGATCAGCGAGTGGCGGATGACTATTTCTATTGGCTCAAGGATGAGCTTGGCATTTCGGCTGATGTCACGGATACGGGCCTGGACTGCAATTCCTGGGTGGTCAGGCCTTGGATTTATGAAGAAAAATACCACCCCACCAACTGGGTCACCTCAAATGGCCTGGATTTTCTGCGCCGGCGTGACCCGCGCCAACCCTTCTTCCTAACCCTGTCCTATGTCAGGCCGCACGCGCCTTTTGACGCGCCTCAGGCCTACTATGACATGTACAAGGACAAGGACCTAAAGCCGCCCAAGAAGGGGGATTGGAATAACCTGGATGCCCTTGAAAAGGAAGGCTTGCATTATTCGGCGACCACCGGCCCCAGGGATCCGGAGCTCCTTCGCCAGTTCCAGGCCGGCTATTACGCGGCCATCACCCACCTGGATCACCAAATTGGGCGCTTCCTCCTGGGATTGGTGGAACAAAGGCTGATGGACGATACCGTTATCATTTTTACCTCAGACCACGGTGAGATGCTGGGTGACCACGCCTGCTCCCAAAAAGCCCGCCCCTACCAGGGCAGTGTCCGCGTTCCCATGCTCATCAAAGGCGCGAAGCGGTATACCGGCCTTCAGCCCGGTATCCGGGAGGACCTGGTGGAGCTGCGCGATGTCATGGCAACCTGCCTGGATTTGGCAGGTACCCAGGCGGACGGGCTGGACGGCGTCAGCATGCTCAAACCGGTTAAGCGGGAAAGCCTGCACTGTGAGCATGAGTTTGGCGTCAAAAGCTTCCAGATGATGCTGACCAGGACCGACAAATTCATCTGGTTCTCCCAGACGGGGGAGGAGCAGTACTTTGACCTCGTTCATGACCCGGATGAAACGCATAACGCCATTCATGACACGCAATATGCCGATAGAATCGCGGCACTCCGAAAAGAGTTGGTTCAGACCCTAGCTGACAGCGAAGAGGGCTATTCCGATGGCAAGCGGCTCGTTCCCGGCCGCCCGCCCCAAACGCTGCTGCACGCGGTGATACCAAACGCTTAAGGCAATTCATAAAGAAAGCCGCTTCATTATCTGAAGCGGCTTTTTGTGCCGAGGTATTTAGTTTTTCTGCGCGATGCTTCCTTTTTTGACCACGGTCTTCACCAGGTTGCTGCCAAGGCGGTAGCACAGGTAGTCCAAATCCGGAGCGTCCCAGATGACCAGGTCGCCCTGCTTCCCGGCTTCCAGGCTGCCGATTTTGTCCGCCTGATTGATGGCCGCGGCGGCGTTTAAGGTGACCGCGGTCAAGACCTGCTCCGGTGTCATCCTGTAATACAGGGCGGCCAGGGTCATGCACAATTGCAGGTTCAAATTGGGGCAGCTGCCAGGGTTGAAGTCGCTGGCAATGGCGATGGGCACCCCGACTCGCATCAGCTTTCCTGCCGGTGCGTAGGTCTTGCCCAGGTACAGGGAGGTTGCCGGCAGTAGGCAGGCGATGACGCCGCCTTTTTTCATTGCCGCAATTCCGCTGTCGGTGATGGCAATCAGGTGCTCCGCTGAGACGGCTCCGATTTCGCCGGCCAGCTCGCTCCCGCCGATGGGGTGAATCTCATCCGCGTGGATTTTGCTTTTTAGGCCATGCGCCTGCCCGACTTTGAGGATGTCTTTTGATTCCTCCCGGGTAAACACGCCTTCCTCACAGAACACGTCGCAGAACTCGGCCAGTTTTTCCTTGGCAACCTGGGGGATGATGTCTTTCTTCACCAGGTGCAGGTAGTCTTCTCTCCTGCCCTTGTATTCCTCGGGCAGCGCGTGGGCGGCCATCAGGGTGGAGACCAGCTCAACCGGCTGGCTTTCGTTCAAAGCCTGGGCTACCTTCAGCTGCTTGATTTCCGTATCCAGGTTTAGCCCGTAGCCGCTTTTGGCCTCGCAGGTGGTGGTTCCAAAGGCCAGCATTTCGCTCAAAGCCTTCTCAGCCTTATCTTTCAACTCCTGAAAGCTGGTTGCCCTGGTCTTTCTGACCGTGTCCAGGATGCCGCCGCCTTGCTTTAAGATGTCCAGATAGGGCACGCCCGCGATCTTCTGCGCCATTTCGTGCGCGCGCCACCCGCCAAAGACCAGGTGAGTATGCGCGTCCACCAGTCCGGGGGTCACAAGGCGGCCTCCGGCGTCCAGCACCTCATACCCATCAAGCGCTGGGATTTGCCCTTCACCAATCTTCACAATCACGCCGTTTTCTATCAGAACATGGGCGTTTCTAATGAAGCGGATGTCGCCCTGGCTGTCTCCGCCTTTTCTGTCCTTGCCTATTGGCGTGGCCAATAGCCCAATGTTGATAACCGCCAGTTTATTTTCTTGTTTCATCATGAGAACAAGCCTTCAATCAGCCCCTCGTCAGCGATTTGGGGCAGGGTGATGCTGTCGCTGTCCGGATGCCCTTCGTTATAGGCGTCGGCTGTCTTCATTGCGTTCTCATTGCCGGCCCAGGAGCGCCGGGCCACGCCCACCATCACGTCCCAGGGCATGGCGCTTTTTAGTATGCTGTCCACCCGCTCGCTGCCGTCCAGCACCATGCCAAAGCCGCCGTTGATGGACTTGCCGATGC
>CAZHPW010000032.1:0-2513 GCA_964534515.1 uncultured Christensenella sp.
CCGAAGCCGGACAGAAGCCGGCCGCGGGGGCGTGATACATTTTGAGGATGGGGTCGTTCTTCTCCCAATTAGCCCAGCAGCATCCGGTCGTTGATGACTTCCTCCCCCGAGCGGCTCGAGAAGAGGTGAACCAGCTGGTCCACGGTGAGCTGTTTTTTCTCCTCATCCCGTACGTCCAGGATAATGCGGCCCTGGCTCATCATGATGAGGCGGTTGCCCACATGGATGGCGTCGCGCATGTTGTGGGTGACCATCATGCAGGTCAGGTTCATGTCCGCGATGAAATGCTCGGACAATTCCAGCACCTTGCGCGCGGTCTTGGGGTCCAGGGCTGCGGTGTGCTCATCCAATAGCAGCAGTTTAGGCGCTTTTAAGATGGCCATGAGCAGGGTGAGCGCCTGGCGCTGACCGCCGGACAAAAGGCGGACTTTGACGGACATCCTTTCTTCCAGGCCCAGGCCCAGGGTGGCCAGCTTGTCGCGGAACTCGCCCTTTTCCTTGGGGCTGACGTTCCAGGACAGGCCGCGTTTCTGGCCGCGGCGCATGGCCAGCGCCAGGTTCTCCTGGATTTCCATGTCTGCCGCCGTACCCATCAAAGGGTCCTGAAAGACGCGGCCCAAATAACGCGCCCGCTTGTGCTCAGGCAGGCGGTCCAATTTCTGACCGTCCAAGACAATGCTGCCCATCTCCTGGCGGTAAACGCCCGCCACGCAGTTGAGCAGGGTGGACTTGCCCGCGCCGTTGCCGCCGATGACGGTGACAAAATCCCCGGGCAGAAGGTGAAGGCTGATGTCATCCAGGGCGGTTTTCTCATTGATGGTGCCAGGGTTAAAAATCTTGGTCAGATTGGTGATTTTAAGCATGGCTCTTCCTCCCCTTCACGGACACCTTGAGCACGTCCCTTAAGTCCTTAAAGCGGGGCAGGGAGAGGGCGAAGGCCACGGTGATGGCGGTAAAGAGCTTGAGGTCATCCGCCGCCATGCCCATGCGCAGCACCATGGCGATGATGACGCGGTAGGTGATGGCGCCAAAGAGCATGGACAACAGCCGACTAAAGAAGCTGCGCTTACCAAAGAGCACCTCACCAATGATGAGGCTGGCCAGACCAATCACGATGGAGCCGGTGCCCATCTGCACATCGGCGTAGTTCTGTGACTGGGCGATGAGGCCGCCCGCCAGGGCAACCAGGCCATTGGCCAGCATCAGGCCGATGATGACGGTGGTTTCGGTATTGATGCCCTGAGCGCGCACCATGTAGGGGTTGTTGCCGGTGGCCCTGATGGCGCTGCCGATTTCGGTGCCGAAGAACCAGTACAGGAAGACGACCAGCAATAGGGCCATAGAGCCGCCCAAAATGAGCACCGCCACAGTCTTTGAGACGCCCAGCAGGCTTGAAACAAAGGTGTAGGCGGTGGTCATGCGCAGCATGGACAGGTTGGACATGCCCATCACGCGCAGGTTGATGGAATACAAGGCAATCATGGTCAAAATGCCCGAGAGCAGCACCGGAATGCGCAGTTTGGTATGCAAAAGCCCCGTGACCATACCGGCCAGGCTGCCGGCGAAGAAGGCCACAACCAAGGCCAGGTAGGGGTCATTGCCGGTGACAATCATGCGGGCGCAGACAGCGGCCCCCAGGGTGATGGAGCCCTCAACCGTGAGGTCGGCGACGTCCAGCACACGGTAAGAGATATAGACCCCAAGGGTCATGATTGACCACAGGAGGCCCAGGGAGACCGCGCCCAAGAGAATCTGTTCCATAATGTCCTTTCATCCTTAATCCTCCCCGGGGTGAACCCCCGGGGAGGAGTGATGCCTTATTCTACACCAATTTCCTTGGCAAAGGGTAACAAATCTTCAGGAATTTCAAGGCCGATGGCGTCCATGAAGGTTTTGTTGATGAGGGTTTCAAATTCGGTCTGCTTTTCAATGGGCATTTCGCTGACCTTGGCTTCCCCGCGCAGGATTTTGGCAGCCATGCGCCCGGTCTGCTCGCCCAGCTTGAAGTAGGACAGGCCTTCTGTAGCCGTACCGCCGGATTCCACCTGTCCGGCTTCGCCCACGACGATGGGCACCTTGCGGGAGAGCGCTTCCTCCGCCACCAGGGGCATGGAAGCCGCGATGATGTTGTCGGTGGGCACGTAGAGCACGTCCACCTGCTCTAAAACGCTGATGGCGGCCTGCTGGACATCGTTGGAGTTGCTGACGGTGACTTCCACCACCTCAAGGCCCAGCAGTTCGGCCTCGGCCTTGGCCAAGTCGGCCTGAATCTGGGAGTTGATTTCAGAGGAGGTGTACAAGAGGCCCAGGGTCTTCGCATCCGGCTTTAAGCGCTTGGCCAGTTGCACCTGGCCTTCCACCGGGTTCATGTCGGTAGTGCCGGAGACATTAAAGCCGGGGGCATCCACGGATTCCACCAGGCCGGCGGTCACAAAATCGGTAACGGCGGTGGCCAGAATCGGGATGGTGGTGGTTTTGTTGGCCATGGCCTGGGCGGCCGGGGTGGCGATGGC
>CAZHPW010000032.1:2613-11000 GCA_964534515.1 uncultured Christensenella sp.
TCGGGATGGTGGTGGTTTTGTTGGCCATGGCCTGGGCGGCCGGGGTGGCGATGGCGAGCACCAGGTCAATCTCCTGGCCGATGAACTGGTCAGCGATGGTGGACGCTGTGGCCTGGTCGGCCTGGGCGTTTTGAAGGTCCAGTTTGATGTTCTGCCCGTCAACAAAGCCTTCATCGGCCAGACCTTTGATAAAGCCGTCGCGGGCGGCGTCTAGCGCCGGGTGCTGCACATACTGGAGGATGCCGACAACAGGGGTCTTTGTCTCGGCGACAACGGGGAGCATGAGGGCTAAAACCAGAAGAATACTTACGAGTAGGGTCATCATCCGTTTCATGTGGGGTTCCTCCTTCTAAATTGGGTAAATTTTCTTTGTCAGCACTGAGGCGTTTTAAACAAAAACGCCCTCTGCGTATTGCAGAGGGCGGATAAACCGCGGTACCACCTCAATTTTCTGTCCGAAGACAGCTCAGGGCAACTGACATTGCCTGCCCCTGTAACGGTGGGCATCCGGCACGGCTTACTGTTTTCAGCCTGCGGCTCCCGGGATGTACTCGCTTTCCTCTCCCCTGCTGCCTCGCAGCGACCGGCAGTTCTCTTGAGGGGTGGATGGAAGGCTACCTGTTCCCGTTCATTGCCTGTTGAAGGTATCTTAACCGCTGTATACAAAGCCTTCAATGTTGTTTTTGGTTGTGATTTTTCCAATATTGCGGAAAATGGCCGAAAAACAAACGGAAAACAGCGCATGCATGAAAGGGAGGCCAAGGGCAGTTTGATGAGGTGAGGGGCTTTGATTGACAGGGTTTTGCGAACTTTGTATCATCAAAGCCAATCAAGGAGGCGACATGAAAAGACTGGTGAGTTTGTTCTTGGCGGCGGTGATGCTGCTGTCCATCCTGCCCATCATGGCAGAGGAAGGTCCGTTCACCGCCAAGGTGGCAGGCGGCGCGCTGCACCTGCGCAAGGAAGCGGACAAGAAGGCTGCCTCCCTGGGCCGCTACCGCAGCGGCACGGAAGTGACCCTGCTGGCCGACGCTGGTGAATTTGTGAAGGTGAAAACGCCGGACGGAAAAACCGGGTACATGATGAAAGAATTTTTGGACATCAAAGACGGCCTGCCGCCCCTTGAGGTCGTCACCCCCACCCCTGCCCCCACGCCCGACTTGACCCGTCAGCACGCCCTGGAGCGCGGCATTGACCCCAATAAGCCCATGATTGCGCTGACCTTTGATGATGGGCCGATGCCGGAGAGCGAGCGGGTCTTAAACGCCTTGCAGCAAAACGGCGCCCGGGCCACTTTCTTTATCCTGGGCAAGAACATTGAGGGCAATGAAAAGGTGCTAAAGCGCATGGTGGACGAAGGCCACCAGGTGGGCGCGCACTCCTGGTCCCACCCCAATTTTACCGAGATTTCCCAATCCGCCGTGCTCTCCCAGATGACCAGAACCATGAACAAGGTCAAGGAAATTACGGGTTATGATATCACCATGATGCGCCCGCCCTATGGCGCGTTGCACCGCATCTCAAGGCGGCCGATGGTTGAATTGGGCCTGCCCGTCATCCTGTGGAGCATTGACTCCTTAGACTGGAAAACCAGAAGCGCGTCCAAGACCGTGAACGAAATCGTCTCCCAGGCCAAGAACGGCGCGATTGTGCTCTGCCATGACGTGTGGGAGTCCACCGGCGCGGCGATGGAAACGCTGCTCCCCCAGCTGATGGAAAAGGGCTACCAGTTTGTGACGGTGGCTGAGATGATGTCCTTCCGCAATGAGCCTTTGAAGCCCGGCAACGAATACGGCCATCTGGACATCGCCAAAATCGTCCCGGGGCTGACGCCCATCCCGGTGGTGGTGACCCCCAAGCCGGAATAACAAATATAGACAAACTAAAAGCGCCGGAGAGTTCCGGCGCTTTTGTTTTTGCGTTTTTCTCGTTTTGCCTTTTGGGTACCGGGTGAAACTTGATAACAGTTATTGCGCGGCGGGGGTGGCCATGGGCTCGGCGTAGGGCTTCAGGTTCTCGGGGACTTCAAGGCCCAGGGCATCCATGGCGGACTGGTTGACATAGTAGTTGTAGTCAGACTGGCTCTCAATGGGCATCTGGGAAACATCAGCGCCCTCGCGCAGCACCTTGACCGCCATCTTGCCGGTCTGGTAGCCCAGTTTCTCATAGTCAAGACCCAGGGTGAAGGTGCCGCCCTGGCGGACCATTTCGCCCGCGCCGGTGACGACCGGAATCTTCTTTTCAACCGATACTTCGTACACAATGGGCATGGCGGAGGCCAGGGTGTTGTCGGTGGGGATGTAAATGGCGTCGCACTGCTCCGCCAGGGAGAGGACGGCCTGCTGGACGTCGTTGGTGTTGTTGACGGTG
Source organism: uncultured Christensenella sp. (assembly GCA_964534515.1). GTDB lineage: Bacteria > Bacillota > Clostridia > Christensenellales > Aristaeellaceae > UBA6115. The sequence continues at coordinate 4,984 of CAZHPW010000032.1, forward strand.
ACCTCGGTGTGCTTTAAGCCCAGTTTCTCAATCTCCTCCTTGGCAACGGCAATCTGCTGCTGGGAGTTGACTTCGCTGGAGGTGTAGATGAGGCCGATGGTTTCAACGGTGGGAACCAACTCCGGAATCATGGCCAACTGTTCCTTGATGGGGTTCATGTCCGTGGTGCCGGAGACGTTGACACCGGGCGCCTCATAGGACTTGACCAGGTTGGCGGAGAGGTAATCGGTAATCGCGGTGCCCAGAATCGGGATGGTTTCAGTCTTGTTGGCGATGGCCTGGGCGGATGAGGTGGCGATGGCCAAAACGAGGTCCGCCTGCTCGCCGACCATGTAATCAGCGATGCTGTTGAGCGTGGCCTGGTCGCCCTGGGCGTTGCGGTAAACGACGGTCATGTTTTCCCCGTCCACATAGCCTTCCTCGGCCAGGGCGCGCAGGAAGCCTTCGCGGGCGTCATCAAGGGAGTTGTGGTTGGCAATCTGGATGATGCCCACAAGGGGACGAACCTGGTCCGCAAACGCAGGAACCACCATCATCATCAGGGACAGCATCAGGGCCAGGGCAAGGGACAGTTTCTTCATCTCGGGCATCCTCCTTGGTTAAAATTTGTTGACCTTCCTAAAATAAAACGCCCTCAGCATACGCTGAGGGCGGATCAACCGCGGTACCACCTCAATTTTTGTCCGAAGACAACTCAGAGCAACAAATCATTGCTTCCCCCGGTAACGGCAGGGCGCCGGCACAGCCTACTTGACTTCAGCCTGCAACTCACGGGAGGAACTCACCTGTCTCATCCCCTGCATCCATCCCACCGCCGGATGCTCTCTTTGAAGGGACTTTGACCGCTACACGTTCCCGGTCATCGTTGTTGGGGTCATCATAAGCCAGTTCAAAAGGCCATTCAATGTCATTTTTGGTGGATTGCTTTCCGAAACCCCGGAAACCGACCGAAAAACAAGAAGTGAACAATCCGAACAGGCCGTAAACAGACCCAAACGGGCATCAATCTTCCGAGCGGATTTCGGTGCCCCGTTCGCCCTCAAGCCCGGCCAAAGCCAGGTCCAGGCGGGTGATAACAGCCCTTCGTCCCCTTCCGCCTTCCACAAAGCGCAGGGCCGCGTCCACCTTGGGTCCCATGGAGCCGGAGGCGAAGTGTCCCTCTTTGTAATACTCCCGCATTTGCTTTGCGGACACGCGGGTCAAGGTCTGCTGGTTTTCTTTGCCAAAGTTGAGGCAGGCATTTTCCACCTCGGTCAAAATGAGCAGGGTCTTGGCTTCAAGCCCCTCAGCCAGGCGCCAGGCAGCCAGGTCCTTGTCAATGACGGCGGCGACCCCGTGAAGGCCCTCGCCGTCCTGAACAACCGGAATGCCGCCGCCGCCAGCGGTGATGGGCACAAAGCCGGCGTCCAGCATGGCCTTGACCTCATCCAATTCCACAATTTCTTTGGGGATGGGGCTGGCGACCACACGGCGGTAGCCGCGGCCGGAGTCCTCCTTAACGGCATAGCCCTTCTCCTCTTGAAGGCGCTCTGCCTCCTCCCTGGTATAAAAAGGCCCGATGGGCTTGGTGGGGTGCGAAAAGGCGGGGTCATCCTGATCCACCCGCACCTGGGTCACCAGGGTGACCGGGCGGCTTTTCAAGCCCAGGGCGCGCATTTTCTCGCCCAGCGCCTGCTGGATGTGGTAGCCAATCATGCCCTGGCTCATCGCGCCGCAAACGTCAAAGGGCATGGCCGGGGTGATGCTGTTGGCCGCCTCATTTTGCAGCACGATGCGGCCCACCTGGGGGCCATTGCCATGCACGATGGCCATCTTCTGCCCGGTAGCCAGGATGTTGACCAATTGCTCCGCGGTCTGGTGGATGACCTTCAGTTGGCTGTCCGCGTCCGCGGGTCCGCCGCCCTGCTGCAGGGCATTGCCGCCCAGGGCGACCACAAGCACATCATTCATAAACAGGGTTCCCTTTCAAATCAAGATAGGATTTGGCTACATATTCGCTGGTATAGGCCTTCAGCAGCGCACCATAGCCCGGGGTAAAGCCAAGCACGTCCCCCACCTGATAGGGGCTGTCCTTCAGGTCCAGGAGCAGGTGGTCGGAGCTGGCGCCGATGATGCTCACACTGCTGTCTATGGGGGTGAGCCGCTCCGGGTCAGTGTCCTGCCGGCCTAACGCCAGGATGCCCCGCTGCATGGGCCCAAAATCCTCAAAGGCCACCATTTCGCCAAAGGCGTTGGGGCCCGTGCTGCCCTCGGGCTTGGAGGGTTTGATAAAGGCCTCCACCAGGGCGGCATATTGGGTGAAGACTGTCTGGGACAATTGCGGGAAGGGCTTGCCCGTCGCCGTGTCCATGCCCAACAGCAGGCCTTCCCCCACGCGCAGGTGGTTGACGCCCTTGGGCAATCGGCCTTCAAACAACAGGTGCAGGGAGGAGGAATTGCCGCCTGAGACCAGGGGCAGGGGAACGGAAAAAGTTTGTCGCAAATCAGAAGCGATGTCAAGCAGGATGCCCAGGTTGCGCTCATCCGGCAGGATGCCGCCAAAGCAGGTCAGGTTGGTGCCCACGCCTTCTAAAACCAGGCCTTCCTCATGGATAACCGCACGGGCGGCGTCCCGTATTTCCTGTGTATTTGTGTAGGGGATGCCCTCACGCAAATCGCCCAGGTCCATCATCAGGATGACTTTGTGGACCTTGTTAAGCTTGTGCGCGGCTGCCCCCAGCGCCTTAATGGCCGGCAGACTTGATTGCAGGCTAAGTTCGCTTGAGGCCACCACATTCTCCGCATCATCAGGCGCTGAAATCCGCAGGGACAGGCGCGGGACGGCTGCCGGCAAGCGCTGCAGGTTCTGCGTTCGGGCGTCCGCCAGCATGGGGAAGCCAAAGTTCAACAAGGCATCCACAATGGGCCGGTTGGCGCAAAAGACCTTGGTGACCGCGGCGGTTTGAACGCCCTGTTTTTTGGCCGCGTCTAAAATATAGTCCGCGTTGTGTTTCAGCGCGCGCAAATCGGCCTGAATCATGGGCATCATCAGGATAAATCCTCCTTTACCAGGGCGTCTTCCAGCAGTTTGAGCGCCGCCTCCCTGTGCCCGCGGCTCAACACGCCAAGCGCCGCCAGGAGGTAGTTTTTATCGGTGTACACCTGCATGACCCCGGGCTTGGGGTAGAGCATGGCGCCCAGGCGGTTTAAATCCCGCAGGTGTTTTAATACCGGCAGGCGGTGTTTCAGTTTGGTCAGAGCGCCGCCGGTGACCAGAAGGGCTTTGGCCTCGCTCAAGTCCTTGCCCTCGGCAAACTTCCTTTGCCCCTCTGGCAGAAAGACCGAGGGCAGCTTGCCGGCGTGGCGGTGAAGCGCGATCTCCCCCGCCTCCTTTGCCAGGCGCGCGGCCAAGACCTGTTGGGTTTCCGTCTGCGGGATGGGCGGCCAGCCGGCCAATTCCACTTCCGCGTCCATGCCCATCTCATTGGACAGCCTGGACAGGCCGATTTTAGCAGCCAGCAGACCTGCATTGATGTAAGTGCCCAGGTCGCCTTCCACCGTGCGCTTGAAAAAAGGCTCCGGGCTTTGCTGGATGCGGGCAATTTCCTCGCTGCCCTGGGCACCTGAATGCACATCGGTGGTCGCCCCGCCGATGTCCACCGCCACCACATCGCCAAAGACCGGCTGCAGCAGGCGCAGCGCTTCCATGACAGCGCCGGGTGTTGGCAAAATGGCCCCTTTGACCATCTGCCTGATGTTGGCCATGCCGGGCGCCTTCACGATGTGGGTTTCAAACAGGTCCTGAATGGCGCGGCGGGCGGGCTCAATGTTGAGCTGGTCCAGTTTGGGATAGACGTTTTCAATGACCGTGATGGCCTGGCCCTGGCTCTCAAAGAGGGCCTTGACCGTGTCCGCCGCCTGGATGTTGCCGGCGAACAACGCCGGGATATTGAGCTTTAGGCCCGCGATTTGCTCCGCGTTGTAGATCGCGGTTTCGCGGTCGCCATAGTCCGTTCCCCCGGCCAGCAAAATCAAATTGGGCGAGAGCGCCTTTAAGGCCTTCAGGTCATATTCATTCATTTTGCCGGCTGTGACCTGGCGCACCACCGCGCCAGCGCCCAGCGCCGCCATCTCAGCCGCCCGGGCTGTCATCTCATAGACCAGGCCATGCACCGTCATCTTCAGTCCACCCGCCGCGCTGGAAGCGGCGTAGAGGGTATCCCAGGTGAGCTCAGCCACGTTGAGTTTGTTTTTCAAGTCCTCAATCGCGGCGCTCAGGCCGATGGTGACATCGTTTAAATGGGCGGTGGTGGGCGCCATGCCCTGGCCCGCAAAGCGAGGCTTAATATTGAGGCCGTCAAAGCAAGAGACGACCGTGGTGGTGGAGCCTATCTCCGCCACCAGGGCGTCTACATGAAGGTTGGTCATTGTCATGAAGTTTTATTTACGCAGTTTGACCAGGGCAGTCGCCACATGGACGCCCTTTGAGCCACGGCCAAAGCCCTCATCAGCGCCGGCCTGGCGCGCCAATTCCGGGGTGACCTGGGTGCCGCCGGCCAAGAAGACCAGTTGGTCGCGCACGCCCTGCTCCCGGGCAATCTTGTCCACCAGGGCGATGTTTTTGTAATGGATGTTGTCATGGCTGATGATGGCGGAGGCCAAAATGGCGTCAGCACCCACCTCAATCGCCGCGTTGACCAGTTTCTCCGGCGGCACGGAGGTGCCCAGGTAGTGCACCTTGATGCCGTATTTTTCAATGCCGCCGTGCTTGATGTCGATGATTTCGCGCAGGCCGACGGAATGCTCGTCCTCGCCCACCGTGCCGCAGACAACGCTCATGGGCCTTTTTTCAATGGCCTCGCGCAGCTCATCATCAGAGAGCACCTCCGGCTCCTCCTTGATGACCAGGTCGGACAGTTTGATTTCAAAGGGCACCTTGGCTTTTAACTCAATGCGGGTGCCGTCCACCGGGTGCATGATTTCACGGGAGATGATTTCCGCGTCCGTCAGGTTCATGCGCTTGGCCGCTTCCAGGGCCGCGGCCTCGGCAATCTTCTCCTCAACCGGGAAGAACAGGGTGAGCATGACCGTGCCATCCCCCAGCCATTCCATTTCAGGCTTGATGAGGTCGGCGCCGGGCTGGCGCAGGTGCTCGGTCTCCTGCATGCGGACATGAACGTTGTCTTCCTCGTCCAACTCGTCAATGAACTGAATCATTTCGGGCTTTTGGAGGGTGCAGCCGCCGATGAGAACAGCGGGGTCATCCCCCGGCTTTAAGCCATAGGCCTCCACATGGTTGTAGCCATAGTGCGCGGTGACCGGGGCCAGATAGTCCGCCTCACGCTTGATGAGGGTACCGGCTCCGACACCGCCGTCCATCTTGCGCACAATGCCATCGCCATTGCGCTCAGGGTAGAGCCCCGAATCCACAAACATGCCTTCCTCAACGGCCTTGTAATAGCCGCCCATGGTCAGCATCTCTTCCATGAAGAGGACGGCGCGCTCCTTTAACTCCCTGGCCTGCTCGCGCAGCCAGCCATCCTGCTTGAGTTCCACCATGTCCATCAGGCCATCCATGCCGACCAGCGCCTGTTTGGCGGTGTCGCAGGCTTCCATGTTGTAGATGTGCCAGGGCACGTTGCGGCCCTCATCCGGCGTGATGGTGGACTGGATGTCAGCGGAAGTTAATTTAGACACAAAGAGGTTCAACACATGGGTGACCGTGGCCTCGCGGACGGAGGACTGGATGTATTTGGTGTTCATCTGCGCGCGCATGCGGAAGCCGTCAAACAGTTCGCGCAGCGCGAGGGCATAGGGCAAGTCGGTATACAGGGAAGGCGCGGGTGAGGCCGTGGGCGGCACGGTGGACAGGCAGATGAGGTCCTTGGGGATGCCGCAGCCCAAGGAGAACTGGCTGTTAATCGCGTGCTGCACCATCAATTCAGGCATGACCTTCCAGGCGTCCCGGGCGGTGGCGTTGGCGGTGTGCGCGCCGTCAATCTGCGCTAATTTACCCCAGGCCATGACGGTCTTGGACT
>CAZHPW010000032.1:11010-23465 GCA_964534515.1 uncultured Christensenella sp.
TCGGCGAACATCACGGCGATTTCAGGCCCGGCGACGCCGGAGACATAGGAATGGTAGTTGATTTCGCGGCCGACCTCGTCCTCAATCAGATCCAGGGCCTTGCGCTGGGCGCGCACCTGCTTGCGGGTGATGGGCACGCCGCCCACGCCCTGGGGCGTGCCCTCAATGAGGGAGTCAAAATGGGACTGCCCCGCGGTTCTGATGACCATGATGTGGTCAGCGCCGTGGTGGGCCGCCATGCGCATGCGGCGGATGTCATCCTCAAAACGCCCGGAGGCGATTTCCGTGGTGATGACGGGCAGGGGCTGGGGGTCAATGTTGCCAAAATGATGGGCGGGCGGCAGGGGCACGGAGCGCGTTAAGGGCTCAGAGCACTCCTTGTAGGTAAACGCGCCCATTTTCAGCCCCGGCACCGGCTTGCGCCAGGTCCAGCCGCGGCGGCGGGGGCGGTAATCCTTCAAATCGCGCAGCACTTCGCGCACATCCAAAGCCTTGTCGGGGTTCAAACGGTACTCAGCCATGCTGCTGCCCTCCTTCAAACAGGGATTTGACTGGGGCCCAATCCGCCAACTGAATCAATTCCAGCCCGGCTTCGCGAACCGGCTTGTTCTTGGCCAGGGCGGCCTTGTAGACCACATGCCCCGCGCCATGCCCCAATAAGCCAAACTCCTGGCACTTGTCCACCAGCGCCTTGGCCTCCAGGGAGGAAAAGCCCATGCGCAAGAGCACGCTGCGCTCAATGGAGGGCGAGGTGTACTCCCGGCCCATTTTGAGGAGCGGGTCGGTCAACTCCTTTGCCAGGCTCCAGAAGCGCTCGTGTAGCTGCGCGTCTGTGAGCTCTTTTAAGTGCGCGCCGCGCTCCTTGTAATCATCAGCCCTTTTCATTGATGTCCTCCAGAATCTTGTTGATGATGGTTGTGACCTGCTCAAGCGAAATGCCGGTTTCCTCGGCCAGGAAGCGCAAATCGCTTTCGCCAGGCATCTCTTTTCTCTCGCCCAGGGCGGATTTGATGAGTGAGGTGCGCAGGCGGTTTAAGTCCAGCTCCTGGGCCGCTATCTGGCCAGGGTGCTCCGGCAGTACGATGCGCTGGCCGGGCACCTGGGTTTTGGGGTCGCCGATGACCACTTCCACACCTTTGTCCCTGGCAAAGGACAACTGGGCGTTCTGGTGCTTGCCGGCGCCGGTGTACTCGGTTTCCTGGGCGACGACCAGGGCGTCCTCCGGCAGCTCTTTGGCCAGGGAGAAGGCCGCCGCCAGGCTGGTGTTGCCCGCGGGGCCGCGCTCCATGCCTTCCAAAACCGCCAGCATCTCCGTCATGTAGAAGACCTCGCCCTGGGTTAAGGTGACATAGCGCTGCATGTACCTTAAGGGGCGCGCCGCTGAGCGCGGCACATCGGAGCGGTCCGGCCAGGTACTAAAGGGAATGCCAAAGCCGGTGTGCCCGGTGGTGAAGGATTTGCGGTTAAACTGGCTGTCGCTTGCCATGTGCAGGCCTTTGAGGTCCACGCTGGCCGCGGCGATAGGCGCCGCGCAGCCGGCCTTGTGCATACCCCGGGCGGTGCCTGTCAGGTTGCCGCCGCCGGCGTTGGTGACGACCACCAGGTCAGGGTCTTTGCCATACTGTTGACGGCATTGGTTCGCCAGCTCATAGCCCAGGGATTCCACGCCCAAAATGGCGAAGGGTGTGTAGAGGGAGGCGTTGAAATAGCCGGTTTCCTCCAGCAGGCGCAGGAAGACGTAGAACAACTCCGGCCCCACCGTCAACTGGATGACTTCCGCGCCCAGCGCCTCGCACTTGCGCGCTTTTTCGATGATTTCGGGCTGGCCGATGCCCTTGGAGTCAAAGCACTCCTGCACCACGATGCACTTGAGGCCGGCCTTGGCGCAGCAGGAGGCCACCGCGGCGCCGTAATTGCCCGAGGTGGCGGTAATGACGCCCTTGTAGCCCATCTTTTTGGCCATGTGGACGGACAGCGCCGCCCGGCGGGCCTTGAAGGAACCGGAGGGGTTGCAGGCCTCATCCTTGACCAGGATGCGCGCGCCAAAGCCGGGCTTGGCGTACTTGCGCGCGAGGGCGGAGATGTTTTTGAGCTCAATGAGCGGCGTGGAGCCGACATTGAAGGACTGCATGATGGCGTTAACCTCGTCCATGGAAAGGCCGGTGGAGGCCATCATGCCCTCAAAATCAAAGCCAATGCCGCCGGATTCAAAATGGGCGTAGTCCAGACCAACGGCCTTTAGCATGATGTCAGAGCGCCGCGCCATGACCTCTTGGTATGAATTTCTGCTCATTGCTCATCCTCCCCGGCCCAGAGGGCCTTGAGAATGCTCCTTCTGACCGTTTCCAACTCCGGCAGGTAGCTGCCGAAACTGTGCGAATAAGAGGGGTTGACCTCCGTCACCTCACCGGTCACCGTTCTGCCGGTGAGGGTGAGGGCGCTGGCCGTCTGCCCGATTTGGGCATCCTCCAAAAGGTGGCCCTTGACCCACTGTAGCAGGGGCACCTGGGCGGTGTCGCCCGGCACCTGGGGCGCGCGCTCATCGGGGTTTAGGATGGTGCTTTTGAGCAGCACCCAATCACCTTTCTTAGCCATTGTTACCCTCCGGGAAGGCGATATCGCGGTAATCACCCATCACGCAGCGGGGCACCGGCAAATCCAGCATCGTGAGCAAGCCGGGTTTGGCCGCGACCACAAAGGGCAGCATGTTGCAGGCCATGGCGATGGTGCCCAGGCCGCCGTTGACCTCGGGCTTGACCGCCATGTTGATTTCGGGGCTGCCTTTTAAGGTGATGTAGTCGCCTGTATCAACGCCCACCATCTCCGGCTCAATCTGCTGGGGATGGATGAGCTCAATGACTTCCTTGCCATTCATTTTGGCGGAGGAGGACATATTGACCCCGGCGATGTGGCCCTTGGGCGCGAAGCCATGGGGGCTCTTCCTGTCAATATCGGTGATGATGGGCAGCATCCGCTGGCTGAAATCATCATACTCAAGGCCCAGCGCCTGGCCAATCATGGCCGCGGACTCATGGAAGCCCACGTGCCCGGCCAAAGTACCGTCCGCAACGCCCTTGTCAAATGCATCCACCGTGATGCCAATGCCCTGCTCGTGCATGACGGTTTCGCCAAAGGGGCTTAAGCTGTTGACGCGCTCACAGCGCACATGGGAGACCTCGGTCATCGCGCCTGAGAGGCAGACGGCCAAAAGGTCCATCATCAGCCCGGGGTTGATGCCGGTTCCCAGGATGCTGACCCCATTGGCCTTGGCCAGGCGATCCATTTCCTTCGCCAACTCCGGCTCCTTGGCGGCGGGGTAGCTCATTTCCTCGGCGATGGTGATGACATTGATGCCCTTTTCCACGACCAGTTTAATTTTGGGGAAGACATCCTTGACAAAGGAATCCGTCGCGATGACACAGACGTCAACATTTTGAGCGCTCAGCGCCTCATGGATGTCACCGGTGACCTTTACCGGCTCACCCGGCTTTTGCGTGATGCCCGGAATCTCTGACAAGTCCTTGCCGATGTAGCCTTCATAGCGGTCGCAGACACCCACGATGTCAACGCCCTTACGGGAGAGCAGCAGATTGGCGATGCCTTTTCCCATCGCGCCCAAGCCCCATTGGACAACCCTGACGTTTCTCATTTCATCCCCCTTATTGACGGCCGATGGTGGCAACCATGACGGCCTTGATGGTGTGCAGGCGGTTTTCCGCCTGGTCAAAGACTTTGGACGCGGCGCTCCTGAAGACCTCATCGGAGACCTCCATTTCCTTGAGCCCGTATTTCTCATGGATATCGCGCCCGGTTTCGGTTTCCAGGTCATGGAAGGCCGGCAGGCAGTGCAGGAAGATGGCCTTGTCATTGCCGGTTTTCTTCATCAGTTCGCTGTCCACGCGGTATTTTTCCAGCAGCGCGATGCGCTCCTTGAACTGGGCCTCCTCGCCCATGGACACCCAGACGTCGGTGTACACGGCGTCAGCGCCCTTCACGTCCTCCAGCTTGGAGGAGATGAGGATGCTGCCGCCCGTTTCCTTGCACAGCGCCTTCATGTCCTTGAGCAGCGCGGCCTCCGGCTGCAATTCCTTGGGGCAGATGGCGGCGTACTTCATGCCCAGTTTGGCCGAAATAATCATCAGGGAGTTGGCCACGTTGTTGCGTGCGTCGCCCACATAGACCAGTTTGCATTCAGACAGCGGCTTGGTTGTATTTTCCATCAAGGTCAAGACATCCGCCAGCGCCTGGGTGGGGTGGTAGCGGTCCGTCAGGCCGTTCCAGACCGGGACGCCGGCGTACTTGGCCAGGTCTTCCACCGTCTTGTGGGCAAACCCGCGGAACTCGATGCCGTCATAAAAGCGGCCCAGCACCTTTGCGGTGTCCTCCAGGGATTCCTTCTTGCCCATCTGGGAGTTGGAGAGGAAGGTGGCATTGCCGCCCTCATCCCAGCAGGCCGTTTCAAAGGCACAGCGGGTGCGGGTGGAGGTCTTTTCAAAGAGCAGGACGATGTTGCGCCCAGCCAGCAAATCGCCCCTGACGCCGGCGCGTTTCTTGTTCTTTAAGTCCTTTGAGAGCGCGAGCAGGTAGTGGATTTCTTCAGGCGTGAAATCCAGGAGCGTGAGGTAGCTGCGGCCTTTGAGGTTGACTGGCATAAAGACTTTCCTCCTAATAATATGTAGATTTTTTTAGATTTCTTCGCGCAAGAGGGGCATAGACATGCACCTGGGGCCGCCACGTCCCCGGCCCAGTTCCGAGCCCGGAATCTGGATGATGCGGATGCCGTGGTCGGTCAGGATATCGTTGGTGACGGTGTTGCGGTCATAAACGATGACCGTGCCCGGGCGGACACAGAGGGTGTTGCTGGCGTCGTTCCATTGCTCGCGCTCTGCGGCAATCATGTCGGTACCGCCGCAGGGTATGAGGGTGACCTGGTCCAGTTCCAGCTCCTCCCTTAGGATGTCTTCCAGCTTACCTTCCAATTCCCTGGCCTGCAGCTGGCCGCCTTCCATGTACAGCCGGTAGCAGCGCAGTGCCTGGATGATGCCGGGGTGGATGGTAAAGGTGCCCTTGTCCACCTGGGTGAACACGGTATCCAGGTGCATGAAGGCGCGGACATTGGGGATGTAGAACACGAGTACTTTGTTGATACCGCTGCGCTCATTCAGGCACAGGCTGCGGCAAAGTGCCTCAATGCCCTCAGGGGAGGTGCGCTGGGACAAGCCGACGCCCAAAACGCCGTTGCCCAGGTTGAGGATGTCCCCGCCCTCCACGGAAAAGGGATGCTCCGGCGAATAAAAAGAAGGCACCTGACCCTTGTAATCCGGGTGGTGCGCAAAAATGGTCTGGCCATAGATGGTTTCCCGGGCGCGGGCCTGGGCAAACATGCGGGAATAGGCGATGCCCCCGCCGATGCAGGCAAAGGGATCGCGGGTGAAGTAGAGGTTGGGCACGGGGTCCAATAAATACCGCGTATCCCGCCTGACCAAACGGGTCAAAGGATAGCGCGGGTAGATGCCTGCCTCCTCATAGGTGACGCCGGACATGGTTTTTTCCACCAGGTCGCCGGCGTCCCCAATCTCCGCGAACAGGGCTTTGAGCGCCTCGCGTTCAGCGACCGCGACCGGGCCGCCACGTTGGATGAAATCTTCAATGAAGGACTCGCGGATTTCAGGGGAGGTGAGGCTCTGGGCCACCATGTCCTTCAAATAGCAGACCTCCACCCCTTCCTCGCGCAGGGCCTCGGTGAAGCGGTCATGCTCCATCTGCGCGCCGCGCAAAAAGGGGATGTCGTCAAACAACATCCGGCTTAAGTGCGGCGGGGTGAGCCGCTCCAGCTCCCGGCCGGGCCGGTGCACCAGGACTTTCTTCAGGTTGCCTGTTTCAGTGTGGACTGATATATGCATACATGTTCCGCCTGTCTTTGGGTTGCCCCCATTCTACCATTTTTATGCATGACTGTATAGTCCTCAAATCAGTGAAAATGAGTTGAAAAACCAACTATTTTCGTTGACAAAAGGCCGGAATCACAGGCATACTATGAATAATTCCTTTGGGAGGACAGACAAGATGGGCGATTTGTGGACCAACGTGGTGACCTTTTTTACAACGGCTTCAGCGGATTTGGCGCTGAAAATCATCGGCGCGGGCGCGATGCTCTTTTTTGGGTTCAAGCTCATTAAAATCGCGGCGGGGCTGTTTGAAAAATCGCTGCGCAAGAGCAAGCTGGAGGAAGGCCTGCAGGGCTTCCTAGAGAACCTGGTGTCCGTTGCCCTCAAGTTCATTTTGATCATCAGCATCCTCATGTACTTGGGCGTGCCAGCGGCCTCCTTCATCGCCATTTTAACCTCAGCCGGCCTCGCCATTGGCCTGGCGCTTCAGGGCAGTTTGAGCAATTTCGCGGGCGGGCTGATGATTTTGTTTTTTAAGCCCTTCAGGGCCAATGACTACATCAAGACCGATACCACGGACGGCGTGGTGCAGAACATCTCCATCATGTACACAACGCTCAAAACCCTGGACGGTAAAAAGGTGGTCATCCCCAATGCCATGCTGTCAAACTCCGTGGTGACCGACTTTACCTGGCATGACACCAGGCGGCTGGACATCAGCTTTACCACCGATTTCTCACAGGATGTGGACGCCATCACCAGCATGCTCAAAGGCCTGGCCAACCGCACCGCGACCGTGCTGCAGGACCCAGCCCCCGACGCCTTTTTAGAGAAGATGGTGGACGGCATGCTGATTATCACCCTGCGCTGCTGGACCAAGACGCCGGACTGGTGGCCCACCAACCTGGAATTGACCGCCAAGGCCAAACAGCAGTTTGAGGCCATGCAGGTGCCCCTGCGCGGCCAGGTGCGCGAGGTCAGACAGATTTAAAGAAAAAAGTCTCCCGGGGGTTTGGCGGGACAAAACCTGCCCTGATTGACGCTTTGCGCGGTTTGGCTATAATGAAGACAAGATAAGCCAATCCGTTCATATCCTGTCAAAATGATGACAGCGTCCTGACCTCCCCTGAAAGGAGAAGAATATGCGCAGAATCAATCAACCCATCAGCGTCCTTTTGGTCCTGATGCTGGTGTTGCCGATGCTCTTGTTATCAGGCAGCGCGATTGCCGAGCGGGAGTACCTGGTCAAGTCCACCGGCGGGCCGGTACACGTCTGGCCGGAAGCGAAGAAAGCGCCGGGCACCGCACTGGGTAAACTGAAAAACGGCACCCAGCTTGTTGTTTTGGAGAAGGGCACGGCCTTTCACCTGGTCTCCGGCGGCGGCCTGGAAGGCTGGATGGATGCCAAGTACGTGGGCAGCCGCGAGGTCAAACCCCAGGAGCCGGAAAAGCCCATTGAAGTGCTGGACTACTATTATGACCGCGAAATCCGCGGCACAGCGCCGGACAGCATCATCAACATCTGGCCGACCATGAAAAACAGGGGCAAGAACGTGATGGTCATCCCCGTGGGTGCGCAAGTTAATTTCTCCATCGCCTATGACAACGGCTGGTCCTGGGTGTGGTATGAGAAGGCGCCGGACGAGTTTGTGGAAGGCTTTGTCCAAACCAAATGGCTGGTTGAGTCCAAGAAGAAATAACTTGTTAAGATAAAAAATGTAAAATAAAAACCCCCGGCGGCGAATGGATTGGCTCGCGGCCGGGGGTTTTGGATGAATGATTTTACTTGACGATTTCGCCGTAGACTTCACCGGCGGCGCCGGCGGCATTGGCCTCATCGGTATCAATGTGCATGGCCAGGGCGTAGGTGGGGTTGACGCGGACAACGGTCTCGCCAAAGACCAGGGAGCGGCCGTCGGTATTGACCTTGACGCCCACGACGTCCTTGTCCTTGACGTCAAACTTGGCGGCGTCTTCGGGCGTCATGTGGATGTGTCGCTTGGCGATGATGACGCCTTCGTTGAGCTCAATCTCGCCCGCGGGGCCGACGATTTTGCAGCCGGCGGAACCCTTGGTGTCGCCGCTCTCACGGACCGGGGGTTTTAAGCCAACGGTGCGCGCGTCGGTTAAGGACAGTTCAACCTGGGTTTCCTTGCGGGTGGGGCCTAAGATGCTCAGGCTCAACTGGCCGCGCGGGCCAACCACGGTGATTTTCTGTTCGCTGGCGTACTGGCCGGGCTGGGACAGTTCTTTTTTGACGGTCAGCTCAGCGCCCTTGCCAAAGAGGGTTTCCAAATCCTGCTGGGAGACATGCGCGTGGCGCGCGGAGGTTTCAACTAAAAATTTCATATCGATAAATCCCCTTTCATTTACCCCTTCATTATAACAGATTTGTACCGTTTATCAAGGTTTGCGTTCCAGGCTGAGCAGGGCTTCCTTGCGCTTAAGCCCGCCGCCATAGCCGGTCAGACTTCCGGACTTGCCGATGACCCGGTGGCAGGGAATGAGGATGGAGATGGGGTTGTTGTGGTTGGCGCCGCCCACGGCACGCACGGCCTTGGGCTTGCCGATATTGTGCGCGACGTCGGCATAGGAGCGCGTCTGCCCATAGGGGATGGCCTGCAATTGCGCCCAAACCGCCTGCTGAAAGGCGGTGCCTTTGGGCTTCAATGGAATGGTAAACTCCCGCCTCTGCCCGGCAAAATACTGTGTAAGCTCCTCCTTCACCCGCAAAAGGAGGGGGCTGTCATCCTGGTGTTCTAAAACATCATCCTCTTTTACAAAATCAAGGGCGGTCAGAAAGCCCTCTTCCTCCACGGCCAGCATGAGGCCAAGGGGGGTTGCAATCGTCATCCGGGGCATAGGGTTTCCTCCTTTTTGTCATGGCTTCACATTAAATTGTAGCGCCTGCCCTGTCAAGCGGAAAGGATTTTGCCGGATTTTCCATCTTTCCCCAGCGAAATCGATATAAATGATTATGGAATTAAAGAAAATGCTTTGCAAATCGGAAAACATGTGTTAGGATACCTGTGGACCAAGCCCAAGGATTCAGGTGTTCCTCCGGTAGTTCATCAGGTAACTGATGCGTTCAGCCACGGAACGACACGATCGCATCGGTTTGGAAAACTATTTAGGAGGGACATGTTATCATGTACACCGACAAAAACCTGACCTGCCGTGAGTGCGGCACCGAATTCCCCTTCACCGCTTCTGAGCAGGCGTTCTACGCCGAGAAGGGCTTCCAGAACGAGCCCGGCCGCTGCCCCAGCTGCCGTGCCAACCGTCGCTCCCAGAGCCGTGGCGAACGCCAGATGTTCTCCGTGATCTGCGACGAGTGCGGCGCCACCACCCAGGTGCCTTTCCAGCCCCGTGGTGACCGTCCTGTGTACTGCCATGACTGCTATGGCAAGCACAACCAGGCTCGCTATTAATTAGCAAACAAGAAGGCTGCCGTGAAAACGGCGGCCTTTTTTGTTGCGCAAAAACATTTTAAAGGAAGTGCCACAGACACTACCTTTTTTATGCCAGGTCACTTGTTCTATTTTAGGTAGAGACCATGCTCCCTGATATAATCTTCCACCGCTTTCGGCACCAGGTGGCCAATCTTTTCCCCCGCCTTGACCAGGTTCCTGATGTCGGTGGAGGAGATATCCGGGCCGGGTTTTGAGAGGATGGTCGTCACCAGGCCAAAGTCATGGTAGAGCTTGTCCGCGAACCAATGGGTTTCCCCGCTGTCATCTCCGGGCCGGGGCGCTACCAGCATGTGGCACAAGCCCGCCACCTCCCCGGCACTCTTCCAGGTGGGGAAAAGGCGCATGGTGTCTGAGCCCACGATATAATAAAGCTCCGTGTACTCATCCCGGTTTTGAAGCTCGCGCAGGGTGTCCACCGTGTAGGTGGTGCCCTTGCGCTTTAACTCCATGTCAGAAGCCGCAAAGCCCTCGATGCCCTGAATGGCCAAAGTAACCATGTTGAACCTGTCCTCATCCCTGGTGTTGGGGACTTTGTGGGGCGGGTCCCCGTCCGGCAGGAAAATAATCTGGTCAAGCCCAGCTTCCTCCAGAGCCATTTTCGCGATTTGAATGTGACCGGAATGAATCGGGTCAAAGGTGCCGCCCATGATACCCAAGCGCATCTGTATCCTCCAGGTGGTTTTGCACCAGTATAGCAAAAATACGGCAGGGGTTTCCACCCCAACGCTGTGGACGAAGGCCTGCAAGGCGGGTAGAATAGAAGCGTAATTAGGAAGCGGGATGCGGCAAACGCCGCGGAAAGCGTGAAACATGGTAAAACAAGTGATGCTCATGGCCGGCGCGCCCAAGTCCGGGGCGCCGATAGATGTATGGAAAAACAAGGACGCCATCCTGGAGCTCATTCAAGAGGCCAAAGACAACAATGTAAAAGCGCTGGTGCTGCCGGAGTTGGCCTTGTCCACTTCCGGCGCGGGCAGCCTTTTTTTGCATGCCCATTTCCTGTCCGCCTGCCAGGACGCGGCCCAGGACATCGCGCAGGCGTGCAATAGTTTGGCTTGCATATTCGGCTTGCCGGTTCAGCACGGAAATAAAACCTATAACGCCCTGGCGGTGGCCTATGATGGTCAAATCCAGGCCTTTGTCATCAAACAGAATTTGCAAAAGGAGCAGGCCGCCTTCTTTGCCACAGACTGCCCAGGCAGTCTGCATGCCAGGGGCAGGGACATCCCCTGTGTGAGGCAGGCGGAAGTGCCGTTGGCCATGTCCGCGGCCGCCGTGTTCTATGATGACCTGGAAACCTTGAAGCCGAGCGCTGACCTGGTGCTGGTTCCCGCCCTGCTCCCGGCTGAGGCCGGGCGGCTGGACGCGTATTCCCTGCTGAGGGAGCAGTTTTCCGCCCCCGCCCTGGTCATCGCCAACGCGGGCAGCAACGAATCCACCACCGACCTGGTGTACCCGGGCCAGGCCGCCATTTTTCAAAATGGCGAGCTCAAGGCCTTCGCCCAGGCCTTCAAACAGGAAAGCGCGGTCTGGGCCTTGGAAATTCCCCTTAAAAAGCAGTCAGGGGTTAATCCTAAAAACGCGGGTTGGCAGGCTGACAGGCTGATGCCCTACGCGCCCCAAGACAAAGATGCCCTTGCACAGTGGTGCGAGGACGCGGTGGAGATTTCCGCCCAGGCCCTGGCCGCGCGCATGCGGCGCATCGGTGTAAAAGCCGTGACCCTGGGCGTCTCCGGCGGCCTGGATTCCGCGATGGCGCTGGTGACCAGCCTGAAGGCCTTTGACATCTTAAACCTGGACAAAGAGGGCGTTTACGCATACTCCCTGCCCGGTTTGGGCAGCTCTGAACGCACCAAGAAAAACGCCGTCAAACTGATGGAAGCCTTTGACCTAAAGCCCAGGGAAATCAACCTTCAGGCCAGCATCCTGCAGCACTTTAAGGACATTGACCAGGATGTAAACACCCACGACGCTGCCTATGAAAATGCCCAAGCCCGGGAGCGCACCCAGGTATTGATGGACAAGGCCAACCAGGTGAACGGCATGATGGTGGGCAGCGGCGACCTGAGCGAGCTTGCCTTGGGCTTTACCACTTTCAACGGTGACCACATGAGCATGTACGGTGTCAACGGCGGCTTGTACAAGACCGCCATCCGGCTGATCCTGCGTCATGTAGCCGAGACAACGGACAAGGCGTTGTTAAAAGAAACGCTTTTGGATATTCTGGCTACGCCCATCAGCCCGGAACTGCTGCCGGGCCATGGCGATATCAAGCAGAAGACCGAGGACATCTTGGGCCCTTATGAGCTCAACGACTTCTTCCTCCACCTGTTCTTAAAGGAGAGGATGTCCCCGGAGCAGATTGTGTCTTTAGCCGTAAAAGCCTTCACGGGCAAGCATGGCGAGGATGAAATTAAAAACCGGCTCAGCGCCTTCTTTAAGCGGTTTTTCCGCAACCAATTCAAACGCAACTGCCTGCCAGACGGCCCCCAGGTGCTGGGCGTCTCCCTCTCCCCCCGGGGTGGGCTGACCCTGCCCTCTGACGCAGGGAGCGCGCTGTACCACACCATTGCCCAATAGGAAAGGAAGAAAAAATGTACAACCTGACCATGCTCACAGACCTCTACCAATTAACCATGCTGTATGGCTACCACAAGCACCAGACCACCGAGCGGCGCAGCGTGTTCACCATGTTTTTCAGGGATGTGCCCGGCCTGCGCTACGCGGTGATGGCGGGCAATGAGCAGTTTAAGGACTACATCCTAAACCTCCGCTTTACTGAGGAGGACATTAAGTACCTGGATAGCCTCAAGCAGTTTGACCAGTCCTTTTTGGACTACCTGCGCGACTTCCGCTTTACCGGGGACATTGACATCATCAAGGAAGGTAGCATCATCTTCCCCGGTGAGCCCATCGTGCGCGTGGATGCGCCTTTGGCCCAGGCACAGTTGGTGGAAACCACCCTTTTGACCCTGGTGGGCCACCAATCCCTCATCGCCACCAAGGCCAACCGCGTCAGCCGCGCGGCTGAGGGCGGCAAGGTGATGGAATTTGGCTTAAGACGCGCGCAGCGGCCGGACGCCGGCGTATTGGG
>CAZHPW010000033.1:0-3121 GCA_964534515.1 uncultured Christensenella sp.
GGTACCAGGGGCTGACCCAGGAATATTTCATGTTGTTGAAGTCGTTGAGGTTGGTGGGGTTGCCGCCCACCATGCGCCGGGAGCGCGTGTCGATGTCCCCCCTGGGGTTGAACAAGGGTTTCTTGACCAGTTTCGTCATTTCAATCCTCCTGTGGCTCACATTGGATAGATTGTAACACTGTCTGTCCACTTTTAAAACCGCGAAAAAAACAGCCCCGGCAACAGGGCTGCGATTGGACAACCATGTGTTATTGCAGGGAAAGCTCCCGCGCGATGTCCATGATCCAGTCTTCCTGACCGCCCACAGCTTCCCGCCGGCCCAGTTCCAGGATGATGTTCCGAGGCGCGGCGCGCGTGCAGGAGGAAGCTGGAGTAGACGTCCGCGTAGCCCAGCATCAGGGGGTCCTGCAAATCCTGCAGCTTCACGCCATACTTGGCCGCGATGGGCTTGAGCACCTGGCTGGACGCGTCCATGGCCCGGAACAGGTCGGCCGACTGGCGGTAGCCCTCCCGGGCGAGGGCGGCGACCAGCACCTCTGTGGCGGTGTTGCCGGCGCCGGCGCCCAGCCCGCCCAGGGAACCGTCCAGGTAGGTAGCACCTGCCTCCAGGGCGGCCAGGGAGTTGCCAACTGCCAGGGCCAGGTTGTTGTGCCCATGAAAGCCGACAGGCACATCATAGGCCTTGACCAGCGCCCTGACCTTCTGGCGCACCTCGCCCATGAGCATGGCGCCGGAGGAATCCGTCAGGTAGACGGCGTCCGCGCCGTAGGATACCATTTTCCCGGCCTCCTCCACCAGCCGCTGGACGCCCGCCCTGTGCGCCATCATCAAAAAGCCGATGGTCAAAAAGCCCATCTGTTTGGCTTCGTGGATGTGCTCCTGGGCGACATCGGCCTCCGTCACATGCGTGGCGACGCGCACAACCCTGGCGCCCGCTTCGTGGGCTTTTTTGAGGTCGGCCACCGTGCCGATGCCGGGGATCAATAGCACGGCGACGCGGGCCTTGTTCACGCTATTTGCGGCGGCGCGGATCAGATCCATCTCGTTTTCAGCGGAAAAGCCATAGTTGCAGGTAGAGCCGGCCAGGCCGTCGCCGTGCCCGACCTCGATGATGTCAATGCCAGCCTGGTCCAGGGCGGCGGCCAGCAAGCCGGCTTCCCTGGCGGTGAAGCGGTGGGCAACCGTGTGGCTGCCATCCCGCAGCGTGGTTTCCGTCAGGATGATGCTTGCCATGATGTTTCCCCCATGAGCCGTTTGGCTTTTTCTTCCGCGATTTTGATGGCCGCGGCGTTGATGATGTCCAGGTTGCCCGAATACACCGGCAGGAAGTCGCCCAGGCCCTCAACCTCAACCGCCATCATCACGGTGTCGCCGTCGGCTTCCCTGCGCGTAGGCGGCATCCGGAACCTGCAGCCGGGCACGTAGGTCTGCATCTGTCGGAGGCAGTCCTCAGCCGCCCTGGTGATGGCGTCCATGTCCAGGTGCCTCACCCGGGTGTAGATGCTGTTGCGCATGAGGATGGGCGGCTGGGCAGGGTTGAGGATGATGATGGACCGGGCCTGGTCGGCGCCGCCGATGGCTGTGAGCGCGCGGCGGGTGGTCTGCGTGAATTCGTCAATGTTCGCGCGCGTTCCGGGGCCCGCGGAGAGGGAGCTGATGGAGGACACTGTTTCCGCGTAGTAGACATCCGCCGCCCGGTTGACGGCCGCCACCAGGGGGGTGGTCGCCTGGCCGGCGCAGGTGACCATGTTCAGGTTGGGCAGGTCCAGCATCGCAGCATCCAGGTTGACGGCAGGCACGCAGTAGGGCCCGACGGCTGCCGGGGTCAGGTCCAAGGTGAACATGCCGGCAGCCTTCAGCCGGGGCGCGCAGGCGGCGTGCGCCCTGGCGCTGGTCGCGTCAAAGACAATCCGGATGTCCCCGGTGTACTTGCTTAGCAGGTAGTCAACCCCCAGGGGCGAGGCATCGGCGCCCAGGTCCCTGGCGCGCTCTAGGCCGGGGGACTCGACAATGTTCACCACGCAGGCCAGTTCCAGATATGGGCTGCGCTTGATTTTGATCATCAGGTCGCTGCCGATGTTCCCAGGGCCGATGATGCCCACTCGTATCTTGTTCAATTGTTCGTCTCCTTGTCAGGTGAAGCGGGCTGAAACGCTGCCCAGGGTGCCAAAGACCGCCTGGAAGGTGTCCCCGGGGCGGCAGGGCAGGGCGGCGGTCAGGGCGCCGGAGAGGATGATTTCGCCGGCCTTCAGCGGCACGCCGTAGTGGTTCATTCGGTTGGCCAGCCAGGCGACGGCCAGGGCCGGGTCGCCCAGCACGGCGCTGCCGGTGCCCTCGTTGATCAGCCGGCCGTTCCGGTACAGGCGCATGGTTTCCGCCGCCAGGTCAATTTCCCGGGCAGGCAAGCCCTGACTGCCCAACACATACAGGCCGGAGGAGGCGTTGTCCGCCACGGTGTCCACGATGGTGATTTTCCAGTCGGCGACGCGGCTGTCCACGATCTCAAGCGCCGGCAGCACCTGGCTTGTGGCGCGCAGCACATCCGCCGCCGTGTTGTTGGTGCCTATTAGGTCGCTTTGCAGGATGAAAGCGATTTCCCCTTCGATTTTGGGCTGGATCAGCCGCGCTGAGGGGATGCTTGCGCCATCGCTTGCTATGTCATCCAGCAGGTGCCCAAAATCCGGCTGGTCCACGCCCAGCAGGCGCTGCATGGGCAGGCTGGTGAGGCCGATTTTCTTGCCCGTTACGCGCCTGCCAGCCTGCGTCCTGGCCTTGATGTTCAGCAGTTGGATGCCATAAGCCTCATCAATGCTTAGATCAGGGTGCCTCAGGCTGGGCTGTGCGATGGGGCGGCTGCTTGCTTCCGCCTGCAGCAATTCTTTCGCGATGGCTTCCATCACTGCCTGCCGGTCGTTCATCCTTCGCCTCCTTGCCGTGTGGGTTATCAGATGCTGTTTAATTTTTATGTCTCAGCCAAGAAAGGCGTTGACCAGTTGGGCGAACGCCGCGGATTTTTCAATCTGTGTCCAATGCCCGCAGTGGCCAAAGACGTGCAGTTGGGCATTGTCAATTAGTTTGATCAGGCGGTAGGCATTCTCCACCGGGATGACCTGGTCCTCCC
>CAZHPW010000033.1:3131-5386 GCA_964534515.1 uncultured Christensenella sp.
GTCCTCCCGGCCGTGCACGATCAGCGCCTCCTGGGTGATGCCGGAAATCCTGTCCTCATACCGCGCCATGTCCTTGACCCAGCGCTGGCGGGGGGCGGGGAACATGGCGGAGAAGCTCTCCTGAAAACCGGGCTCAACGCTGGCTTCGTACCGCATCTTAGCCAGGTCATCGGTTGCGATGGCCTTGTTGTAGACAAACAGGCTGATCATGTCCTTCATGTTCTTGACCGAGGGCTCATAGCCCCAGACGCTGTCCAGCCCCGGGGTGATGGGGAAGTCGACGCCCATCGCGCCCATGAGCACCAGCTTGCGCACCCGCTTGGGATGCAGGATGGCGACCGCCAGGGCCAGCGCGCCGCCGAAGGAATTGCCCACCAGGTCCGCCTGCTCAAGGTGCAGGGCATCCATCAGGTCGATGGTCTGTTTCACCCAGGTGTCCATCGTCAGCGGCAGGCCCGCCACGCGCTGGGTGTACCCAAAGCCCGCCATGTCCGGGGCGATAACCCGCCGCTGTTTGGCAAGCTCCGGCAGGATCAGGCGCCAGTTGGCCCAGGCGGAGACCCCAGGCCCGGAGCCGTGCAGCAGCAGCACGGGAAAGCCCTGGCCCTGGTCGTGGTAGTTGGTGTCAAAGCCGCCGGTTTTGATGATGTTCGCGATTTCTGGACGGGACATAGTATGCTCCTTTGCTTTTGTTATTGGCGCAGGCCGTAGCCCAGCTGGCGCTCCACCTGGCGCACGGTGGCCCTGAGCAGCCGGGTCAACTCGGGCAGGCGCTCCTCGGTCATGCGGATGGTGGGGCCGGAAACGCTCATGGCGTAGCGCACCTTGCCATCGTGCTCATGGATGGGCATGGCGATGCAACTGAGGCCGATCTCGATTTCATCATGGTCGGTGGCATAGCCGCGGGCCTTGATGCGGTCAAACTCCGCCTGCAGTTCCTCCTGTTTTGTTAAGGTGCTGTCGGTGATTTTCTGCATCCGGCTCTGGAAGAGCCTGCCCTTGACCTCGTCATCGGCGTAGGCCAGGATGGCCTTGCCGACCCCGGTGCAGTAGGCGGGGTTGCGGCTGCCGCGCGCGGTCGCGATGCGCATGGACTGGGTTGTTTCAATCTTGTCGATGTACACGATTTCCAGCCCCTGCAGCATGCCCAGGTGGATGGTCTCCTGCACCTGGCTGCACAGCAGTTCCATCTTCGGGCGGGCGATGGCGATGATGTCCAGGGATTCCTCCGCCAGGCTGCCGTAGTGGATCATGCGCGTCCCCAGGCTGTACAGCAGGGTTTCCGGATCCTGGTCCAGCAGGCCCAGGTGCTGCAGGGTGTCCACGATGCCGTACACCGTGGATTTGCTCAGCCCCACGCGGCCTGCGATTTCGGTCAGCTTCCAGCGCGGTTTGCGCTGGGTGAAGCAGTCCAGCACCATGGCGGCGCGCTGGATGGATTGCACGTAGCGTTTGTCTTCGCTCATGATGATCCTTTCCGGTCAGGACGGCTGCCGGGGAGGCCGGCAGCCGCCAGGGCATCAGGTGGTGACAGCGAGAAAGTTCTCGTTGAGCTGGCGGGTGTAGTAGAAGATGCCCTTGCCCACCTGGTCAAAATCCCACTCGCGCACCGGCATGTCCGGGTAGTGCGCGTAGCCGCCGGCGTAGACCTCGTTGCGGTTGCCGGAGGGGTCAAAGAAGTAGATGGTCTGGCCGCGGGTGACGCCGTGGCGCATGGGGCCGGCGTCCAGGGCCACGTTGTTGATGCTGATGAGGTCGGCCGCGTGGCCGATTTCGTTCCAATTTTCCAGCTTGAAGGCGAAGTGGTGGATGCGGCCCGGCTTGTCATACTCCAGGATGGCCAGGTCGTGCGCCTTGTTGTTGGCGGTCAGCCAGGTGCACAGGCTGCCGCTGCCATCGGGCAGCTTGACGCGCTCCACCTGGCTCATGCCCAGCACCTCCGTAAAGAAGGCAACCGCCCTGGACGCGTTGGGGCCGTAAAGCAGGGCATGGTCAAAGCCGCTGACCCCCATGCCATGGGGCACCTTCTGCCAGATGTTGGGGTTGTTGATTTCAGGATGGTCCGCCGCCAGTTCCACCGTGGCATACACCTCCACCCGGTGCCCGGTGGGCAATTGCACCGCCAGCCGGCGGCCAAAGCCGGGCTGGTCGCTGCCGGCGGGAACCCACTCGTTTTTAAGGCCGAAGTCCGCGGTGGCCTTCTGGTACTGGTCCAGCAGCGCTTCATTCTCCGCCTTGAAGCCCATGTAGTCCAT
>CAZHPW010000033.1:5396-23134 GCA_964534515.1 uncultured Christensenella sp.
ACTCGTCAAAGGCTTTGAGCATCACGCGTCCGTCAGAAGTTGTGCCAACCACGTCCAGTCCGATGACATCCCGGTAATACGCGACAGCCTTGTCCATGTCCAGCACGCGCATCTGGATGTATCCTGCCCTCAGAATTCCCTTGATTGCCATACTTGCCTCCTTATTTTCCCATTGCTTGGCGCAATGATGGGTTTGCATCTATTTCTCTGCCCGTTCGATTTCCATGTCGCTGTCGGGTATGGCGCAGCAGGCCAGCACCAGGTTGTCTTCCCTTTCGGTATCCGGCAGGGCGTCCCTTGACTGCGGGTTGGTGCGGCATCTGCCTGCCAGCACCCTGACCTTGCACACCCCGCAGCCGCCGCCGCGGCAGCCGGGGAAGAGCCTCCGCCCTGCCTGCAGCCTGTCCGCGCCTTGGGCCAGGGTCTCACCGGGTTTGCATGTCCAGCGGATGTCCGCGTCGCGGAGCCAGATTAGATACATCCAAGAATCCTCAGGTGTTTGAATGGAATTGTTCGGCATTGTCGTACTTGGTTCAGTTTTCTTGAGGCAAGGATAACAAAACAGAGCGCCCTTGTAAAGGCGCTCTGATGATTTTTGGACAATCTGTCAGTTTACTTGGAACTTGTTTGTGTGTGCCCGCCAAAAGCGGTCGGCATGGCCGGAACCCTGTGCGCAAAGCGGGCGAAGCGGGGTTTTCCTGAGGCGCATGTTGCTTTGCGCTGCAGATTTCGTCCTCAGGTGGAGCAGCTCTCGCACTCATCCACTTCCAGGGATTTGGAGCGGATGTAGTACACCGTCTTGACACCTTCTTCCCAGGCGCTCAGGTAGAGATCCAGCACCTGGCGGAAGCTGTAGTCATTGGTGATGTACAGGTTCATGCTCTGCGCCTGGTCGATGTGGCGCTGCCTAATGCCGTTGGCACGGACGGACCAATGCTGGTCAATGGTGTGCGCGGCCTTGTAGAACCAGTAGGTGTGCATGCTCAAATCGGGCGCCGCCCTGGGGATGAGGCCTGACTTCTTCTCATCATAATAGAAGCGATTCATAATCGGGTCAATGCCCGCTGTGGTTCCGGCGATGATGGAGATGGAGGAGGTGGGCGCCACGGCCAGCAGGTAGCCGTTTCGCAGGCCGTTTTCCTTAACCCGGGCTTTCAGTTCCAGCCAGCGCTCCTGGGTGTAGTCGCGCTTGTCAAAGTATTCGCCGGTCTCCCAGTCTGAGCCGGGGAAGTACTCATACGCGCCTTTTTCCCGGGCCAGGTTCATGGAGGCGGTGATGGTGTGGTAATTGATGTCCTCAAACACCCTGTCCGCCAGCTTTAAGTGCTCCTCGCTCTCCCAGGGGATGCCGGAGAGGGCCAGCAGGTGGTGATAGCCGCTCACGCCCAGGCCGATGGGGCGGTAGCGGTGGTTGTTGATTTTGGCGTAGGGCACGGGGAAGTAGTTGAGCTCAATCACGTTGTCCAGCGCGCGTACGGCCGAGTTGATAAGATTGCCCAGTTCCTCCTGGTTGTCAACGTCAATCTTGCCCAGGTTCAAACTGGCCAGGTTGCACACCACGTAATCGCCGGGCTTGGTCACGGTGACAACCACTGTTTCCCCGTCCACCGTCTTGGTGTACTGGTCTACAAAGTCCACGCCCTTCATGTTCTGGGCGATTTCGGTGCACAGGTTGGAGCAGTAAATCATGCCCTTGTGCGGGTTGGGGTTCATGCGATTGACATGGTCGCGGTTAAAGACAAAGGGCGTGCCCGTTTCAACGGCGGATTTGATGATGAGGCGCACCAGGTCTTTGATGGGAATCACGCGGCGGGAAACCTTGGGATCTTCCACCAGTTCCTTGTACTTGGCCGTCCACTCCTCGCCATAGGTATCTTCCAGCGCCCAGCCCTTGCGGGTTTGAACCTCATGCGGGTCAAACATGTACCAGTCGCCGTTCATGTTGGTTTTGACCTGCTCATAGAAGTAGTCGGGCATGCAGACCGCGGGGAAGACGTCGTGCGCCTTCATGCGGTCATCGCCGTTGTTGGTCCTCAGCTGCAGGAACTCGGGCAGGTCGCGGTGCCACACGTCCAGGTAGACGGCGACGGCGCCTTGGCGCACACCCAACTGGTCAACGGCCACCGCGGTGTCATTGGCCAGACGAATCCAGCGGATAACGCCGCCGGCCGCACCCTCAAAGCCCCTTATGCTGGCGCCCTGGGAGCGCACCTTGCCAAAGTAAAGGCCCATGCCGCCGCCATACTTGCTGACGTTGGCAAAATTGGAAATGCTGTGGTAAATGCCCTGCAGATCATCCGGCACCGTGTCAATAAAGCAGCTGGACAATTGGTGATAGGGCTTTCTGGAGTTGGACAGGGTGGGGGTGGCCATGGTCACCTTGAGGGAGGAGAGCATGTCATAAAACTGCTTCACCCAGAACAGGCGCTTGTCTTTTTGCTCCGGAATGGCCAAAAACAGCGCGATGGACAGGTACATTTCCTGCACGCTCTCCAGCGCCTGGTGCTGGCGGTTCTGGATGACATAACGCTTGGTCAACAGCTCAATCCCGGAATAGGGGAAGAGGTCATCCCGTGATTCAACCATGTAGGTGGCGGCTTCTTCCAGGTCTTCCCTGGTATAGGTTTCCAGCATGCTCTTGGCCAGCAGGTCCTGGCTGTCCAGGTAGACCAGCTTTTCATAAAAGGAGGTCAGGTTCAGCGCCTGCTCTCTCTGGTGCAGGTTGTAACGGTAATGGCAGTTAAATAGCCTGCCCGCGATAAATTCCCACTTGGCTGCTTCCTTGTCAGTCAGCTCAATGGCCGCGCGAATCAGCACGTCCATGCGCTCAGACAGGCTCTTGTCCTCTTTATAAAGGGACAGGAACTTGCGCGTCAAAACGGACAGGCCGTACTCCTCCTCTGAAAAATCGCGCTCAATGCCGCTTAAGACAGGCGCCAATTCCTCAAAGTCGGTAAAATAGGAAAGCAGCTTCTGCTTGTCCTCGCGCTTCTTGCGCCTGACATCGCGGTAGAGGATGTAGGCCTTGGCCTGGTTGAAATGACCGGCCAGCATCAGGGCCTGCTCGGCCATGTCCTGAACCTTTTCAACGGAGAAGGTCTCGCCCTTTTGCAGGGCTTCCGCCATCAAGCTCTCAACCTTGAGCGTGATGTCATCCAGCTGGGCATCGCTAATCTCCGCCCCGGTGGCTAAAAAAGCCTTTTTCAAGGCTGTGTGAATCTTGCTCCTGTCATAGGTCTCCGCCTGCCCGGAACGCTTGAGAATGGCTTCCGGCAGCCTGTACTCCGTCAACATATCGTGTTTCCCTTCGGTTTACTACATATAGTGGTCACAAGAACCGTACCCCGCAGTATATAGGGGAGGATGCCCTGTGTCAATGTTCATATACCCACTCTTCCGGGGCCTTAAAGTTGGGTTTCTGATAGCCTTACAAGGTAAAACGCCCCTTTGGGCGTTTTCTGTTTTTTGTACACAATGATATAAACCTGTTCGCGGATAAACAACGCTTGTAGCCTTGCGTTTAAAGGCCTGTTAAATCAAAGGGCGGGGTAAAGGCGCTGTCGGCGGCTTCCAGCCCCTGGATATAGCCAGACAGGGCTAAATCTTTCATGTAAGCGGTCACTCTGGCGTATTCCTTTTGGGTCAGTGTGCGGTCCATGCCGGGCACCTGACAGGTCGCCTGTGGTGTGTACTGGCCCATCAGACTGACCGGGGTGCCTTCTGGTAAACGCTCCTTGATGAAGTCCAAGACCTGTAGGCTGTCCGCCGTGCAGCCGGGCAGCACCAAATGGCGCACCAGGGTGCCCTTTATCATGATGCCATCCTTATCGTATTGGGGCATACCGGTTTGCCGGCACATCTCCATCACCGCCTGACCGGCTACCTCAAAATAATCCGCGACACCGGACAGCAGTTTAGACAGCCGGGGCGACACATATTTCAAATCCGGCAGGTAGACGTCCACCAGCCCTTCCAGATGCTTTAAGGTCTCCACCCGCTCATATCCCCCGCAGTTGTACACCAGGGGCACGGGCGGGCGGTAGCGCTCCAGCGCCTTTATGATAGCAGGCAGGAAATGGGTGGGTGTGATGAGGGAGAGGCTTTGAGCCCCTTCCTCCTCCACCAAGCGCTTCATGATGTCAGCCAGCTTTTGGGTGCCTGTTTGCCGGCCAAAGCCCTCATGGCTGATGTCAAAATTCTGGCAGTAGGCGCAGCCCAGCGTGCAGCCGGAAAAGAAGACGGCGCCTGTCCCGCGGGTGCCGGAGATGCAGGGCTCTTCCCAGTGATGCAGGGCGGCGCGCGCCACACGGGCCTCTCTGCCCATGCGGCACCAGCCTTTGCCCGTTGTTTCTTCGCGGATGACCCCGCATTGCCTGGGGCAGAGCAGGCAAGGCTCCTGCTCCTCCGCGAGGTTAAAAGATGGTAAGTTCATACCCCGCCAGTGTACAAACAGGCTGTTTTCCTGTCAATCAAAAAGACAGCCCGCGGTTTCCCGCGGGCCGTCTAAGGTATACTACTGCTTATTTCACGATTTCAACATAGTTCCAAATCACGTCGCCGGTGGGCATCATGATGAGGTTCTTGACTTCGGGCTTGAGCATGTAGGGGTTGGTGTAGAAGTACAGGGGGTTGACGCCGCCGGTCATCATCAGGATTCTCTCGGCGTCGGCGGCCTTCTTGGCGCGCTCTTCGGGGTTGGTCTCAGCCTTGATTTCGGTCACCAGGTTGTCAAAGGCATCCGCCCAGGTCTGGTTGCCTTCCAGGCCGTAGTACGCGCCGGTGCCGGCGTCCTTGGTCACCTCGGTGGCCTTCTCGTACTCGCCGACATCGCGGCCAAGGCGCGGGTAGTTGTTGCCGGAAGCGGAGATGAAGATCTCCAGGAAGTTGACGACGTCGTTGAAGTCAGCGATCCAACCCATGCGGGCGGCTTCGGCGTTACCGGCCTTCAGTTTGACCTGCAGGGTGCTCCAGGCCTCGGTGTTGATGGTGGAAGGAATACCAAAGGTGTTCCAGGTCTCCGCCACATACTGAATGATGAGGGCGTTGGCGCCGGAGTTGTTGAAGGCAAAGTCGATGCTGGGGAAGTCGGTGAACTTCAGGTCGCCCGCTTCAATGGTGCCGGTGTAGGCATAGCCCAGTTCCATCAGGGTCTTGGCGGCTTCAACCTGGTCCTGGGTGTACTCAGCGTTCTCTTCGGCGGGCTCGTTGGTGCCGGTGTACCATTTCTCATAGGTCTCGCTCGCGCGGACGTCGAGGTTCAGGCCGTCGCCCAGGGTCGCGGGGTAGAAACCGGTCGCGGCAACCTGGCCGCCCTGGGTCACATACTCAACCAGGGTCAGGCGGTCAATCATCTGGCCCAGCGCGAAGCGGGCTTTGGACTGCTCCTGCACGGTCAGCTGCTTGCCGGCCGGGGAGAGGTCCTTGTACACGTTGAACAGCACATAATAGGTGCCCAGGTAATCGCCGAAAACCAATTCACCGGGATAGGTTTCCTGCAGGCGGGGATACTCTTCGGGGCTGATGGAGTTGATGAAGGAAGCGGTGCCGTTTTCATAGGCGGTCAGGATGGCCACGTTGTCCTCAGACAGGTAGGCGTTCACGCCGGCCAGCTTCACATTCTCAGCGTTCCAGTAGTTGGGGTTCTTTTCAAACGCGATGACGTCGTCCACTTTGTACTCGGTCATGCGGAAGGGGCCCATGCCCAGGTAGGTTTCGGGCTTGGTCGCCCAGACGCCCTCGTTGTCAACCACTTCGGCGCGGACCGGGTAGAACACCGGGAAGGCGCACAGGTCGAGGAAATAGGAGGTCGGGTTGACCAGTTTGACAGTCAGGGTGCGCGCGGCGTCATCCGCGACCACATTCAGGGGGCCTTCGCCGCCGTTGTAGCCTTCGATGACGTCAAACATGAAGCCATAGTCGGCGCCCAGGGCGGAAGAAGAAGCGCGGTTCCAGGAAGAAACGATCTCGGAGGCCAGGAATTCCTTGCCATCGGACCATTTCAGGCCTTCACGCAGGGTGAAGACATAGGTCAGGCCGTCTTCGCTCTTGGTGTAGGATTCGGCCAGTTCGGGGGTCAGGGTGCCTTTGCCGTCCACCAGGCTAAAGCCCATCAGGCCGGCATGGCCCAGCTTTAACACGTTGGAGCCGCTGGAGGCGGAGTTGAGCGCCGGGTCGATGGACAGGGGGGTGCCGCCGCCGTAGAACAGGGAGACGGTTTCACCTTCCGCGCCTGCGACCAGGGGCATGACGCCAAGCAGCATCATGACAGCCAGGAGCAATGAGACGATTTTCTTCATTCGGGAGTTCCTCCTTTTTTGTTTGGGGACCATCTAATTAAATGCGCGTTCCCGCATTATTAGTTTCATTTTGCCAGGTGGCAGGCGACGAAGTGGCCGAGCTTGAGTTCACGCAGCTCGGGGCGCTGCTTGGCGCAGATGTCCTGGGCATATTTGCAACGGGTGCGGAAGGGGCAGCCCGAGGGCACTTTCAAGGGGCTGGGAACCTCGCCGGTTAAGGAGATTCGGTTGGCCTTCCTGGCCTTTTCCGGGTCCGGGATGGGCACGGCCGATAGCAGGGACTGGGTGTAGGGGTGCAAAGGGTCGCGGTGCAGTTCCATGGAGGAGGCTAGCTCTATCATGTGGCCCAAGTACATGACCGCGATGCGGTTGGAGATGTGTTTGACTACGCTTAAGTCATGGGCGATGAAGAGGTAGGTCAGCCCCAAACGGTGCTGCAAATCCTCCAGCATGTTGATGACCTGGGCCTGGATGGATACGTCCAAAGCGCTGACCGGCTCATCGCAGACGATGAACTCCGGGTCACTCGCCAGGGCTCTGGCGATGCCGATGCGCTGGCGCTGGCCGCCTGAGAACTCATGCGCGTAGCGCGTGGACTGCTCACTGGATAAACCTACCAACTCCATCAGGCTTTGAATCTTGTCTTCCCGTTCTTTTTTTGTTTTATACAGTTTGTGCACGTCCAGGGGCTCGGCGATGATGTCGCCGACGGTCATGCGGGGGTTTAAGGATGAATAGGGGTCCTGGAAGACCAGCTGGGCTTTTTTTCGGAAGCGGTTTAAGGAGTCGCCGGGCTTGATTTCTTCCCCGCGGTAGAGGATTTGCCCGCCGGTTGGCTTGTATAGTTGCAATAGCGTGCGGCCAACCGTGGTCTTACCGCAGCCGGATTCGCCCACCAAGCCCAGGGTTTCCCCCTGCATGATGGAAAAGGACACATCGTCCACGGCCTTGAGCGGTGTGGACTTCATAAAACCGGTGCGGATGGGGAAGTACTGCTTCAGGTTGCGGACTTCCACCAAGGGGGTGTCTTTTGTGTGTTGTGTCATGCTTTCTCGTCCTCATTCACCCAGATGCGCTTTAAGTTGCCGTCCTCATCCATCTCAGGTCTTCCGTTCTTGACGTTCATCCAGCAGGCGGCCAAATGGGGGTCATCGTTGATTTGAACCTCCTGGGCGATTTCGGTCAGGCAGATTTTCATCGCCTGTTCGCACCTGGGGGAGAAGGGGCAGCCCTTTGGCAGGTTGAGCATGTCAACCGGCGTGCCGCCAATGGGGCTCAAAGGCTCCTTGTCGTCGCTGTCAATGCTGGGGATGGACTTGAGCAGGCCTTTGGTGTACTCATGCCGCGGCTTGTAGAAGATTTCATCCGCCGTCCCGCGCTCGGCAATCCGCCCGGCGTACATCACGATAACCTCGTCGCACATCCCGGCGATGACGCCCAGGTCATGGGTAATCATGATGATGGCCATGCCCATCTTTTTTTGCAGGCTGGTCATCAATTCCAGTATCTGCGCCTGGATGGTTACGTCCAAGGCCGTCGTCGGCTCATCAGCGATTAAGATGTCGGGCTCACAGGCTAAAGCCATCGCAATCATGATGCGCTGTCGCATGCCGCCTGAGAGTTCAAAGGTGTACTGCTTCATGCGCTTTTGCGGGTCGTTGATGCCCACCAGTTTCAGCATCTCCACCGCGTGGGAATAGGCTTCTTCCTTGTCGCGCTGGGTGTGCAACAGGATGGCCTCCATCAGTTGGTTGCCGATGGTGAAGGTCGGGTTCAGGCTGGTCATCGGGTCCTGGAAAATCATGGAGATTTTATTGCCCCGGATGGCCCTCATCTGCTCATCCGTCATGCCAACCAGCTCCTGGCCCCTGTAACGGATAGAGCCTGACACGATTTTCCCCGGGTGCGTCAGTATCTGCATGATGGAGTAGGCCGTCACCGATTTGCCGGAGCCGGACTCGCCCACGATGCCCAGGACAGAGCCGGGGTTTAAGTTAAAGGAAGCGTTGTTGACCGCCCTGACCTCACCTGAGGGGGTGAAGAAGGTGGTGCTGAGGTTTTTGACTTCCAGTAGCGGTGCGTCCGCTGTCAGGGGAGTCTTCTTCGCGCTTTCGTTCGTCATCTTCTTATCAATATCTTTCTTTTATCGCACTTAAGAGCGCAGTTTGGGGTCAAAAGCGTCTCTGAGTCCATTGCCCAGGAGGTTAAAAGACAACACAATCAGGAAAATGGACAAGGCGGGGAAGAGCAGCAAATAGGGGTAGCTGACCAGGCCGGTTCTGGCGTCAGAGGCCAGGGAGCCCAAAGACGGCATCGGGATGGACACGCCCATGCCCAGGAAGCTTAAAAAGCTCTCGGTAAAGATGGCGCTTGGTATCTGCATGGCCGCGGTGATGATGATGACGGAGATGCAGTTGGGAATCATGTGCTTGCGGATGATGCGGTAGGGTGAGGCACCGATGGCTTTGGCGGCTAAGACAAATTCCTGCTCCTTGATGGACAGCACCTGGCCGCGCACCTGGCGGGCCATGCCGCACCAGTAGAGCAAACCAAACACGATGAAGATGGATATCATGCCGGCACCCATCCGCACCACCAGGTCGCTCTTGCTCATGCCCACCTGTTCCTTGATGGCGACAGACAGCAGAATCACAATCAATACGTCCGGCAGCGAGTAAATCACGTCCACGATGCGCATCATGATGAGGTCCACCGCCCCGCCGAAATAACCGGAGATGGAGCCGTAGATAATGCCAATTACAATGACGATGACAGCGGACAAGAGGCCGACCAGGAGCGAAATGCGCGTGCCATAAATGACGCGGATGGCGTAGTCCCGCCCCAGGGCGTCTGTGCCCATGATGTGGGGGAAGACGTCCTGGCCCTTGTCAATCCGGGCCTGCTCTCGGGCTGAGTACTCAAAAGGCCTAAGGTACTTGGCGGTCACGTCCTGCTTGGTGTAGGAATAGGGGTAGTAATTGGGCACGATGAAGGCAATCAGCGCGATGACCACAATCACAAACAGGCAGAGCATGGCGATTTTGTTGCGCCGAAGCCGGCGGATGGCGTCCTTAAAGAAGGAGACCGATTCGCGCATCATGCGCTGCTGGTTTTTGTCGCTCTCACTCGCCGGCTCAAACAGGTCGGGGTCTAATTGAAAGCTGAGGAAATTCTTTTTGGGTTTTTCGCTTTGCATGTGCTTCTTACCTCAAATCGATGCGCGGATCGAGAATTTTATAGATGATGTCGGAAATCAGGTTCATCAGGATGATGAGCGTGCCCAGGAAAATGGTGACGCCCATAATCATCATGTAATCGGTGCGCAGCATGGAATTGACAAACAACCGGCCCAGCCCCGGGACGGAGAAGATGTTCTCAACCACCATGGAGCCGGTTAAAATGTAGGCCATCATGGGGCCGGCGTAGGTGACAACCGGGGAGAGCGCGTTCTTCAGCGCGTGCTTAAAGATGATGAGGCTGCGCTTCACGCCCTTGGCCCTGGCTGTCCGGATATAGTCCTGGCCCAACACGTCCAGCATGCTGGAGCGCTGTAGCCTGGTGATGTAGGCCATGGGGTAGAGGCTTAGGGAGAAGGTGGGCAGGATGGTGCCGCCCGGCATGCTGCCCAAGGTTGGGAACCACTTCAAATAAAGCCCGAATACCAATAACAACAGGGTGGCGATGACAAAAGAGGGCATGGAGACCAGGGCTGTCGTGGTCACCTGGATGACCTTGTCCAGCCATTCACCGCGCCGAATGGCGGCCAGTGAGCCCAAGAACACGCCCATGATGATGGCCAGGATGGCGGCGGTAAAGCCAATGGTCGCGGAATAGGAGAAGCCGCCCTTAATCAGGTCGGCGACTGTGCTGCCTACCCAACCGGTTGAGAGGCCAAAATCAAACTGGACGATGTTCTTTAAATAGTTGACGAATTGAACGGGCACCGGCTTGTCAAAGCCATACTTGGCTTCCAGCGCCGCGATGGTCGCGTCGTTCTTGGCTTTTTCCGAACTGAAGGGGCTGGCTGGGATGGCGTGCATCGTAAAAAAGGTGATCGCGATGACCAAAAAGATGGTCAGAAAGGCCATGCCGACCCTCTTTGCCAGATACACAGCGAACCGTGAACTCATGTACTACCCTCTTTCGAATTTTTGCTTATTATACAAAACAGGTTTGTTTTGTCAAAGGAAGTAATTTTTTGCATTTTCATGCTCTTGCCACGCAGATGATTATAATCCATTTGTCCAATGATGTACAGAAAAACTTGTCTTTTTTCGGTGCATCATGTTTTTGTTTTTATGCATTGATGTATAAATGATTGGTTGGACATGCGGCATAAATCGCTCTTTTTTCAAGCCCGGAAGGCCTGCGGGCTTGTCTTTATCCGGGGGATACCCGGCAAATGGGCTTCATTTGATCACAGATATGGATGGGCGTTGCAGGGGTATAATCTATCCGATTATGACTTAAGGGAGTGACGCACGATGTATTTAGATCCCACCCTGCTTTTGGCTATCCCCGGCCTCCTGCTGGCTTTCTACGCTCAGTGGAAGGTGAAATCCGCTTACACCAAGTACAGCAAGGTCGCCTTGAACTCCGGGATTTCCGGCGCCGAGGCGGCGGAGCGCATCCTGCGCCAAAACGGCAATGACGTGGTTAAGATTGCCCAGGTGGAAGGCCAGTTGACCGATAACTACAACCCCAAGACCGAGGTCTTAAGCCTGTCACAGGGCGTTTACAACTCCGCCTCTGTCGCGGCGGTCGGCATCGCGGCGCATGAGGCGGGCCACGCCATGCAGAAAAAGGATGACTACGGCCCCCTAAACCTCAGAAGCCTGGTGGTGCCCACGGTGTCCATCGGCAGCAAGCTGTCCATGCCCATTTTCATCCTGGGCCTCATCATGTCCTGGCAGCCCCTGCTCTACGCCGGCATCATTCTGTTCGCATTAACGGTGGTCTTTTCCCTCATCACCCTGCCGGTGGAGTTCAACGCCAGCAAGCGCGCCATCGCCATGCTCAGAAGTTCGGGCATTGTCACCACCCAGGCGGAGGAGAAGGGCGTCAAGGCCGTGCTCAACGCCGCAGCGCTTACCTATGTGGCGGCGGCCATCTCAGCCATTTTGCAGCTGGTTCGCCTGCTGCTGCTCTCCCGCTCCTCCAGGCGTAACTAATTGTTCCGTATACAGTTCACATGCCGCCGGTTATTCCGGCGGCTTTTTTGATGTATCCCGGCTCTGACTTCCTTGATGAATTTTTCAGGTTCTGTTATCCTTTTCCATAGTAACAATACACTGGGGAAGGAGAATTTTCTTTGAAGCATTTATGGAAGCGTCTGTTCTCCTCCGACCATCTGGTCCGGGAAGACAGGCGCCTGGGTGAAATCCCCGAAACCAAGCAAGCGTATAAGGATGTCATGCTCATCGCGATGCCGGCCATCGCCGAAATGGTGCTCATGAGCTTAATTGGCAGCGCCGACACCATCATGGTGGGGCAGTTGGGCCGTAACGCCTTAGCCGCGGTGTCCCTGCCCGGCCAGCCGCGCATGATTTTCCTGGCCATTTTCTTCGCGCTCAACGTGGGCGTCACCGCCATTGTCGCAAGGCGCAAGGGCGAGGGCAAGCGGGAGGAGGCCAATTCCTCTTTACGTAATGCCCTCATTTTGGGTCTGGGTCTGTCTATTGTGATGACAGTGCTGGCTGTTTTGCTGGCGGAGCCCTTGATGCGCCTGGCCGGCGGCCATGAGCGCACGCCTGATGACGCCCTGGTCTTGCAAGGCGCGGTTGATTACTTTGTCATCATGTCCTTGGCTTTGCCCATCAACGCCATCAGCATGTGCATCAACGCGGCGCTGCGCGGCGTGGGGGACACCAAGATTCCCATGAAGGTCAACATTGTCTCAAACCTTGTCAACGTGGTCTTCAACTACCTGCTCATCTTTGGGCACCTGGGCTTCCCGATGCTGGGCATCCGCGGCGCTGCCATCGCCAGCGTCATTGGCATGGCGGCCGGCATGGTGCTGTCCATCCTGGCTGTCATCCACAACCCAAGCAGCTACCTGCGCATCTCCCACCGGGACAACTGGCGCATCGTGCCCCACACCATGGCTTCCATCATCAAGGTGGGCGGCAACGCCGTAGTGGAGCAGGCCAGCATGCGCTTTGGCTTCTTCATGTATTCCCGCATCATGTATTCCCTGGGTGTCACCCTCTTTGCCGCGCACAACATCGCCATGCAGTTTTTGGCGCTCACCTTCAACTTCGCCGATGGCCTGTCCGTCGCCGCCACCTCTTTGGTCGGCCAGAACCTGGGCAAGGGCCGGCGGGATTTGAGCCTGCTTTACGGCAAAATCACCCAGCGCATCGCCATGCTCCTGAGCCTGGTCCTGGGCTTGTTCACCGTCTTGATGCGCTACCCTGTCAGCCGCCTGTTCATCAACCCGGGCACGCCGGACGCGGCCAATGTCATTTTCTTCGCCGCGGAAACCCTTATCATCGTGGCCTTGATGCAGCCCTTGCAGATGTCCTCAGTCGTCCTGTCCGGCGCCTTGAGGGGAGCCGGTGACAACCTCTATGTCGCGGGCGTCATGCTGGTGTGCGTATCCATCATTAGGCCCCTTATGGCCTGGCTGGCGGTGGATGTCTGGCACCTGGGCCTGGCGCTCACCTGGCTGGTCAGCCTGGCTGAAATCGGCATCCGCCTCATCTTCTTCTACCGCAGGTTTGAATCCGGCAAATGGGCCTTCAAAAAGGTATAAGCCTTCAAAAACTGTGTACAATATCTGTAATGAAAAGTATTTAAACCGGGAGGTGCCCCATGGCCGAGAGAAAGCCCACCGTCAAGCAGCTGGAGACCAAGATTGAAACCATCAACAAAAACATCGCTGCCTTGAAAACCAAGATTGAGAAACTGACCGAGGACAAAAAGGAACTGCAGGCGCAAAAGCGCAAGCTGGCGGCCTCCAAGACCTCTACCGCCAAGAAAAAGACCACCGCCAAGTCCGCGGCGGCCAAGAAGTCAACCACAACCAAATCCACCGCCAAGAAAACAACCGCCAAGAAGACCACTGCCAAAAAGACGGCCAGCAAAAAGAAAGAGCCCGAGGGCGTTCTGGATGGCATCATGGATACCTTGAAGGACGCCGGCTTTGACGCGGGCGACCTGCTAAAAGGCATCCTGGGTAACAAATAACCGGGCACAAAAAAATTAAGCGGCTGTCATGTTGATGACAGCCGCTTTTGTTGTGAACGGTTTTACAGGTATTTGCTCTCCGCATCCTTGATGGCCTTTTCGCAGGCATCGGCCACCTTCTGGTCTTCCGCCGTCAGGGGCAGAAGCGGCGCGCGCACGCTGCCGCAGGACACGCCCTTGCGGCGCAGCAGTTCCTTAATCATGGCGTACATGTTGCCCTTGCCGCTGACCAACAGGTAGATGATGCGGCAGATGTCGTTTTGCAGCTCATAGGCCGCCTTGACCTGGCCGGAGAGGGTCAATTCAAACAGCTTGATGTACAGCCTGGGCATGGCCGCGTAGGTGCCGCCGATGCCGCCGGTCGCGCCCATCAAAAGGCCGCCGGCCAGCTGTTCATCCGGGCCGTTGAACACAACCACCTTGTCCCCGCCCCTGTCCTTGAACATCTGAATGTCCTGCACGGGCATGGAGGAGTTCTTCACCCCAATGACGTTCTTGTTTTTCAGCATCTCGTCCAGCAGGTTGTTGGTCAGGCTGACGCCGGCCAGCTGCGGGATGTTGTAGATGATGAAATCAGTCTTGGGGGCGGCGGAGGAAATGTCATTCCAGTACTTGGCGATGGCGGGCTCGGGCAAACGGAAGTAGATGGGCGGGATGGCGGCAATCGCATCAACGCCCAGGCCTTCGGCATGCTTGGCCAATTCCATGGAGTCCTTGGTGTTGTTGCAGGCCACATGGGCAATCACAGTCATCTTGCCGCCCACGGCCTCCATCACGCTCTCCAGCACTTCCATGCGCTCTTTGACAGACAGGTAGATGCATTCGCCCGAAGAACCGTTGACATACAGGCCCTTGACGCCCTGGGCCAACAGGTGCCGCGCCAGGGCCTGGGTGCGGCTTTTGGAAATGTTGCCCACATCGTCATAGCAGGCATAAAATGCCGGGATAATGCCCTCGTACTTGTTCAGGTTCCGGTCCATAGTAGGGTCCTCTTTCTGTGCTGTCTTATCCTTTGACAGCACCCATTGTAATACCACGGGTAAAGAATTTCTGGAACAGAAGGAAAACCGCGGTGATGGGGATGGCGCTCAGCGCCGCGCCTGCCATGATGAGACCAAAGTCGTTGGACATCTCGGTCTGCAATTTGGCGATGCCCAGGGAAATGGTCAGATTGGCCTGGGAGTTGAGCATAATCAACTGCATGAAGTAATCATTCCACGCGGTGATGAAGGTAAAGATGGCTAACGCGCCGATGCCGGGCTTGATGATGGGCAGGACCACGTTTGTAAAGGTCATGATTTCGCCCGCCCCGTCAATTCTGGCGGCTTCCAGGATGGAGCCCGGAATGTTCTCGGAGAACTGTTTCATCAGGAATACGCCAAAGGGCCAGCCGACCGTCGGCAGGATAACCGCCCAGGCGGTGTCATGCAAACGCAGGAAACTCATTTCCTTGAGCAGGGGGATGAGGATGACTTGCTTGGGCAGCGCCATGGCAGCCATGAAGATGCCGAAAATCAGCGCGCGGCCCACAAAGCGTTTCTTGGCAAGGGCGTAGCCGGCCAGGGAGGCCGTTATACAGGTCAACAGCATCGCCATGCCGCAGATGAACACCGTGTTCCACAGCCAGGCAAGCGCGGGGCGCTCAAACAGGCGGTGGTAGTTGTCCATGGTGGGCGCCAAGGGGAAGAAGGCGGGCTTGGGCGCGTTAACGGCCTGGATGTCCTTGACGGAGCCGGTCAAAATCCAATACATCGGAAACAGGAACAGCAGGGAGAGGGCTAAAAGCAGCAGCACGGCCAGGACGCGGTATAGGGTTACTTTCTGTACGCTAGATTGCATCTCGCCTCCTCCTATTCGTTCTCGCTCTGGGCCAGTTTGAACTGAACCAGGCTGAAAATACCGATGATGACAGCCAGGATGACGCCCATGGCGTTGCCGTAGCCGTACTCGTTCAATTTGAACGCGTGGTAGTAGATGTTGTACATGATGGTGTTGGTGGAGTTGTTGGGGCCGCCGGAGGTCAACAGCTGAATCAGCGCGAAGCACTGGAAGGAGTTGATGGTGGTAATGATGAGGATGTAGAGGGTGGTGTTCATAATTTGCGGCCATTTGATTTTCCAGAACAGCTGCAGGTTGGTCGCGCCATCCACCTCAGACGCCTCCACCAGGGACTGGTCCACGTTTGACAGCGCCGAGATATACAGCACAATGGGCTGGCCGACGGAAGTCGTGAACAAAATCAGGATGATGCACCAGATGGCATAGGCTTCATCGCCCAGCCAGCTGATGTTGTTGGAGATGACGCCCATTGAGCGCAGGACATAGTTGAGCAGTCCGTTGTATCGGCTGAACATCCACTTCCACACCACGGTCACGGCGACCGTGCCGGTCACCACCGGCATATAAAAGATGATGCGGAAGAAGGATGAGGCATTCTGTTTCATTTTGTACACCACCGACGCCACCCACAGGGAGAAGAGTGTAACGGTGGGCACGGAAACCACCACGATGAGGGTGGTATTTAGGAGCGCTTTTCCGAAAACCTTGTCTTGCAGCATCCTCGCGTAGTTGGCAAGGCCGACAAAGTTGAAGGTATCCATGGAATAATCCGTGAAGCTGGTCACCAGGGCCATGCCCATGGGGAAAATGACGAAACCGATAAAAAAGAGGATGGCGGGCAACATAAAGGCGTAGCCGACCAGGTTCTCTTTCAGCGCCCGCTTGCGCGCTGTCACACTCAGACTGGGTTGCATTGCTCCTCCTCATAAGATGCGCCCCCGGCCCCGTAGGCCGGGAGCGCATCCACTATCACGCGAAAGGGGTTAGATTATTTGTTGACGTTGGTCACATAGGTGGCCACTTCGGTCGCCACATCGCCGCCGGCGAAGATGCGCTGAAGCAGGTTCCACCACTCGGTGCGCTGCACGGCCCAGTTGGGAGCGACGTTGTAGTAGTCGCCCAGGTAGGGCATGAAGACCAGGAAGTCCTTGTTGCTGTCTTTTTCGGTGCCGGCATAGATGTCACCAAAGGAGGCGCGGACCGGGAAGAAACCGGTGGCGTACACGCTCTTGGGGCCCTGCACGGCGTCGTCGCTGACAAACTTGATGAACTTCTTCGCGGCTTCAACCTTGGCTTCGTCCTTGTTGTCAAAGATGCCAAAGCCCCAGATGCCGCCGGCCAGCTCAGGCACGCCGTCATCAGACGGGAAGGCCATCGCGTAGGGGGTGAAGGTAACGGAGGAGGCGTAGTTCGCGGCGTTGGCGGCGTTCCAAGCCCAGGACATCTGAGCGGTGCCGTTGGCGAACAGCTGGAGCTCATCAGCAGCGGCGATGCCGGCGTCGGCTTCCAGCAGGCCGGCCTTAACCATATCCTGCAGCAGGGTCAGGCCCTTGATGCCGGCTTCGGAGTCCATGGTGTAGGCGGTGTGCTCGGGGTTGGTGAAGGAAGCGGAGTAGAGGTTCATGGCGAGGGCGCGGGTACCCTGGTCGCCGCCCTGGCCGCCGCAGTATACGATGCCGGTCACGCCAACACCGCTGTCTTTCAGGGCCTGCATAGCTTTCTGGAAGCCTTCGGTGGTCCAGGTGCGTTTTTCCAGATCCAGGTACTGCAGGGCATCGGCCTTCTCAAAGGCTTCGTAGTTGATGGCCATGGTATGGGTGGTCATGCACAGGGGATACTCATAGTACTTGCCGTCAGCGCCCATGGAGGCTTTGGCGAGGGCGGGGCTGGTGGCGTCGATGTCGGCCTTGGCTTCTTCGGTCCACAGGTCAGAGATGTCAACCATCTTGCCCTTGGCGCCCCAGTTGGCAACCAGGCGCTCGGGGCCTTCCATGATGACATCGGGGGTGGTGCCGGCTTCGATGGCGCTGGTCACCTGGTCATCACCGGAAGCGTAGTCCAGGTATTCCACCTTGACTTCGATGTTGGGCTCAACCGCGTTGAAGGCGGCGATGATTTCGTCCACCTGTTCGGCTTTGCCCCATCCGCCGATGGGATAGGTCCACAGGGTGATGCTGACTTTCTCTTCCGCCACGGCCAGGCTGGCCAGGGAAAGAAGCATGACAGACGCGAGGATGAGTGCTAAAAGTTTTCTCATGGGATCCTCCTTGTTATTTTCAGGCGATATTCAGCCTTATTAATCACATCATAGGGGCTTTATCCTACAATGTCAATAGGGCAACCTAT
Organism: uncultured Christensenella sp.; assembly: GCA_964534515.1. GTDB lineage: Bacteria > Bacillota > Clostridia > Christensenellales > Aristaeellaceae > UBA6115. Next base: position 23,066 of record CAZHPW010000033.1, read on the forward strand.
CTTTTTCAGTAAAAATTTGTAGAAGTGTCAAACATAGGTAACACATTGGCCTGCAATCTGAGCAGCTGG
>CAZHPW010000034.1:0-22284 GCA_964534515.1 uncultured Christensenella sp.
GTTGACATCCGCGACGCTGACGCCGGCGCCCGCCGCGATGCGCTTGCGGCGGCTGGCGTTGAGGATGTCAGGATTCCTGCGTTCCTTCTTGGTCATGCTTCTGATGATGGCTTCGGGCTTCTTCATCGCCTGGTCATCCACTTCAACATTCTTGAGCTTGTTTCCGACCCCGGGAAGCATTCCCAGCACGTTTTGCAGGGGACCCATCTTTTTAAGCTGCTGCATCTGCTCTAAAAAGTCATCCAGGCTCAAGTCCTGGGGCTGCTTGTTCTTGGCGGCGGCTTTTTCAGCCTGCTCAAGGTCAAAGGACTCGGTCGCCTTCTCAATCAGGGTCAGCACATCGCCCATGCCGAGGATGCGGGACGCCATGCGGTCAGGATGGAAGGGCTCAATATCGCTCATCTTTTCACCGGTGCCCGCGAACTTGATGGGCTTGCCGGTGATGGACCTGGCGGAGAGCGCGGCGCCGCCCCTGGTGTCGCTGTCCAATTTGGTGATGATGATGCCGTCAATGCCCAGTTTTTCGTTAAAGCTCTTGGCGACATTGACCGCGTCCTGACCGGTCATCGCGTCCACCGTCAAGAGAATTTCCTGCGGGCGGACGGCGGCCTTGATTTGGCTGAGCTCATCCATGAGCGCGTCATCAATGTGCAAGCGGCCGGCGGTGTCAATGATGAGCACGTCGTTGCCGTAATACCGGGCTTGCTCGACAGCTTCCTTTGAAGTGATAACCGGGTTCTGGGTTCCCTTCTCAAAGACGGGCACCCCCACCTTTTCACCGACAACCTGCAATTGCTTAATCGCGGCCGGGCGGTAGATATCACAGGCGGCCAGCAGGGGCTTTTTGCCGCTCTTTTTGAGGTAGCCCGCGAGCTTGCCGGCCATGGTTGTTTTACCGGCGCCCTGAAGGCCGCACAAGAGGTAAATGGTCGGTACCGAGGATGACCAGGTCAGTTTGGCATTGGCGCCGCCCATCAGGTTGGTCAATTCCTCATTGACAATCTTAATGACCTGCTGACCGGCGTTGAGTGAAGACAGGATTTCCGTCCCCACAGCGCGGTCAGTAACCGTCTTGATGAAGTCCTTTACGACCAGGTAATTGACATCGGCCTCAAGCAGCGCCATGCGGACTTCACGCATCGCTTCCTTGATGTTCGCTTCACTGAGCTTTCCTTTACCGGTCAGCTTTTTGAACGCTCGTTGGAGCTTATCAGACAGGCTGTCAAACGCCATCTTTTCCGCCTTTCCGCTCAATGCCCATGTTGATGGCATCGATTGCTTCCTTGAGATAGTTCTCGGTATCCGGGGTGGCTTTCACCTGGGTTAATAATGACTTGCAGCGTTCCAGCTGACTGCGCATGGACACAAAACTCGAGTAGAGCTTCAGGTGATTCTCCAATTCGTCCAAGCGCTCATACGCGCGGTTGAGGTTGTCGCTCACCGCCTGGCGGGAGATGGACAATTGCCCGGCGATTTCAGACAGGGACAAGTCCTCATCACAATACAACTCAATCAAGGTCTGCTGCCTGTCTGTCAGGAGCGGCGCGTAGAACTCGGCTAGCATGCCGTAACCGACTTTCTTGTTCAATCCATCCTTGCTCATACGCTCCTCCTTTCAAAGACAACAAACAGTATTATACACGATGAAAAACAGGTGTCAAGCATTTTATCTTGACACCTGTTTTCTTATATGCTATCAACCGACTTCAATGACTTCCGTGTTTTCAATGGCTCTTTGGAGCATTTCCTCCAGTTGGTTATCATTTTGGAGTGGTTTCTCGGCATACTCAGCCTGCTTGAGCTTGGGATGGGTAACCGGGTGGCGGGGTGTGAACACGGTGCAGCAGTCCTCAAAAGGAAGAACCGAGGTCTCATACGCGCCCATTTTGACGGATTCCCCGATGATTTCAAGCTTGTCAGTGCCAATCAAAGGCCTGAACACCGGACAGGTCACCACCGCGTCCGTACAGGCCAGCGCTTCCAGCGTCTGGCTGGCTACCTGGCCAATGCTCTCACCGGTAATCAAAGCCAGAGCCTTTTCTTTAATAGCCAAGCGGTCGGCGATGCGCATCATGTTGCGGCGCATGATGAGAGTGGTAAAATCCTCCGGGCATTTCTCGTGGATGGCCTGCTGGATTTCGGTGAACGGCACCACGTGCAGGCGAATCTTTCCGCAGAAACCGGAGAGGATGCGCGCCAAGGTAACAACTTTTTCCTTGACCTGTTCACCGGTATACGGGAAGGAGTGGTAATAAACGGCACTGAGTTCAACACCGCGCCTGGCAATCCTGTAGCCGGCGACCGGGCTGTCAATCCCGCCTGACAAGAGCAGCATGGCTTTGCCGCTGGTGCCGGTAGGCAAACCGCCGACACCTGGAATGGACTGTACGTACAGGAGCGCCTTGTCCCGGATTTCTACCTGCAAGACGTGCTCCGGATTATGGACATCCACGCTCAGCCCGGGGTTGCGCTCCAGGACATAGCCCCCCACTTGGATGGCAATCTGGGGTGAATCCAGGAAGTACATCTTGTCAGCGCGCCTGGCAAGCACTTTGAAACTGCCCGTCAAACCACTCATCATAAGAGAAGCCTGCTCGCACACCGCGTCAAAATCATCCTTCTCCATTTCAAGCGTGGGGCTCACCGCGTGAACGCCAAACACTTTGCTAACCGCGTCAATGCAGGCCGTTTCATCAGAATAGCCGCTGACAAAAATGCGGCTGTCATGCAAGCGCACCTGCGCGCCAAAGGAGGCGACAGCCTGCTTGATATTGCGAATCAACATCCTTTGAAAGTAGGGTCGGTTCTGGCCTTTCAGATGGACCTCGGCATATTTCACCAGCAACAAGTTTCTCATATTCTATCTCCTGGTATACTTTCGGAGGCTCTCATAAGCCCGGTGAACGGCCTCCGCGGTTTGTTCAATTTCTTCCATTGTCGTTTCACAGCTTAAGCTGAATCTCAGCGCGGTATTGGCAAGCTCAGAGGGCGTGCCCATCGCGCCTAATGTCAGACTTGGCTTCTTTTGCTTGGAGGAGCAGGCGGAGCCTTGGCTCACAAGCACGCCAAACCCTTCCAGTTGATGCATCAAAGTTTGCGCGAGCACCGGCGGAAAGGAAAGGTTCAAAATGTGCGGACCGGCGGCTTCATTATAAGGTTCCGGCCCATTTATGCGCACTTCCGGAACTTTCTCAGCAATGCGCTCATACAGCCTTTGCTTGAGTGCCAACATGTTGTGGGCTTTTGGATAATGCTCAGTGGCCGCTTTTAATCCCGCAATTCCTACTGTGTTTTCGGTTCCAGAGCGCAGGCCGTTTTCCTGTTTTCCGCCAAACACAATGGGGCTTAACCGGATATTTTTCCTGAGCGCGAGCGCGCCGATGCCCTTTGGCCCGTGAATCTTGTGTCCGGACAGGGCATAGGAATCAACACCTGACCTCATACTGAAGGGAAGTTTTAGGAAACCTTGCACGCCGTCTACATGAATCCGGGCTTTGGGACAAAGCCGATTGCGCAAGGATATGACCTGCTCTATCGGTTGGATACTTCCCACCTCGTTGTTCATTTGCATGACGCAAATAAGCGTGGTCTCCGGCGTCATGAGTTCTTCAGCCTTGTTGAGGTCAAGAACGCCATATTGATCAACCGGCATGGACATGACTTCATGATGCTCAGATAAAGCGCGGCAGCTTTCCGCGACCGCGGAATGCTCTACCGCGGAGTAAAGCACACGCCCTTTTCCCCTATACCCTTGCATCATGCCCAAAATCGCGATGTTGTTGGCTTCCGTACCGCCGGAAGTAAAATAGACCTCATCAGCTGACAGGGTGGATTTAATCAGTTCCCGGCAGGCGTCCATGGCTTTCCTGGCCGTCAAACCCAAAGCATACAAAGAGGACGGGTTATAATACCCATCCTGCATGGAAAGCGTCATCGCTTCGACAACCTGGGGAAAGGGCCTGGTCGTTGCCGCGTTGTCAAGATAAATCAGCTTGCTCAATTTGTCTGGAACTTGCCCTGGCCTACATTCTTCTTGATGAGGTCAATCATTTCGTCGCTGGGCTCAATCACAAGCAAGGTCTTCTTGCTGTCTTTGGTGAAGTAGAAATAAAACAGGTTGGCGTCCCGGTTGAGGAACCAGTTAAGCCTGGTCACATTGGGCGTGTTTAAAAACCTGTGAAAGGAACCGGAGCTGACAAGCCCGCAGGCCTCAACATTGCGGATGTTCATGGTGCCAAGGGCTTTGCGTTTTCGGTTGTTATATACCTGGGCAAAATCCATGGTGCCGTTTGTGAAGGTGTACTCGTATTCGGTACGGATGCGGTCTTTAAAAATGAAAAGCAAAACGGCCATCGCGCCAACCAAAAGGGTGATGGCGATGTAAATCATCATTTCTACTGTAAAACCCTGGGTAGAAATCATGACCATTACCGACTGCAGCAAGAACACGGCCAGAATGGCGGATACGACCATGGAAATGTTCGCAAGCGCCATGGTTACGCCCTCAAAGCCTTTGTTGCGTCTGGTTACGACTTCTTCCCTGAATTGATCTAACATGTCATTTCCCCTATCTAAAGAATATTGGCATTAAAACACCAAGCACAGCGCCAAAGAAGGCCTCTGTGGGTGTGTGACCGACCAGCTCCTGCAAGGTTTCATCCGTGATGGGCTGACCTTCAACAATGGTTCTGCGGATAATCTTGTTGAGCACCTTGCTTTGCTCCCCGGTGTGAAACCTGACGCCGATGGCATCGGTAATAACGATGGACGCCATCACAGCGCAAATAGCAAAAGCGGTAGAACCCAGGCCTTCCCGGAGCGCGACCATAATGGCCAGGGAGACCACAACCGCGGTATGGGCGCTGGGCATCCCGCCGTTGTTGAACATCTTTCTGAAGTTCAACACGCGGGTAATCCGCCAATCTATCAAGGTTTTTACCACCTGGGCTGTTACCCAGGACGCAATGCAACAAAGAATAATTTTGTTGCCCAGCAGTTCTTTCAAGAAAGCCTCCAATGACTTAATGGTGTTATTTTACTCGTTCCGGGATGGAATTGGCAAGTGAACGGAAAAACGCGGCATTTCCAGAAAAAGCGTCAGCCGCTTCCACCGCCAGATTGACCGCGTTTTGCGCGTCAACCTTCGCCTGCTCCAGCCCCACCACACCGGGCCAGGTCAATTTGCCAAGGATCTTGTCCCGCATGCCCTGTTTCCCGGTGATATCGGGGTCACCCTGCAAATCAAGCAGGTCATCGGTAATCTGGAAGGCCAGGCCCAGGTTCAATCCATAGGTCTCGGCCATTTTCTGGTTTTCTTTCGGCGCGTCCGAAAGGGCAAGACCCATTAGCAAAGGCGCGGTGAGCAGGTCGGCGGTCTTGTGCCGGTGAATGTAGCCGAGCATTTTCTCATCAGTTTGTTTGCCTGCCAGGAATATGTCCGCCGTCTGCCCCGCAATCATGCCGCCCGTGCCGGACAGGCGGGAGAGGATGTTAATCGCCTTTAGCGCGTTTTTCAAAGGAGAAGCGCTCATTAATTCAAACGCGTAGGTTAACAGCGCGTCCCCCGCCAGGATGGCCATTCCCTCGCCATACACCTTGTGATTGGTGGGCTTTCCCCGGCGCAGGTCATCATCATCCATCGCTGGCAAATCATCATGGACCAAGGAATAGGTATGAATCATCTCAACCGCGGCGGCAAACGGCAATGCCGGGGTTAAATCCTCCTGATAGGCGTTATAGGCAGCCAACAACAGAACCGGTCGGATGCGCTTGCCGCCGGAAAGCAGGCTGTAACGCATGCCCTCGGCAAGCAGCTTTGGTATCCCCTTTTCCTGCCAATCTTCTTTAGGCAGCGGCAGGAACTGTTCAAGCGCCTGCTCTGTCATTAAGCGGTAGCGCTCATATTGCTCGGAATATGTGCTCATTGTTCATCCACCTGCTTGAGTTTGCCGTCTTTTAACTCATTCAGGGTGCTTTCAGCCATCGCCAGCTCTTTCTTTAGCCCCTCTGCCAGCACCATTCCCTGCTCATAGAGTTTCAGCAGCTCATCCAAGCCGAGCTTGCCTTCTTCCATCTGCTCAGTTAGTTTTTCAAGCGCTTCCAGCCTGTCCTCAAAGCGAAGCGGTGCCTGTTCTTTCTTTGCCATATTTACTCCTTGATTGTACTGATGGTTTGAACCACTGCCACCCCATCCGAAAAGCGAAGGCTCATTTCACCGGAGGCGTCCAAAACGCTGCTTACCGGCTTGTTATCCTTCAGCGCGATGACATAGCCGCGTCTTAAGGTTTGCATTGGCCCTGATTGTGTAAAGCGCTCAATCAGCTTGTCGGCTTTGCCCTTTTGAGTCAACAGCCGGTTGTCCATGGCGGCGTTCATTCTGTTTTGCAGGTTCATCACCTGTAAGCCCATGACGTTCAGCCGCGTACTCGGGTTGTTTTTCACAAGGCCAGATTCCAAAGCGGTCAACCTTGTCCGCATTTGCTCCAGATTGCTGAGCACCTGCTGTTCCAAAAAGCGGGTGAGGCCATCTATCTGTCTGAGCAATTCACCCTTTAGGGGAACAGCCAACTCGGCCGCCTGGGACGGGGTTGCCGCCCTGACATCGGCGGTGAAGTCCGCAAGCGTAACATCCGTTTCATGACCAACCGCCGAGATAACCGGCTTCTCGCAATCGGCAATGGCACGCACCAGCGCCTCTTCATTGAAAGCCCACAAATCTTCCAGGGAACCGCCGCCGCGGCCGATGATGATGACATCCACTTGCGGCAAGGCTTCGATTTCTTTTAGTCCCGCGACCAAATCCTCCCCAGCGCCGTTGCCCTGCACTGCCGCGGCTCTGATATAAAGCGGCAGCCCAGGAAACCTGCGGTTGGCCACTGTTTTAATGTCGTGAAGGACAGCGCCGCCAATGGAGGTAACAATACCAACCCCTTTGGGCAACAAGGGCAAAGGACGTTTGCGCCCGACATCAAACAGGCCTTCTTTTTGTAGCCTCTCCTTGTTCTTTAGGAAGAGTTCATACAGCACGCCCGCGCCGTCACTGACCATGGCTTCGCCATAAAACTGGTAGGAGCCGCTGGCTGTGTACAAACCGACTGAGCCTGACAACATCACCATCATGCCGTCTGAAGGTTGAAAGCGCAGCATCTGAGCGTACTGGCGGAACATGACGCAGCTGAGCCTGCTTGCCTGATCTTTCAGCGTGAAGTACAGATGTCCTGAGGTGTGGCGTTTAAAATTACTGATTTCACCGCGGACCGCGATGCTTTGCAGCATCGGGTCACCTGCGAGCGTGCGCCTGACGTATTCGTTGAGGTCTGTAACGCTTAGAGGGCTTGCGCGCATGCCGCTTCCAGGGTATTCTCCATCAGCATGCTGATGGTCATTTTGCCAACGCCTCCAGGCACAGGCGTGATGTAGCCGGCGACATTCTCTACTTCTTCAAAATCAACATCGCCAACCACCTTACCATCCACCCGGTTGATGCCCACATCAATGACCACACAACCGGGCTTGACCATGTCAGCGGTCACAAACTTGGCCTTGCCGATGGCCGCGACCAGAATATCCGCCCGCTTGGTATGTTCCTTCAAATCCTTGGTTCTGGAGTGGCAGATGGTGACCGTGCAGTTTTCATTGAGCAGCAGCATGGCGGCCGGCTTGCCCACGATGTTGGAGCGGCCGATAATCACCGCTTCCTTGCCGTTTAGGTCAATGCCGGCATCCTTGAGCATGTACAGAACGCCCTTGGGTGTGCAGGGCACGATGCCTTTCTGGCCGGTAAACAGCTTGCCGGCGTTCATCAGATGAAAGCCGTCCACATCTTTTTCAGGCAGGATGGTCGCCAGCGCCTTTTGCTCATCCAGGTGTTTGGGCAGGGGCAGCTGAACCAATATGCCATGGACTTGCTTGTCACGGTTGAGTTCTTCAATCGTCGCTTCCAGCTTATCCTGGCTGCAATCCGCATCCAGGCGAATGGTTCTAGAGTAGATGCCGATGGTTTCACAGGCGATGCCTTTGTTGCGCACATAAATCTGGCTGGCAGGATCCTCACCGACCAATACAACCGCGAGGCCGGGAACAATGCCTTTGTCTTTGAGCTGCGCGACCTTTTCTTTTTGTTTGAGGGTCAATTGCTCTGAAAGTACTTTTCCGCTTAATAGCTGAGCCATTTTGTAACTCCTTTCCGTTTTATCCATTCTAAGAAAGAACCCGGCTGGAGCAGGCTGCAAATGCTTGCGCCGCGCATAGCCGGGTACCTTTGGCAGTTCTCATTGGTAAAATTTGTCTTGCTCACGGCAGTTGATTGCGGACATAGCTTCCAAGAACGCCGTTGATGAACTTGCTGTCGGATTCATCCCCATAGCGTTTGGCCAACTCTACCGCTTCATTGATGATGACCTTGGGCAAGGCATCCTTCTGGTCCAGCTCATGCAAGGCCAAATACAGAATCGCTTTATCCAGGTTGGGAATGCGCTCCAAAGCCCTGGATGGGCTCAAGGACTGGATAATGCCACTGTACGCGCGCTCATTATCTAAGGTGCCTTGAAGGGCGAGGTCAATAAAAGCCCCGTCCTCCTCTAGGTTGTCCATGTCGTCCATCTCTTCCAGGACGCTAGCGTTGTCGCCGTCATGGAACATACGCGCGAATATTTTTTGTAAGGCAATGCGGCGTGCCGCGTGAATTGACATTTACTCTTCTTCTTTCACCTGTTCGGTTTTTTCCTGGGCGTCACGCTTCATTTCGGAAGCCTTGCGAACCTTTTCCAGGTCTTCGGGTGTGTAGACAACCTTTTTGTTCTTCTCAGGCACGATTTTGTTGACGAGGCTGGCGGCGGTTTTCCCAAGGGGAGCGCCGGAGCCGATAAAGACACCAATCAGGGTTAAGACCAGCACCAGCACCGCTTTCCAGAAGCCCAGGAAAACGAACACCAGACCAATTAAGAAGAATAAAATACCATAGGCAATCTTTGCGCAAGAACTACCCGGGGTAAACGCGGTTTTCACTTTTTCATTCAGATTATCCATGATGATTTTATCTCCTTACTTATTGGTGGCTTGTTCGGTGGTTTCAGAGGCCTCTTTGGCCGGGTCCAATGGTAGCTCCAGGCGGTCTTCTTTAATCCGGTAATTGGAGGATGAAGAGGTCAAGTCCGCCTTTTCAACGGTCACCTTAATTTCTTTGGTGTCAATGTTCAAGGTGTCCTTGAGGGTTTTCTTGATGTGGCGCTGAATCTCGCTGACAGCCTTGGGGATGTTGACATTGTTGGCCAGGGCGACCAGCAGGTCAACCTCAACGCCGTTTCTGACTGTCTGTACCTTAAAGCTTTGCAACTTGGCGGCATCCTGTTGGGACAGGCATTTTTGCACGATGGATTCAGTCGCCTGGGTGCTAATTTTAAGCTCGCCCGTATCTGTCTTTTGAGTGACGAACTCAACCTTGCTCTGCTTTAAGCGGTGAGGCAGGCTCATGCAGAAGACGCCGAAGCCCACGACAATCAATCCGGACAGCAGAAGCAGGAAACGCGTAAGCGTCAAAAAGCCTTCGCCTTCCATGCGAATCGGGATGGCGTTGAACTGCAGGCTGCCCAGCAAAATCGCGACACCAATCGCAATCATCAAAAGGGAGCCGATAAACAGCACAAGCTTATGCGTAAACTTCAGTTTCATTGTGTCTTTCCCTGAAGTTATGCTTTGCGGCGCTTGGGCGCGGCAGGCTTCTGTTTATCTTCGGCCGGCTTTTCCTCAGCGGGTGTTTCCTCGATAATGACGGGCTTGTTTTCCACCTCTTTGGTTTCAGGTGCGGGCTCAGCCTTTTTCTCTTCGGGCTTCACTTCCTCAACCTTTTTGTCGGCGGGCTCGTCCTTGGCTTTGGCCTGCTTCTCTTCCTTGTCAGCCTTCTTGGATTTCTTGTCCTGGCTGGCTTCGGTGATGTGCTGCACATTGGCTGCTTCAATCCGGCTTTGGTTTTCCTTCTTGTCCTTTTCAAAGCTGACGCCCTGGACATGGATGTCCACCCTGACCACCTTCAGCCCGGTCATGGACTCAATGGACTTGCGGACATTCTCCTGGACTTCGGAGGCGACCTTTTGAATCGGCTGGCCATACTCCACGATGGTGTACAGGTCAACAGACACTTCTTCCGTGCCCACTTCAACCTTTACACCACGGGTGATGTTGCGGTTCTTGCTGATAATTTCGCCGAAACCGCCCGCAGTAACCATACCGGCGATGCCCTCAATCTCACTCGCGGCAATACCGGATATGATGGCGATGACTTCATTCGCGTAGGAAATCGTGCCGCCGTCTTTGACGACCGCTTCAGTGTTAACAGGCAAGTTATCCTTTTTCGGGTTCATATTTCTACCTCCTTAGGATTCTCGTTCAGTATACCAAAACGAGGGCTGGTTGACAACCAAAAAGCCTATCCCTGCTTTGATTTACTTGAGGTGAAGCATGGTCAACTGATCGTCGCTGACCTTGGAAGGCGTATCCATCATCAGGCAGGAAGCGTTTTGCGCCTTGGGGAAGGCGATGACATCACGCAGGCTTTCACTGCCCAGCAAAATCATCATCAGCCTGTCCACACCAAAGGCAAAGCCGCCGTGTGGGGGCGTGCCGTACTTAAACGCTTCAAGCAGGAAGCCAAAGCGCTCCCAGGCTTCTTCATGAGTAAAGCCGAGCATGGAGAACATCTTCTCCTGTAGGTCAGAGGCATGGATACGAATGCTGCCGGAACCCATTTCAACGCCGTTGAGGACCAGGTCATAGGACTTGGCACGGACCTCTTCAGGATGCTCTTGAAGCAGAGCAAAATCCTCTTCCATGGGCATGGTGAAGGGATGATGGGCGGCGGTATAGCGCTCGGCTTCCTCATTCCACTCAAGGAGAGGGAACTCAGTAATCCACACCAGGTGGTATTCATCGGCGTTGACCAAATTAAGCTGCTTGGCCAGCTTTACGCGCAACTGCCCCATGGCGTTAAGCGCGACCAGGCGCTTGTCCGCAATCAGGAACAGCGCGTCACCGGGTTTGGCATCCATGGTTTTGAGCAGGGCGTCCATCTTTTCCTGGGGCACAAACTTCGCGAAGCTGGAGCGCAGGCTGCCGTCCTCGTTGATGGTGAGCCAAGCCAGGCCTTTGACATGGTAGGTCTTGACATACTCACCCAGCGCGTCCATCTCCTTGCGGGAGAGGTGAGCGGAAGCCCCGTCGGCCTTCATGGCGCAGACACGGTTGCCGTCCTTGACGGCTGACTCAAAGATGGAGAAGCCGCAATCCTGCGCCCAGTCGTTGAGATTTTGAATCTTCATGCCATAGCGCAAGTCAGGCTTGTCGCTGCCATAGGATTCCATCGCTTCCTTCCAGGTCATTCGCTGCAGGGGCAGGGTGATGTCAATGCCCTTGATATCCTTGAACACCTCGGCAAAGGCGCCTTCCACCACGTCCTGAACATCCTTGGGCTCCACAAAGCTCATCTCCAGATCCAGCTGGGTGAACTCAGGCTGACGGTCCGCGCGGCTGTCCTCATCACGGAAGCACTTGGCGAACTGGAAATAGCGGTCCAGGCCGGACAGCATCAAAAGCTGCTTATAAATCTGCGGGCTTTGCGGCAGCGCGTAGAATTCGCCCTGATGCAGGCGGCTGGGCACCAAGAAGTCACGCGCGCCTTCCGGGGTGGACTTGGTCATGATGGGGGTTTCCACCTCAACAAAGCCCTCGGAAATCATGTGCCTGCGCACCGCGTTTACGGTCTTTGAGCGCACTTGGAGCATGTTTTGCATGCTGGGCCGGCGCAAGTCCAGATACCGGTACTTCAGGCGAACCGCTTCGTTCTCATTGGCGCCGTCATCGGTATAAATGGGCGGGGTTGCCGCCTCATTGAGCAATTTGGCTTCCTTGACCTCAACCTCAATGGTTCCGGTCTTTAGTTTGTCGTTGATGGCAGCCGCATCGCGCTTCTTCACTACACCGCGAACCGCCAGGACAAATTCCGAGCGCAGAGACTCAGCTAATTGATAGGTCTTCTCGTCCATGTGATTGGCGTCAAACACCAGCTGAATCAAGCCGCTGCGGTCGCGCAGCCAGACAAACAAAATGCCGCCCATGTTGCGCACGCGGGAAACCCAACCCATCAGTGTCACTTCCTGACCGATGTGCTTCTCCCCCAGTTCAGCGCAGCGAAAATCACGTTTCCAATTCCCCAAGAACTCAGCCATTCTGTCCTCCATCTCTGCCAAAAAGCAGGGTTTTAATCGTTTCAGCGGATTCATTGACCGGTACTTCTTTTTCTTCCCCGGTCTTCATGTTTTTAATTTTTGATGTGCCTCTTTGCAGCTCATCGCCGCCCAGGATGACAATCAATTGGACCCCCAACTTATCCGCATAGCGGAACTGGGCTTTGAGGCTTCGGTCCATGTGGTCCCAATCGGCCTTGACGCTCATATTCCGCAGTTCCATGCAGAGGTTGAAAGCGGGCAGGCGGCCTTCTTCGCCAAGTGAAGCGATGAACACTTCAGTCACGCCCGGATCTTCCGGCACAATGCCCTGGTTTTGCAACTCAAGGATAATGCGCTCAGTGCCGATGCCAAAGCCAACGCCTGGCATTTCCGGACCGCCGATTTCCTTGACCAGGCCGTCATACCTGCCGCCGCCGCAAAGAGCGAGCTCCCCGCGCGGGGTATTCATGACGATTTCAAACACGGTCTTGGTGTAATAGTCCAAACCCCTGACAATTTGCGGGTCAATGGTGACATCCAGCCGTCTTTCCTTCAGCAGGGTTTGCAGGTTTGTAAAATGGGTGTCGCATTCCTCGCACAGGTATTGCAGGATGTTGGGCGCGTCTTTGGTTATCGCCTGGCAGCTTTTCTCCTTGCAATCCAGGATGCGCAGCGGGTTGCGGTTGAAGCGTTCCCGGCACTGGCCGCAGAGGTTGGGCAGGTTGTCCTGCAGGTAGTCTTTCAGCGCCTTTTGATAATTGGGACGGCAGACCGGGCAGCCGATGGAGTTCACCTTGACAGCCAGGTTTTTCATGCCAAGGCGGCCAAGGATTTTAAGAACTGTTAATATCACCTCGGCGTCCGCCGTCGGCCCTTTCACCCCAAAACACTCCATGCCAAACTGGTGATGCTCCCTCAGCCGGCCATGCTGGGGGTTCTCATAACGGAAAATGGGGTTATTGAGGTAGTACATCTTAACCGGCAAGGGCTCAGCATACAGTTTGTGTTCCACAAGCGCCCGGACAGCGCCGGCGGTGCCTTCGGGTTTTAAGGTGATGGAGCGCTCGCCCTTGTCCAAAAAGGTATACATTTCCTTCTGAACGATGTCCGTGGTATCCCCCACGCCCCGCTCAAACAGCTCGGTATACTCAAAAACCGGCGTCCTGACCTCGCGGTATCCGGCCAGGGCGGCCTCTTCCCGCATGATTTGCTCTATCCACTGCCACAGGTAGCTCTCCTTGGGAAGCATGTCCCTTGTGCCCTTGGGGCTTTGAATATCCATCGTCTCCTCCTAAAAAAATCGCCCACGCTCTATGCGCGGGACGAGTTCATCGCGTTGCCACCCTGCTTGCGCCGTATTTACGGCGCCTCTTAAATCCCTTAACGCGGGGCACGCTTGCTCTCGCAAGGAACTCCGGGTTGTCCCGCGGGCAATCACATAAGTGGCTTTCAGCGCCTGCCGCTCTCTCTGTGAATGGAATTGCTTCGCTTCTTTCCCATCAAAGTCCTTGCCAAGCATTATAAAATTGACCGCCGCCTTTGTCAATCAACCAAAAGAAAAGGGACTGCCGTTTTTGGCAGCCCCTTTATAATGGACCTAATTATTCGGCGACCTGGAAAGCCGGGATGACGCCGCCCTTGAAGTCGGGGTTGTTCTCAATGTAGTCCTTGATTTTCTGGGTGTAGAGCGCCTTCCTCAGCGCTTCCACAAAGGGCTCGTTCTCCTTGTCAACGCGGACCACAACATAGTTGGTGTAGCGCTGCGCGGTTTCACCTTCGCTGGGCTCAACAAAGATGGAGTCGGTGGTGGGGTTGAGGCCGGCGCCGACCGCGTAGTTGCCGTTGATGACCGCAAAGGCGACATCCTGCAGGGCGGTGGGAACCAGTTCGGCCAGCAGTTCTTCAAACTTCAGGTTCTTGGGGTTGTCCACAACGTCCAGGGTGGAGTAGTTGTTTTCAGGGGTCGCGCCTTCGGGCAGGGTGAGCAGGCCGGCGGCCTGCAGGAGGAAGAGCGCGCGGCTCTGGTTGGTGGGGTCATTGGGCAGGGCGATGCTGTCGCCTTCAGCCAGCTCTTCCAGGCTGCTCTTGGTGCCGGCATACAGGCCAAAGGGCTCATAGTGAACCGGAATCACCGCGACCAGTTTTTCCTCGTCCTTGGTTTCGGCGTTGTAGGAATTCAGATAAGGGGTGTGCTGGAAGAAGTTGCCGTCAATTTCGCCGGAGGAAGCCGCGAGGTTGGGCAGGACATAATCGGTGAAAACAGTAACTTCAAGGTCATAACCCAGCGCTTTGAGGTCCTCAACGACCTGTTCCAGAATGAGCGCGTGAGGCGTCGGGGAAGCGCCGATATTCACCTTTTGGTTTTCGGCAAGGGCGGCGACGGAGGACAGGGCCAGGACCAGGGCGAGAGCCAGAACTAAGAATTTTTTCATGGGGTACTCCTTTCAAATTTGCGGTGTTAACGCTTACGATGATCTATTTTTTTGGTCAGGCGGTTGCCGACCAGGGTAATCAACTGCACCAGCAGTACAAGAACAATGGAGGCGGTGTACATGATGTCCATTTTCCGAAGGTTTAGGCCTTTGGTAATGGCGATGGAACCCAGTCCCCCACCGCCTGCGGCGCTCGCCATGGCGGTGTAGCCTAAAATGGCGACGGTGACAATGGCAGCGCCATTTAAGAGAGAAGGCAGGGCTTCTGGAATCATGACCTTGCCAATCACCTGCATGTCCGTGGAGCCAAGGGATTGAGCCGCTTCGATGACCCCTTTGTCAACTTCGCGTATGGAGGACTCCACCATTCTGGCCACATAGGGAAAGGCGCTGATGACAAGCGGGAAAATGATGGCTGTTGTGCCAATCGCCTTGCCCATGACCAGGCGGGTCACCGGGAAGAGCATGGCCAGAAGGATGATAAAGGGAATGGACCTTAGGAAGTTGATGATGACACCCAAGATGGCGTTGAGGGTAGGCCGGGGTCTGATGCCATCCTTCGCTGTTACCACCATGATAAGTCCCAGGGGCATTCCAATGAGATAGGATAGAATGGTCGAGGGAACTGTCATGTACAGAGTATCCCAAGTGCCCTGAAGAATCAGCGGCCATAATTGATCCCAACTCATTGTTTATTCACCTCCTTTACGGTCACGCCCTGTTCAACCAGGAAATCTGTGACAGCTTTGACTTCATTCGCATCCTCGGGCTTTTGGATAATCAATTGACCATACATTTTGCCCTGCAGATGGTTGATGTTGGCGCTTAAGATGTTGACATTGACGCCGGTTTCCTTGGACAAGCGGGAGATGATTGGCCTTTCCGCGGCCGCGCCGTCAAACACGATGCGCAAGGTCGGGTAGTCCAGGTCATCGGATTCCGTTTCCGGCAAAACTCCGAACAAGCGCTTGCCGGCTTCGGACTTGGTGTTGAGGAAGACCTCGTCCACCTCCCCCTCTTCCACCACATTCCCCCCGTCCAGGATGGCGACTCTGTGACAGATTTGGCGGATGACGGCCATCTCGTGGGTGATGAGCAGGATGGTGATGCCCAAGCGGCGGTTGATGTCCTGCAGAAGATCCAGGATGGACTGGGTGGTCATCGGGTCAAGCGCGCTGGTCGCCTCATCACACAAGAGAAGATCCGGTTCGCAAGCCAGTGCCCGGGCAATCCCTACCCTTTGGCGCTGTCCGCCTGATAACTGTGCGGGGTAGGCATCCGCCTTGTCCTGAAGGCCGACGATTTCAAGGAGCTTCTCCACGCGTTCCTTGGCTTCCTTAGCCGGCACCTTGGTAATTTCCAGTGGGTAGTGAATGTTCTGCGCGATGGTTCTTTGCATGAAGAGGTTGAACTGCTGGAAGATCATGCCCATTTTTCTGCGGGTTTGGAGCAGGCTCTTCTTGTTCATCTGAAGGATGTCCTGCCCCCGGTAGAGAATCTCTCCTTGATTGGGGATGTCCAGGCGGTTAATGCAGCGGATGAGGGTGGACTTGCCCGCCCCTGACATGCCGACAATGCCGTAAATCTCTCCCTGGTTGACCTTCAAGCTGATGTCGTTGAGGGCGACCACCTTGTTATCGGCGTCCGCAAAAATCTTTGATAGATTCCTGACCTCAATCAATGGCACATTGGACAAAACAGCGACCTCCATCCTTACATAAAAAACCCGCTTGCACTTTTAGCAAGCGGGTATTGATTGACAGAATGCCCTCAATTAACGCAAACCAAAAAGTACAGAACAAGATTGTCCGCACATCATGGGCATTCGCATCATCATGTTGCCGCGCATTCCTGTTCCCTCCTTGATTCGTTGATAGTATGATACCCGCGCCGGAATGATTTTGTCAAGCAATATTCCGAAAAACAGTATAAAAACAAATATTTGCGCAATATTATGTGTGTTTCGGTTGATTTTATACCTTGCTATGCATCAATTTGGTTCTCAGCGAGAAATTCATCCAGTTTTTTCTCGGCGTCCACCCATCTTTGAAAGAGGCGCTCCGTTTTTATCTGCAGTTGTTTGCACAGGCTAGCCTGTTTAGCAGCCTTCTCGGGATCCTGATAGATGCTGGGGTCAGCCTGCAAGGCGACAGCTTCATTGTACAGAATTTCCGCCTGGTGCGCTTCGGTTTCAGCCTTGATGAGCGCGTCTTTTAGCAGTTTTTGCCGTTCAAGAACAAGCCGGTCAGCCCTTCGTTCTTTCGCCAGCTCCGTTCTGGTCTTCTCATTCGCGCTGTCAAGCCATGCCTGGCTTTCTTTTGCCAGATACGCCTGGTACTCATCGTAATTGCCTTCAAAGACTGTCAGCCCTTCGGCGCTGAGAATAAAGAGCCGGTTTGCGAAGCGGTTGATGAAGTAACGGTCATGTGATACGGCCAGGATGGTGCCTTCATAGGACTCCAGGGCTTTTTCAAGTGCTTCCCTGCTCTCCGCGTCCAGGTGGTTGGTAGGTTCGTCCAAAATCAAGAGGTTATCCCGGCGAAGCATCAGCTTGACCAGGTTGACCCTGCTTTTCTCACCGCCGGACAGCAAGGAAACAGGCGTAAACACATCATCCCCGGAAAACAGGAAGAGCCCCAGGGCGCCCCTGATTTGACTTTGATTCAAATGCGGGAAGGCATCCCAGACCTCATTTAAAATATCATTCTCAGGGTTTAAGCCCAGTTGACGCTGGTCAAAATAGCCCACCTGCACCTTGGGGCCGAAAGTCACCTTGCCATGGTCCAGCTCTTCCGGGTTCATAATACAGCGCAGCAAGGTGGTCTTCCCGATGCCGTTGGGGCCAATCAAAGCAACCCTGTCTCCGCCCCGGATATCCAAATCAATGTCGCTAAACAGGGTGCGGCTGCCAAAGGACTTCTGCAAATCCTCACCGATGATGGCAATGTCTCCAATCAAGCGCTTGGCTTCAAAACGGAAGGCAAGATGCTTTTCTTCCTGTGGACGGTCCAGTATCTCCATTCTTTCAAGCGCTTTTTCACGGCTTTCAGCCGCCTTGATGGATTTTTCGCGGTTAAAGCTCCTGAAGCGGGCAATGATGGCCCGCTGGCGCATGATTTCTTTTTGCTGCAGCAGCCAGGCTTTGTTCCTGGCGGTCAAGCGCTCCTCCCTTTGAGAAAGGTAGGCGGTGTAGTTGCCGTTGTAAAGTTCAACGGTACCAAAAATCAACTCAGCCATCCGGTTGCATACAGCATTTAAAAAGTAACGGTCATGGGAAACCAGGATAATGGTACCGGTATAGGTTGAGAGATAGCTTTCCAGCCAGGTCAAGGCATCCATATCCAGGTGGTTTGTGGGCTCGTCCAAAAGAAGCAAGTCGGGTTTGGTCAGCAAAAGCCGCGCCAAGCCCAGGCGGGTCAGTTCACCGCCTGATAAGGTTTCAGCGCTCTGATTAAACTGCTCTCGCGTAAATCCCAAACCGCTCAAAACGCCTTGAACCTGGGAAGCGGTCTCATAGCCGCCATCCCGCTCAAACTGCTCAGTCAGCCGCGCGTATTCCCGCATGATGGCATCCAGGTTGTCAGCTTCCTCAGGCTGCCCCATCCTGGTTTCAAGATGGCGCATCTTTAATTCCAGGTTGGTCAGGTCACTGAATGCTTCCCTGGCCAGGTCAATCACGCTGATGCCCGGGTTTGGATGAAGCACCTGGGTCAGGTAGCCGATTTTGATGCCTTTGGCAAGGCTGATGATGCCCTCGTCAGCAGCCAATTCACCATTGAGGATTTTCAGCAGGGTTGTCTTGCCGCTTCCATTGCTTCCGACCAGACCAATGCGGTCGCCGGAATTCAAACTGAAAGAAACATCCTTGAGCACCTCATCAATGCCAAAGGACTTCACGACATGGGCAATATCCAAAATAATCACTGCAACAACCTGCTTACTAAATTAAAAAAGCCGGCGCATGGCGTCAGCTTTTGATGTCAAACCATTTTAGACGAAAATCAGAACCAGTCCAAGTACCACAAAAGCGACAGCGCTGCCCTTGGTAAGCATGGCCAGGCGGCCTTCCAGCGTCTTGGTCTTGTTCTTGTCAAAGAAGCTGTTGGTGCTGCTGCCGCCGGCAAGCGCGCTGATGCCATCAGCATCGCCCTTTTGCAGCAGAACGGAAATAATCAGCGCCAGGGACGCGATCAGCATCAAAACGGTAACAATAATCTGGACAGAAGTCATTCGGAAATCCCCCTCAGTAAAATCAACATTTGGATGTTAGCATTTATTTAACGAAATATCAAGGCATAATTTATGGATTCTCGTCACTTGGCCGCCTTGGGCGTATAGGTGTAGCGGGCGATGAGGCGCGGAATATTGCCGTACATGCCATAGGCATCGGCAAAGATGCGGTACCTCTCCCCCAGTTTCCATTCGGTTTTGGTCTGATTCTCCACCATCACCAGCTTTTCACTGCCGCTGCCGTCTGAGGAATCAAAGATGACCAGTTGTGGGCGTCCGCTGATGATTTCCTTGACAGGACCGGTGAACTCATAAATCTGCGTGTTGGCTATCCTGGTGTTCATGTTGGCCAATAGGTCCGGGTACCCCCAGGAATCCAGCGCCCAGGCTTTTCTGGTATAGATGTCAGGGTTGGGCAGATAATACACGTCATATTTGACGATGGTGGGGTTCCTGTCCGGGAAGTCCGCGCGGATTTCGACCGTGTTGATGCCGATTTTGGAGAAAACGGCCTTGAAACTAAAGACGCCGGTGCTGTTGAGCAGGGAGGTATCCAAATCCTTGTGCGGGCTCAAAACCGTAATGGTAGCGCCGGCCCTGGTGGTGGCGCTGATGGACATGGAGTCAGATGAGCTCTCATCATCCAGGGTACTGGCCAAGTCCAGCGGGATGTCCTGAATGGCGCGGAAGATATTGATGGTAACGGAGTTCTCCCTGTAATACTGGCTGCGCACGGTGATGTTGATGACGTTATCACCAACCGGCTGGACAGCCGCGTTGTAGCTGATAAAGCCGTTTTGCGTGTTCACAAAGGAGGAGAAATCCTCCCCGTTGATGAACACCTTGCTGTTTTGCATCACGTGGAAGCGCACGTTGTAAACCGGCGTACTGACTTCCAAGCGGTTCACGTCCGGGTTAATCAAGGTGATGGGTGAGAGCGGGATATCGATGGTGTACTTGACGGTATCCATCTGTTTTTGCTCACCGGAACTGGTCCTGATATAAGGGGTTAATTCCACATCCATGCTGGCCTGGGTCAGGGGCTCAATGAGCTCATACCAGAAATAGTCGGCGACCTGAAGCGTGGCGTAACCGCCGGTTACGATGTAGCTTTTGCGGAGCTCTTTTATATAAATCTGCGCGCCTTCAGGTGCCGGGATGGAGATGGTGTGCGCCGCCATGTCATCCAGAATGGAAGCTGAAATGATTGGCTGGGGCACCACGCTGCTCTCCGCGCGCTGTTTGATGATAGGCGAAACCACAAACTGATAAACAGCGAAGAGAGACGCCGCGACAATCAAACCAACCGCGATATAAGGCAGGATGCGCATCCGGCTGATGAAGCGCTTGCGCTTTTTCTGGGGCAAGGGCAGGGGCATGCTGCCGGTGCTGCCGATGCTGGCCCGCTGAGTGAAGTTGATGTCATCCCCCGCGATGGCGTAATAGGTGGGCTGCTCAACAAAGCCATCATAGTCCACCTGGCTTTCCTCACCCAACAGCTTTTCTTTCTGCCTGCGCTCATCCTGCGGGTCAGCAAAAAAGCGGCTGCGCCTGGAAGAGGAGGATACCTGGGTGCCGGACGGCGCAAAGCCGCGCTGAGCGCCTCTGGAGCGCAATTGCTTTTGTTTGACTTCACCGATGCGTTTGCGCTCATGCAGGGACAGCATCTCCTGGGCAAGCTTGTCGCGCTTATCCCCCCTGACGGTCTCATTGCCAAACTCATCAATCTGGATGACTTGGGGCAGGTCAGCCGGCAGAGGCGCGGTCTTGTCCAGCTCCTCAGCGGGTTTTATGGTTCTCGCGGCTTTTTGGTTCAGGGGCTCACCGCACTTGAAGCAGCGCGGAAAACTATCCCTGTTCCATTGGCCGCAGGCTGGGCATTTCATTTAGGCTGAATCTCCTGATGATAAGGTGTCATTCATCACCCATTTTCAGCACGGCGATGAAGGCTTCGCTGGGCAACTCAACGCTGCCGAATTTGCGCATGCGCTTCTTGCCTTCCTTCTGCTTTTCAAGCAGCTTCTTCTTACGGGTGATGTCACCGCCGTAGCACTTGGCCAAAACGTCTTTACGGACCGCCTTGACTGTTTCACGGGCGATGATTTTGCCGCCAATCGCGCCTTGGATGGGAATCTCAAACTGCTGGCGCGGGATGACGTCCTTGAGTTTTTCGGCGATGTTGCGGGCGCGGCCGTAGGCTTTGTCACGGTGGACGATCATCGTAAAAGCATCGCAGATCTCACCGTTTAGGAGGAAGTCCAATTTGACAAGATCACTGTCCTGATAGCCCGTGAGCTCATAATCAAGGGACGCATAACCGCGGCTGCGGCTCTTCAACTGGTCAAAGAAGTCATAGATGACCTCATTTAAAGGCATGTCATAGGTGAGCTTCACGCGGGAACCCTCATACTGCATGTCCTTAAAAATACCGCGCTTGTCCCGGCACAGTTCCATCAGCGTGCCCACGTATTCCTGCGGGGTGAAGATGGTCGCCAGTACAAAAGGCTCTTTCATCAATTCAATCACGCTAACATCCGGCAGGTTACTGGGGTTGTCAATGTCCAGTACCTCACCGTTGGTTTTGATAATCTCATAGACAACGTTGGGCACCGTGGTAATCAGTCCCAGGTCAAACTCGCGCTCCAAACGCTCCTGAATGATTTCCATATGCAACAAGCCCAGGAAGCCGCAGCGGTAGCCATAGCCCAAAGCCATGCTGGTCTCAGGTTCAAAGGTCAAGGAGGCGTCATTCATGCGCAATTTTTCAAGTGCGTCGCGTAGCGCGGGGTAATCCGCGCCATCAGCCGGATAGATACCGCAGAACACCATGGGAACAGCCTGCTTGTAGCCGGGCAAAGGCTGGGCTGCCGGTTCAAGGGCGTTGGTGATGGTGTCACCTACCCTGGTTTCACGGACTTCCTTGATGGACGCGCTGACATAGCCCACATCACCCGCGGACAATTTGTCACAAGGGACAAAGCGTGGGGTCAACCGGCCGACCTCCACCACATCAAACTCCGCGCCGGTCTGCATCATGCGCATGCGCATGCCCGGGGTCAACTCACCATTGACCACGCGCACATAACAGATGGCGCCGCGGTAGTTGTCGTACATCGCGTCAAAAACCAGCGCCTGAAGCGGCGCTTCCGGGTCGCCCACGGGCGGCGGCACGCGGGTAACGATGGCTTCCAGGACATCCTCAATGCCAATGCCCACCTTGGCGGACACCAAAGGCGCGTCCTCAGCTGACAGGCCAATCAAATCCTCAATTTCCTTCTTGGCGACATCGGGCTGGGCGCTTGGCAGGTCAATCTTGTTGATGACCGGAATGGTCTCAAGGTCGTGCTCCAAAGCCAAATAGACATTGGCCAGGGTCTGCGCCTCAACACCCTGGGTCGCGTCCA
>CAZHPW010000035.1:0-16071 GCA_964534515.1 uncultured Christensenella sp.
ACCGCCGCCATGGAGATGCCGTACATCGCGTACTGCACGGTCAATTCAGGGGTGGGGGCCAGCAGCGCGCCCAGCTTGTAGGCAATCATCGCAGAGACCGCGATGCCAACCATGGCCGGCAGCACGGACATGAAGCCGTAGGACACGCCGGAGAGGATGGTGAAGGCCGGGCCGGACTTGGAAGCGTGGGCGACCTTCTTGACGATGGGGGCGTTGTCATCGGTGAAGTAGTTGGTGGCCAGGCCGATGATAACACCGACGAAGAGACCAACAGCGGAGGCGGCCCAGACGCGCCAGGAGAAGCCGTCAAACACCAGGGTGGCCAGCGCCGTCAGCACCAGGAAGATACCGGTGGTGACGTAAGTGGAGTTGTTCAGCGCCTTGGTGGGGCTGCCATGCTCGCCGATTTTGGCGGTGAAGATACCGATGATGGAGGACAGCAGGCCCAGGGCCGCGTACACGATAACCATCACGGAGCGGGCGCCCAGGATTTTGCCGTCAATGGCGGTGGCCATGACGAGCGCCGCGGTCATGGAAGCGATGTTGGAGTCAAACAGGTCAGCGCCCATGCCGGCCACGTCGCCCACGTTGTCGCCCACGTTGTCGGCGATAACGGCGGGGTTGCGGGGGTCATCCTCGGGGATGCCCAATTCAACCTTGCCCGCCAGGTCAGCGGAGACGTCGTCGGTCTTGGTGAAGATGCCGCCGCCCGCTTTGGCAAACAGGGCCAGGGAGCTGGCGCCAAAGGAGAAGCCCAGGAGCATGGAAGCGTCATTGGTGAAGTACAAAATGCCCATCACGCCCAGCAGGCAAGAACCAACCACCATCAATCCCATGACGGCGCCGCCGCGGAAACCAATCAGGAAGGAAGGCTTGATGCCGTGGGTGGCCGCTTCCGCACAGCGCGCGTTGGCCAGCGCCGCCACCATGATGCCGATTTTGCCGGCGATGGCGGAGAAGATGGTGCCCGCGATGTAGGCAATCGCCATGGTCAGGTTCTTTTCAACGCCGCCCTGCCAGACCGGCTTGGGCAGGAAGAGGAAGATGAGCACGGCCACAACACCGGCAAAGGCGGCCAGAATGCCGTATTCCTTGCGCATAAAGGTGTTGGCGCCGTCGCGGATGAGACCGGCGATGCGCTCAATGGTCTTGTTCTCGTTCTTCTGCTTCTTCACCCACACGACCAGATAAATCGCGTAGATAATCGCAAGAAGAACTGTCATCAGCGCGATGACATACACAGCAGTGGTTCCCAGTTGCATATCGATACCTCCCTATCATAATAAACCTTAGGAAGTATACAACTTCCCTGAGTAAAATACCAGTCCAAAGACATGATTTGTTCATTATTTTTCATGTGAATACGCGGATTTGGACAGACTGCCAGTTTTCATGTTGCTTGACCCTTATGTTCAACCATCCAGTGATAAAGTATTTGACAAAAAAGCATGATAATTCTATCATGTCAAGGCACACTCTTGCCGGAGTGGCGGAATGGCAGACGCAGGGGACTTAAAATCCCCCGGCCTATGGCTGTACCGGTTCGAGTCCGGTTTCCGGCACCACGGCGTCGCGGGCTACACTTAGCTCGCGACGCCTTTTTTCAAAAGGCCTCTCTCGCAGCGTTCCGCCGCTCCGCCTCTTCCGTGAAAAGCAGGCTTTTCACGGGCTACGACGGGGGAGGACGAGGGAGACGGGGATATATGGCATGGGCTATAATGAAATCATACAGAATACATTTTCTATTTATTCAATGTACTATTTTTCTGAAGGGTTAGGAGATACGCAATGAACGGAAGAGATATTAAAATCGGCGTATGCGTTTACGCTGGGGAGATGGAGGTCCTGGTGCCCTTTTACAGGGATGTGCTGGGGCTTGCCACGGATTGGGACGGCGGGAATTTTGCCGCCTTTGAGACCGGGAGCGGAGAATTGGCGCTGTTCATGTACAGCCGGAAGGCGTTTGTTGAGGCGATTGGGGAAGTGTATCAACCGCCCCAAGGCATCAACCAGACTTTTGAAATCGCCCTTTGGCTGCCCAGTTATACAGATGTGGACAGGGAGTATGAGCGCCTGGCCAAACTGGATGTGCGCTTTCCGACCGGCGCGCCTCAGACCTTTGACTTTGGCATCCGCAATTTTTACGTGGCGGACCCGGAAGGCAACCTGATAGAAATTGGCAGCAGGACAGCATAAAGAGGGCTGTGTTCAGCAGGCTATTAAGCCTGGCAAGAACAGTGTATTCTTTAACTGTCTAAACAATATTTAATGAGTAACTGATGGAGGATGGTGGAAGCATGGTTTACCGAATCATCGAATTGCCTCCGTTTACGGCGGTTTCTTCCGGCGTGGACAGACAGATTAACTTTGGTGAAGACGGCATCCTGGGCAAATTTGACGCGTATTTTTCTGCCATCAAACCAGAGCCGCAGGACAGCTTCATGCCGCGGGATTTCTTGTTTTATGACCCGTTACAAAAGGGTCTGGTCTGGTGGTGGGCGCTGGCTGAGGGCATGGATGACGGCGGGTATGAGCGGGTTGACTTTGAAGGCGGGCTGTACCTGTGCTACCACTACCGGGACGGAGATGAGGACGAGGCCAACCGGCTCTATCAGGAGGCCATGAACTACCTGAAAGTCAGCGGGCTGTTTGAGACCGACGAGAGGCCCAATCATTACGCGATGGGGCACATCATCATGCCAAGGGAGGTCATCCGGGCGCAGCGCTACGCGGTGATGGAGACCTTTATCCCCATCAGGCTCAAGTCAAAAGCGCAATAAACACAATCAGTAAAACAAATACAGCCGGGGCTCCAAAGCGGATGCCCCGGCTGTTGATTTATGTGAGGTTTTAGTTGGCCGCGTCCGCCTCGGGTTCCGGCAGACTTGGCTCGGCAACCTTCGCCTTTCCCTGGCCGACCTCCTGCTTCATGCAGGCGCGGTAGGTGAGCAAGACCGCCAGCAGCAGCAAAATTTGCGCTACGGACAGGGCAACCACCAGGATGTTGGGCGGGTTGTTGATGTCGGTGAGGTTCAAAAACAGCTGCAGCGCGGCAAAAAGGAGCGCTGGGATGGCATAGATACGGACCGACTTGAGGCGGTAGGTTCCCCCGCGCCAGAAAATTCCGTACAGGCCGGTAAACAAAGAGGGCAGGCCGGAAAAGAGCATGACCAGCGAGAAGGGCAGCAGGTAGAGCGTGCCGTACCAGAAAATCATCGTGCGCTCCAGCGCCGCGAACTCACTGCGCCAGACCAGGAAGAGCAGGACAAAGCCCGCGATGGCGGCAAGCGCCACCAAGCACAAGAGCAGGGATAGAATTTTGAGCCGGGTCACCGGCTTCTTGCCCGGGTTGCGGACCAGCCTGTGCTCCCTAAACACCTGATATTCCCCCGTCCTGCGCAGTTTGCGGTTGTGCCCGGCGCTGCGCCCGGCTCGGAAGAGCACAAAGAGGTAGAACACAATCTGAATCACAACCGCTACCAGCACCAGGATGGCCGTGCGGATGTTCTGGCTTAAGAAATCACGCGCGCCGCTGTCCATCTCCATCTGGCTGAGGCTGGACTCGGTGGGCACCTGCTGCAAGACCGCCTGCCCGCCTTCCCATTTGAGCAGGTAGCTGCTTTGCTGCCAGGTCTCCTGGGTGGGCAGCTCCAGGGAGAAGGTCTGGGCGGATTGGAGGATGCCCTCCTTGGCCTGGAAGCTTTGCATGCGGGTGCGGCCCGCCACGCCCTCGCGGATGCGGAAACCGGTCGCCATGCCCTCGCCGCGCTGGATAACCACCTGGTACCAGGCGTCAGAGGGCACGGTGATGACCAGTTCATCCCCCGACATCGCCATGGGCAGGCGGCTTTTGTTCTGCGCGGTTCTGTAATGGCCGTCATAATTGGCGGCCAGGGAGCCGTTTTTGTCGATGACCTGGATGCGACCTGGATTCTTTACGCGCACCTCGCGGTAGGCCGCGGCCGGGGTAAAGAGCCCTTCCCCCGTCTGATAGGCGCTCATCCAGGACAGGTAAACCGTGGGCATGTGCTCATGCACCAGGTTGTCCGTCACGCCGCCGTCATTTCGCCATTCGTCCTTGAGCATGCCGGATTCCTGCATGATTTTTTCCTGGGTGACGCTGGAAAAAATGGTCAGCATCTTGTCACCCAGGTCTTTCATGGTGGTGCGGAAATCGGGGGCCTTGACGATTTCCTGGGCGGTGGTGACCAGCGCCTGGAGCGGATTTTTGCGGTTGGTCCAGAGGTTTAGCATATAGCCCTGGAGGTTTGACTGGTAGGTCTTGGTGTCGGGAATGGATTCGGACATCGCGCCTAGCACCTTTTGAAGCACGGCGTTTGAACTGCTGTTGCTCCAATACTCCGTGCCCGTCATCCCGGAGTAGACCAGGCGCACAGGCTCGGCGCGGCGGTTGTAATCGCTGTTGATTTCAGCGGCGGGCAGGAAAAAGGTCTGTCCGTAGCGGGTGAAACCCCAGTCGGCAAAAGGCACCATGGGCACGGGGTCAAAGGAGCCGACCACGTTAAAAATAGAAGGAAAATCCGCGGCGTTTTGCTGTTTAGTGTTGTTGGGCGTGGCAAAGGTATAGGCAAAGAGGTTGTCCGACTTGACGACGCGGCGCTCCAAAAGCAGGGCGGCGGCGCGGTTCGCGGTCGCGGCGGCGCGGCTGTAGCCGGACATCCAAACGCGGGCATCCTTGACGCTGTGGGCCTTAATGTAAGCCAAAATCCTGTCCACCACCTGCCTGGCTGCCTGGTCAAATCCCTCGTGGTGCAGGCCGTTGCCGACAGAAAAATTGCTCTTCCACTCATCCTGGTAGCCCCCGCCGCTGACCGCGACCGCGATGACCTGAAAATCCCCGTTTGGGCTTGTGATGGTCTTGCGCGCGATGGCCGTGGCGATGGTCTTGACTGTGGGCTCAATATCAAACTGGGTTAAACTGATGTCGGAAAAGCCCATGTCCGTCAGGTATTGAATGACATTGCTGGCCTTGTGCGATAAGTCCTGCTCCTTGGCGCGGAAGGCGGACAGCGCCAGGCCCAGGGACAACAGGGCGGTATCCTGATGATAGGTTTTGCCGCTCCTTACAAAAAAATCGTCCTTGTACTCCAAAGGCCAGGTAATCTGCTTGCCCGCGTCAAAGCGGGTGTTGACCGTCAGCGCCCCGGCGGAAGGCAGGGCGAGGGTGAACACCAGCAGGATTAACAGGCCTGTGACAAGTCCCTTGCGCAGCTTCAACATCTTCCCACTCCTATCGGCAAACCGGTCTGCCTGGCGTAATGAACCTGGAACTGAGGTCAAGATACACGAAAAACCCAATTCATCGTGAAACAACTTGTCCCGGATTCGCGTATTTTAGTACATATCGCGAGGATTTGTCCATATTAAACATGGTTAGAACATGATGCGGAAAACGCAGCCTCGCCGCCTGAGCCGCTGAGTTCACAAAAGAAATGCTGTTTTGACGCATGTGTATTCTGCTCACTTGCCTTTTTATCCGGCCAAGTCAACCGGCCGCGAAGGTGAAACGGCAATTCAAGGCGAATGATGTGACTTGTGCCCCGTTTCATGCTATGCTTTTTGCGAATTGTGAAACCAAGGAGGTTTTTATGATAGACCTGCATATGCACAGCCGTTTCAGCGACGACGGCCAGTTTACCCCCAAGAGCCTGGTGGAGCAGTGTCACAAGGCGGGCGTCACCGTCATGGCCGTCACCGACCACAACTGCGCCGAGGCCAATCAGGAAGCGCGGGAAGAAGCCCAAAAGCTGGGCATCCGCTATGTGCCCGGCATTGAGGTAGACTGCACCTTTGAAGGCTTTAACTTTCATGTGCTGGGCTATGGCATTGATGATAAGAGCCCGGATTTTGTCAAGATAGAGCAGGACTTGAAAGCCCAGGAGATGGACGCCTCTCTCTTGAAGCTGAAAAAGACCAGGGAAATGGGCTTTGACATCCAGGAGGAAGAACTCAAGGCGCTGGCGGATGACAGCCATTGGCCCCAGACCTGGACGGGTGAGATGTTTGCCGAAGTCCTGCTTGGCAAGGAAGCATACAAGGAGCATCCCCTGCTGCTGCCCTACCGTGAGGACGGAACGCGCTCAATCAACCCGCATGTCAATTTCTACTGGGATTTTTACGCCCAGGGCAAGCCCTGCTACGCGCACACGGTCTTCCCAAAGATGGAGGACGTCATTGCTATCATCCACAACAATGGCGGCCTGGCGGTATTGGCGCACCCGGGCAACAACCTAAAGGGCAGGGAGCATCTGCTGCCCGGGATTGTTGCGTTGGGGCTGGACGGGCTGGAGGTATACAGCAGTTACCATACAGCGGAAATGGCAGCCTTCTGGCTGGAGAGAGCGCGGGAGCACCGGCTCATCATCACCTGCGGCAGCGATTACCACGGCAAGACCAAGCCCGCGATTCGCCTTTTGGCCTACGGCCAGCCGGAAAACCCGGAGCAGCTGGCGGCTGACTTTCTGCGCCGCCTGGATGAGAAGAAGCGGCAAAAATAACAGGCACCATTAAGAACAAGGGAGGACAAAAAGATGTCAGCACACACCGGATTTACCCGCCATGGCCGCCCCATCTTTTCCCTGGGCGCGCAGTGCCACAATTCCAGCGGCTATTCCCTTAATGAGCTAGCACCTTTTTTTGAAGTCTGCGCGAAACTTCCCCTAAACGCAGTGGCCATCCCGGTGTCCTGGGAACGATTTGAACCTGAGGAAGGGCAGTATGACACCGGCATTGTAAGGGACATCATCTCAGCCTGCCGGGAGCGAAACTACGCCCTCCACCTGATTTGGTTTGGCAGCTGGAAAAACGGACACAGCAAGTACGCGCCGCACTGGGTGCGTGCGGACAGGGAGCGGTTTTTGCGTATCCGCAACCGTGAGGGCGTTGAGATTGCCAACCTCTCACCCCTGTGCGAGGCCACGCTGCAAATAGAGAGCGCGGCCTTTCAAAAGCTGATGGAAACCATCAAGGAAAACAAAGAGGACGAAACCGTCATCGCGGTGCAGGTTGAAAACGAGCTGGGCATGATTGCGGAGACTAGCCGGGATTACGGCGAACAAGCCGAGGAACTGTTTTACGCCCAGGTGCCTGAGAGTGTTATCAAAGGCCTGCGCGAAGCGGGCGAGGATGAATACATCAAAAGAGCCTGGCAGGCCTGCGGCAGCCCTGAAAAGGGCGATTGGCAAACTGTTTTGGGCCGCTACGGGGCGGAAGCCTTTTCCGCTTACAACTACGCCCGGTATGTGCAGCACCTGACCCAAATCGGGAAGGGCATCCTGGATGTGCCCTTTTACACCAACGCCTGGCTGGACGGCCAGGGCTTTGACGTGGCCGGGCATGACTACCCCGCGGGCGGCGTGGTGATGAAGAACCTGGCCATCTGGAAATGGGCCGCGCCGGACCTGGCCTTCCTCTGCCCGGACATGTATATGTCCGCCCGCTCCTTTTACCGGAAAGTGATGGACACCTACGCCAGACAGGACAACCCCCTCTTTTTCCCGGAGACCGGGTGGGGCGAGCCCAGCGCGATGAATGTGTTTGAGGCCATCGCCAAACATAGCCTAAAGGGCGTGCATGTCTTCGGCCTGGAAAGCATGGTGGATGAGGGAGGCGCGTTTATCAAGGACGCGCTGCCCATTGTGGACAGCATCAGGGCATTGGGCACGGCCCTGCCGCTCCTTCTTCATCCGGAGCGGTTTTTGAGCGTGCAGGCCGTGTACCAGGAGGAGTTTGCCACCTATCAGATGCTGGAGTTTGACGGCTACTCTGCCATGGCGTCCTTCCACCCTTATGAGCGCAAGGGTGATTTCCGGCACATGCAGCAAAACGCCAGGCAGGGCCGCGGCTGCGGCCTGGTCATCCAGACGGGGCAAAAGGAATTTGTCGCCCTGGGCTGCGGATATACCTTGAAAATGCGCAAAAAGCGCGCCATGAATGACTTGAAGGAAGACCGCCTGCACACGCTGCCGGAGCACTACCTGGAGTACCACCGGGTTGAGGAAGGCCGCTTTGATGAGCAGGGGCAGTTTGTCTTGACGCGCATCCGCAACGGCGACCAGACGGATTTTGGCGTCTTTGTCTACCCGGAAAGCTGTGTGCGCTTTGAAATGCCCTGAAAACCAACAGACTTAGGTAATAATAAAAAACACCAAAACTCCTTGAAGATGACACATTTTTGACACAGACCCCCTCTATGCTACGGGTGCGGCGGAAAATGCCGACAAAACTTCAAGGAGAAAGAACGATGAAAAAAATGTCCCTGATACTGGTCCTGATGCTTCTGCTGACGCTGCCGGTTTTTGGTCTGGCCGAGTCTGAACCCCAGGAGACCCCGGAAGTGACCCCGGCTGAGCAAACCACCCCCTATGCTTGGCAACGCGGCCGCGGCCGGATGGGTAACAATGGCACCACCGGTCAGAACTACAGTGACATCAATGAGGACGGCGTATGCGACAATTGCGAAGCGAACTATGTGGACGCCAATGAAGACGGCGTATGCGACAACTGCGAAAGAGCGCAGGGGGAGTGGACGCGGGGGCGCATGAGGGGCGGCAGAATGGCGCAAGGCCGCGGCAGAGGAGCCCAGGGCGCAGGACGCGGTACCCAAGGCCAAGCCTTTGGACATGGCTGGATGAACCGCAATCAGCCTGGCAACCCCAACTATGTGGATGAGAACAAAGACGGTGTGTGCGACCATTTTGCAGAAGGCATCCCCGGCGGCATGAACCGCAACCAGCCTGGCAACCCCAACTATGTGGATGAGAACAAAGACGGCGTGTGCGATTATTATGAAGACACCACCGGCCGGCCCGGCAGGGGCGGAATGCCCGGCCGCCGTCCCCGCTGAGTAAAGCAACAACAAAGGCGCGAGTGAGCGCCTTTGTTTAATTTCCGAGCGGCTTTTGTGATATGATGCAAGCAAATCAGAACGAACAAACTGGAGGCCGGCATGGCGGACATTCTGGTCGCGGATGACAACCGGCAAATTGCCGCGGTCATCATGGAATACCTGAAAAAAGAAGGGCACACACCCCACTACGCGGCGGATGGCCAGGAGGCGCTGGATGTGTTCAAGCGCGTCAATCCTGAGGCCGTGCTGCTTGACGTGATGATGCCCAAACTGGATGGCTTTGCCGTGTGCCGCGAAATCAGAAGCGTTTCCACGGTGCCCGTCATCATGGTGACCGCCAGGGGCGAGGACTTTGAGCGCATCATGGGGCTGGACATCGGGGCGGATGACTACATCGTCAAGCCCTTCTCCCCCAATGAGCTGATGGCCAGGCTCCGGGCGGTGCTGCGCCGGGCAAACCCCGGCCAGAGCGATAAAAAGGTTTTAAGCGTCGGAAACGCCCGGGTGGACATGGACAGCTACGAGGTCAAGGTGAAGGACAAACCCGTTCTGCTGACCAAGAAGGAAGTGGACATTCTCTTTACCCTGGCCTCCCACCCCGGCAAGGTCTTTACCAGGGACAATTTGCTGTCCAGCCTCTGGGGCTATGACTATGAGGGGGATAACCGCACGGTGGACACCCACATTAAGCGCCTGCGGGCCAAATTGGAGGCGCATGAGCCCCTGGGTTTTGATATCAAGACCATCTGGGGTGTTGGCTACAAACTGGAGGCCACAGCGGATGAAAAATAAAATCGCCTTAAAGCTATTGGCCTATTTAGCGGCAGCCCTCCTGGTCTTTGCCCTCATCAGCGGGCTTCTGTTCAAGGCACTCTTTACCAAGGCGGTGCTTGACAACAAGAAAGCCGAGATGCTAAGCCGGGCCCAAGGGTTGTCCCGGACGCTGCAGGGCATGCTGGAAGGCCCCGCTCAGGGCGGCGGACCCAAAATGGGCAGCCAGGGCATGAATTACACCGCCTTTGTCCGGGCGTTGACCCAGGCGGATGACGACATCTGGGTGCTGAATGAGAACCTGGAGTTTCTCTCCGGCGGCATGATGCGCGGCAGGACACTGACCTACACGAATCTGCCTCCGGACGCGGAGCGCCTGGTGCGCGCGGTGTTCGAGGGCGAAACCCCCTATTCTGAGGGCTTTTCAGACCTCCTTGGCGCGCCGACTTTGACCCTGGGCGTACCGATCTACGCGGGCAGCGAGGTCAAAGGCGCACTGCTGCTGCATGACGCGGTCTCCGGCATCACGGAGGCGACAAAACAGGGCCAGAACATCCTGCTCATGTCAGGCGCCATTGCCCTGCTGCTGGCAGCCATGCCCACCATCCTTTTATCTTTCACCTTGACCAAGCCCATCAGGCGCATTCAAACCGTGGCCGGTCAATTAAGCCGGGGGGACTATGAAGCCAGAACCGGGGTACATCAAGCGGATGAAATCGGTGAACTGGCAGGCTCGGTTGACACGCTGGCCCGGGATTTGAAGGACGCCAGGGAGCAAAAGGAGCTGGAAGAGCAGCGGCGGAACGATTTCCTGGCCAGCATCTCCCATGAGCTGCGCACGCCGGTCACCGTGCTGTCAACCTCCCTGGAAGCGCTCAATGACGGTGTGGTGACAAAGCCGGAGGATGTGAAGGAATACCATGAGCAGATGCTCAAGGACACCCGCGGCCTTTCCGTCTTGGTCAATGACCTGATGGACCTGGCCAGGCTGCAAAACGCGGATTTCCCGATTGAGAGAAAAGAACTGGTCCTCAATGATGTCCTAAAGGACGCTCTGCACAGCGCTGAGCGATTGGCCGACAAAAAAGGCATCCGAATCATTGAGGATGTCCCCTCTGCC
This sequence comes from uncultured Christensenella sp., assembly GCA_964534515.1. Taxonomy (GTDB): domain Bacteria; phylum Bacillota; class Clostridia; order Christensenellales; family Aristaeellaceae; genus UBA6115. The sequence continues at coordinate 10,761 of CAZHPW010000035.1, forward strand.
CCTCTCCCCTACACCGGGGACTACGCGCGCTTACGACAAATGCTGCTCATCCCGCTGGACAACGCCATCAAGTTTTCAAAACCCGGCAGCGACATCCGGGTGAAAATGGACAAGGAAGGCATCACCATCACCGATGATGGCCCCGGCATCAAACCTGAGGAGCTGCCTCACCTGTTTGACCGCTTCCGCAAGGCCAGAACGGAGGAAAATAGAGAGGGCAGCGGCCTGGGGCTGGCCATCGCCCGTGAAATCGCCAGGCGGCACAACATCAGGCTCATCCTTGAAAGCGAGGAAGACAAGGGCACGCGGGTGCGCTTCCTCCTTTGAATTTGAGCGGATTCTTGAAGAATATTTGCCGCGGTGCTATGATAGGTACATCCAATTGAACAAGAAAGTGAGGTCATCCAATGAAGCATGAGATGAAACCTGTTGTCGCGCCAAAAGCCCCAGCCGCCCTTGGCCCCTATTCAGCCGCCATGTCCCTGGACAAGCTGCTCTTCCTCTCCGGCCAGACCCCGGTGGACCCCAAGACCGGTGAATTGGTGGAAGGCGGTATTAAGGAACAAACCGCGCAGGTCATCAAAAACCTGGGCGCGGTGCTGGAAGCCGCGGGTTCCTCCTTTGACAAGGTCATCAAAACCACCTGCTTTTTGGCGGACATGTCCTATTTCGCGGACTTCAACGCGGTGTACGGTGAGCACTTTGTGAGCAAGCCCGCCCGCTCCACCATGGCGGTCAAAGGCCTGCCCAAGAACGCGCTGGTTGAGATTGAGCTGATTGCCTACAAGGACTAAAGTTGTTATCCCTATGCGCTTCCCTAAGGAAGCGCTTTTTGTTTGTGTCGGGGGCAGGGCTTTGGTACAATCAACACAGAGAAATGATAAGGAGTGAAGCAAATGCTGTTTATCTGCCATCCAACCTGCACCACCTGCGACAAGGCACGCACCTTTTTGAAGCTGCACGGCTTTGACTACACGGAGCGGGACATCCGAACAGAAAACCCAACCCGGGAAGAGCTGGCCAAATGGCACAAGCAAAGCGGCCTGCCGCTCAAACGCTTTTTCAATACCAGCGGTAACAAGTACCGCGAATTGGAATTAACCGCGAAGCTGCCCAACATGACTGAGGAGGAGCAGCTGGACCTCCTGGCCACCGACGGCATGCTGGTCCGCCGGCCGGTATTGGTTGATGACGGAAAAGTACTGGTCGGCTTCTCCGAAAAAGTCTGGACAGAAAGCCTGCTCAAAGCGGACTGAGATTAATGGGGTAGACGATGCCATTTCAGATCGTTCAGGGTGACCTGACAAGCTTTAAGGCGGACGCCGTGGTCAACGCCGCCAACACCCACCTGCTTTGGGGCGGCGGGGTTTGCGGCGCACTGTTTGAAGCCGCCGGAGAACAACAGATGCAAGCCGCCTGCGACACCCTCTCCCCCATCAAACCGGGGGAGGCCGTCATCACCCCGGGATTTAACCTGCCGGCCAAGTATGTCATTCACGCGGTCGGGCCGATTTACCGGGATGGCAGGCAGGGCGAGGAGGACATCCTGCGCAGCGCCTACAAAAGCGCCCTGCGCCTGGCGCAGGAGCATCATCTCTCCAGCGTCGCCTTTCCCCTGATATCTTCCGGCGCCTACGGCTACCCGCATGATAAAGCCCTGCACATCGCCATCAACACCATCAGAACCCAACTAAATGAGATGGATGACGAGGAGCCCACGGTTACTTTGGTGCTGTTTGACCGGAGCAGGCTTGATGTTGACCCGGAACTGCGCCGCCGCCTGGAATCCGGGCGCCGGGAGATGCATTTCCGCAGGGCAATCATGAGGTCCGACACGCTTGAGTTGGGCGAGGAACTCAACGCTCATCAAATTGACGCAATTGAATCCATGAGCGTGTTCCCGTCTGAGGAGAGGGCACAGCCCAAAGCAGCCCAAACGGCCAAAGCGCCCATGGGGCTTGAGGAACTGATTAAAAAGAAGGATGAAAGCTTCTCCACCCTGCTGCTGCGGATAATTGACGCGAAAGGCTTCAAGGACGCCGAAGTTTACAAGCGCGCCAACCTGGACAGGAAGCACTTCTCCAAAATCAGGAGCAACAAGGGCTACGCGCCCAGCAAGGAAACAGTGCTGGCCTTGGCGGTGGGGATGGAGTTAAGTCTTACAGAAACTAAAAACCTGCTCGCCCGCGCCGGTTTTGCCCTGTCCTCCGGCTCTGACGCAGACATCATTGTGGCCTATTACATTGAAAACGGGCAGTATGACATCGACCGCATCAACCATATGCTGTACAAGTACGACCAGAGCCTTCTAGGCAGCAAAGCCACCTGACAAAATGTCGCTTAGCAGGCGACCTTGAATAGGACAATTCTTGATATCCTCCAATCATCACATGAACGGAGGATTTGTTTTATGCAGACAAACATCACTGAACTGGTCTTTATCCTGGACAAGAGCGGCTCCATGTCCGGCCTGGAGAGCGACACCATCGGCGGCTTCAACGCCATGCTCAACAAACAAAAACAGCTGCCGGGGCAGTGCCGGCTGACCACGGTGCTCTTTGACAACGGCTTTGAGGTGCTCCACGACCGCCTGGACCTGATGGCTGTCTCGGACTTGACCGCAAAAGACTATGTAATCGGCGGCAGCACCGCGCTGCTTGACGCGATGGGTCGGTGCATCCAAAAGGTGGACAGCGTCATGCAGGGCAGCACCATTGATTACCGGCCGGACAAGGTGCTCTTTGTCATCATTACAGACGGCATGGAAAACGCCAGCCGCAGGTTCAGCCGGGAGATGATTCACGAACTGGTCACCAAGAGGCGCAACATGGGCTGGGAGTTTGTCTTCCTGGGCGCCAACATGGACGCCATCGCTGTGGCGAATGACTATGGCATCAACCCTGACATGGCGCGCAAGTACGCCAACACCCCCATGGGCGTTCATGCCAATTTTGACGCGATTTCTTGCCTGACCAGCAGCGTGCGCGGCAGAAGGAAGCTTGACAAGGATTGGGACAAGGCCATCATTGACGAGGAAAACAAGGATAAAAAGCGCCAGTAAGCCGCTTTCTTGACCGGATTTCGCCCGCGTGATAGGATGAAGCCACCAAAGGGAAGGGATGCTTTGATGAACAAGAAGTACGCCTGTGAGACAACGGTGGTGCATGAGGAAGCGGTCAGGCAGGTTGCCGGCGCGATGCTGTCAGAAGGCCTGTTTGAGGAAGCCGCCAATTTCTTCAAGGTGATGGGCGATAAAACCCGCTTCCGTATCCTTTTCGCACTGGATAAGCATGAACTGTGCGTGTGCGACCTGGCCAACCTTCTGGACATGAGCGTGTCCGCCGTGAGCCACCAACTAGCCAAACTGCGGGAGAGCAAGCTGGTCAAAAGCCGCCGGGATGGGAAGAACATGTTCTACACCATCGCCGATGACCACATCCATCTGATGCTCAAGGGCTGCGTGGAGCACGCGCAGGAGAACCTGGACTGACAAACAAGACATCAGCAACAAAATCCACCCTAAAAGGGTGGATTTTTATATGATTAACGCAAGTTTACAACTGTTTTAAGGCTTCAGCGACCTCGTCTTTAGGGAAGCCCTCGGCCTGGGGCGTGTCCAGCAGGCTTTGGAGAAACGCCTTTGAAGGCGCGCCCTGGGGCAGCATGTAGCCGCTCTCCCGCGCCACATCCTCAGCGACAACGCGGATGGACATCTTCAGCGCCTGCGCCAGTTGTTTTTGAACCGGCGTTTTGGCGTCCCGGATGAGCGCGTCCGCGGCCTTCTCCTGGGCAATTTTGCTGTCCATGAGGGCGTTCATCGCGGCCACCACCTCAGGCTTCTTGGGCTGCTGGGGCGGGAAGTTCAGGGGTACCTTGGCAATGGCGCCGCTGGGGCAGGCGTCCACACAAGCCCTGCAGGCATCCAGGCATTTGGAGGCGTCAATCTGGCCGTTTTCGGTGTTGGTGGCCCCGGTGGGGCAGACATACAGGCACAGGCAATCCTTGGTGCATAGGCGGATGTTTCTGACGGCTTTCATGTTTAAGCCCCCCTTTGAATCTTGTTGAACTTGAAACGGGGCACCTTGCACACCGGGCAGATTTCCGGCGCCTCGTCCCCCAGGAAGATGAAGCCGCAGGCTTCACAGACATAGATGTTGGTGTTTTCCAGGATGCTGTCCCCATCCTTCAAATAACGGTTGACGAGGTTTTGCTGGATGCCGGATACCTTCTCACCCCAGGTGAGCGCGCGCAGCGCGCCGCGGTCATGGGCTTCTCTGGCCGTTTCAAAAGCCTGGGCATACAGCGCCCCGGTGTCGTTTGATAGCGCGTCTTTGATGGTATTCAGGTCGCCTTCCGGCACGGACTGGGCGTCAAAATAATCCGCCGCGGCAGTCAAATGAGCGGAGAGGTCGTTTTTGTATTGCTTGAGCGTGCCCCTGGCCAGGTTGGAGGCCAGGATGGCCTTGCGCTTGCTGTCAACCTCGTTCGCAGATGAAGCGGGCTTGTTAACGGCGGCAGGCATGGGCTTGGGCTTCTCCTGCTCCCCGCCCTCGGCCTTGAACATGGACTTGTCCGCGCCGCAGATGGGGCAGACCCAATCCTCCGGCACATCCTCCCAGCGGGTGCCCGGCGCGATGCCGCTGCCGGGGTCGCCTTTTGCTTCGTCATAGTCAAAGCCGCAGACCGAACAGATATAGATTTTCAAAACGTTCTTCCTTTCCTCGCGGCGCTTGGCCGCCAAATTTTAAGTTTTTAAGGATGAGTTATGTATGGGTTCTATGGCCGCGCAACGCGCTTATTTGCTTGTATTATATAGAGAAACTGCAGATTTGTAAAGAAATCAAAAGGCATTGACACTTGAGCAAGTGCTCAAGTATAATATCAATTGAACAGGCATTCAAATGTAAGGAGGCACATTATGACTTCTGTACTGAAAATAAAGAACCTGGGCTGCGCGAGCTGCGCGGCGAAAATGGAGCGCAAAATTGCCGCCCTGCCTGGCGTTTCAGGCGCCAGGGTCAACTTTCTGACCCAGAAATTGACCCTTGAAGTCAAGGAAGAGCACCTGGAAGAAACCCTGGAAAAGGCCGATACCATCATCAGGACCATTGAGCCCCAGGCCAGCCTGAACCGGTAGGAGCGGCAATCATATGAGCATAAAAGATTTAACCAAACGCGCGGTACGCATTCCCCTGGCCTTGGCCCTTTTGGTGGCGGGCCTTTTGGTTTCGGGGGAAACCGCCAGAATCATCCTGATGCTTTCCGCCTACCTGATTGCAGGCTATGACGTATTGACCTATGCCGTTATGGG
>CAZHPW010000035.1:16081-21975 GCA_964534515.1 uncultured Christensenella sp.
TGGGCATTCTAAGGGGCCAGGTATTTGACGAGAACTTCCTGATGTCCCTGGCCACCATCGGCGCAATCATCATCGGCGAGTATGAGGAGGCGGTCGCGGTCATGGTGTTCTACCAGACCGGCGAGATGTTTCAGGATTACGCGGTGGATAAATCCCGCCGCGCCATCGCCGGGGCCATGAACCTGAGGCCGGATACCGTGAACCTGCTGGACGAAAACGGGCAGACGCGCGTGGTGGACCCGGAAGAAGTACAGGTCAATGACCTCATTCAGGTCCTCCCGGGTGAACGGCTGCCGCTTGACGGCGTGGTGCAAAGCGGGGTGAGCCAGTTGGACACCGCCGCCCTGACCGGCGAAGCCCTGCCCCGCCTGGCGCGGCCCGGGGATGAGGTGCTCTCCGGCTGTGTGAACATCAACGCCGCCTTGACCGTCCTGGTCACCAAGCCCTTTGAGCAGTCCACCGTCAACCGCATCCTGGAGATGGTGGAAAACGCGACAGATAAAAAATCCAAGCAGGAAGCCTTCATCACCCGCTTTTCCGCGATTTATACGCCCGTGGTGGTTATCTTGGCGGCGCTCCTGGCCTTTGTGCCGCCGTTAATTGTGCCCGGCGCCGTCCTGTCTGATTGGGTGTACAGGGCGCTGAACTTCCTGGTTGTGTCCTGCCCCTGCGCGCTGGTTATCTCCATTCCCCTGTCCTTCTTTGGCGGCATCGGCGGCGCGTCCCGCGCGGGCATTTTGGTCAAAGGCTCCAACTACCTGGAAGCCCTGGCCAAGGCGGATACCTTTGTCTTTGACAAGACCGGCACTTTGACACAGGGCAGTTTCTCCGTCACTGAAGTCAAACCGGTCAACACCACAAAGGAGAACCTGCTCAGCCTGGCCGCCCTGGCCGAAAAACACTCCCCCCACCCCATCGCCAAGGCGCTGCGCCAGGCGGATGAGCACAAAATGGACGAAGCCCACTTGGGCGAGGTCTTTGAAACGCCGGGCGAAGGCGTATCCGCCATCATTGGCGGGGAAGAGACCCTGGTGGGCAACGCGGGCTTTATGATGAAAAAAGGCATTGCCCTGCCGGCAAGTCAACTTGACAGCACAGTGAGCCACGTGGCCAAGGCCGGCGTTTACCTGGGCAGCATCACCCTCAGCGACAGGGTCAAGCCCTGCGCGGGAGAGGCCTTGAAAAGGCTCAAGAACCTGGGGGTTAACCAGCTGGTCATGCTGACCGGGGACAGCGAGCAGGCGGCGCAGAAGGTTGCTGATGAATTGAAGATTGATGTGCTCTACGCGGGCCTTCTGCCCCAGGACAAGGTGTCAAGGCTGGAAGAGGTCATGGCGGGGCGCGGCGGCAAGGGCACCCTGGCCTTTGCCGGGGACGGCGTGAATGACGCGCCGGTCTTGGCGCGGGCTGACGTTGGCTTCGCGATGGGCGCTCTGGGCACGGATGCGGCGATTGAGGCCGCGGACATCGTCATCATGAACGATGACCCCTGCAAGATGGCGGCCGCCCTGGCCATTGCCAAGAGAACGGTGGCCATCGCGACCCAAAACGCTGTCTTTGCCATCGCAGTCAAGGTATTGGTGCTGATTTTGTCCGCCTTTGGCCTGTCCAACCTGTGGATGGCGGTGTTTGCCGATGTGGGCGTGGCCGTCCTGGCGGTGCTCAACGCGCTGCGCGCGCTCAAGCTGCCCAAGGCTGACCAGGTCTGCGTCAACCCGGGGCTGGCAATGCCTGCGCCAGATTAGGCATAAAATCGCACCACAAAGAAGCCCTCACCGTTTGGCGAGGGCTTTTTGTTATGTGTTTGGTTTTTACCGCTGGCCCTTGTCATAGGGCACGCCGCTGGCGCGAGGCGCCTGGGAGCGCTTGCTGGTAAAGGCCAGGGCGATGAGGGTGGCGATGAAGGGCACCATCTTGTAAACGTCAGACGGGATGCCCAAATCCAATAGGAAGGGGATGCCCGAGTAAGCAGAAGCGATGGTCTTCATCAGGCCAAAGAAGAAGGCCGCCAAAAGGATGCGCAGCGGCTTCCACTGGCCGAAGATGAGCACCGCCAAGGCCAGGAAGCCATAGCCGGACACGGTGGCGTTGAAGTTGGTGGAGGTGGGAATGACGTAGACCAGGCCGCCCAGCCCAGCCAGAGCGCCTGAAATAAGGACGCCGGAATAGCGGATTTTGTAGACATTGATGCCCACCGAGTCCGCCGCCTGGGGGTGCTCGCCGCAGGCGCGCAGGCGCAGGCCAAAGCGGGTGCGGTAGAGCACAAAGGCACTGAGCGCGAAGATGATAAGGCCAATGTAGGTGGTGATGTAGGCGTTCTGGAAGAGCAGCGGACCCAGGACCGGGATGTCACCCAAGACAGGCACCTTGACAATGCGGAAGGTGTTGACGAACTGAATCTGCTGAACGCCGTTGGGCTGGAGCATGCGCGCCAGGTAAACTGCCGCCGCCGGGGCAATCATGTTCAGCGCCGTACCGGAGATGGTCTGGTCAGAGCGCAGGGTGATGGCGGCATAGGCATGCAGGAGGGAGAAGAGCGCGCCGGTGACCATGGCGATGAGTACCGCTAACAGCAGCAGCAACTGCCCTGACATGGCGTTTTGAACGCCGCTGATAAAGAAGATGGAGGTGAAGGCGCCGGAGACCATGATGCCCTCCAGCGCGATGTTGACCACGCCCGAGCGCTCCGAGAACATGCCGCCCAAAGCGACGATGAGCAGCGGGATGGAGAAGAACATCATCTGTTGAAACAGGAAGTAAATCGCGTCCATCAGGCTTCATCCTCCGTTCTTTTGGCTTCTTCCGCGATTCTCTTGCGGCGCTTGGATACGCGGGCCAAGACGTCACGCACAAGGAGAGAGAAAGCGGAGAAGTAGATGATGAGGCCGATGATGACCTCGATGATTTCCTTCATGTACTTGAGGGACTGCAGGTAGCTGCCGCCGACGGTGATGTGGGCGATAAAAAGGCCCGAGAAGATGATGCCAATCGGGTTTGACATGCCCAGAAGGGCGACCGCGATGCCGTTGAAACCCTGGGCCGCCAGCACCTCAGCCACATGGATGTGCATGCCGGAGGAGGGCGCCAAATACATGGTGGCGCCGGCGACACCGGCCAGGGCGCCTGAAATGGCCATGGAGGTGATGATGGCGCGATTCTCGCTGATGCCGGCGTAGCGGCTGGCGTGCTTGTTGTAGCCGCAGGACTTGAGCTCAAAGCCAAAGGTGGTCTTGTTTAAAATGATGTAAATCACAATGGCCAGGCCGATAGCGATGAAGATGCCCGAGTTGACCGAGGATGCGTCATGGTAGCGGCCTTTGAGCACAAAGAAAACCTGGTCAAGTCCCGCCTTAGGCAAAACGGCGTTGGTGGCCACGTTGACGGTCTGGTTCTTGAGCGCGTCAAAGAGGTGGGAGTTCTTGACGAGGTAGTTGATGGAATACAGCGCGATGTAGTTGAGCATGATGGAGGTGATGACCTCATGCACGTTGAGCAGGGCTTTGAACAAGCCCACCAGCATGCCCCAGGCCATGCCGCCAAGCGCGCCCATAAAGAGCGCCACAATCCAGTGCCAGGCGCCGGGCAGGAAGGTCCAGGTGACGCCCACATACACGGAAATAAAGCCGCCCACCATCAACTGGCCCGCGGCACCGATGTTGAACATACCGGTCTTAAAGGCAAAGCCGACAGACAAGCCGGTCAAAATGATGGGCGTCGCGAAATAGAGCACCTGGCCCACACCCTTGATGCCGTTGTTCCACCCGCCGATTAAGATGGTCTGGATGCCTTTTAGGGCATTGGCAGGGTTTGAAATCAGAAGAATCAGGAAGCCCGCGAACAAACCCGCGACAATGGCCAGAAGGGACGCGGACATGCTGGACAGGCCTTTCTTAATTTTTCCCATCACGCGCCTCCTCTTTCTTGGAACCGGCCATGTACAAGCCTAACTCCTGGGGTGTGGCGGATTTGGTATCCAGGTCGGCCACCAGTTTGCCTTCATAGATGACCAGGATGCGGTCCGCCAGCTGGAAGACCTCATCCAATTCCAGGGAGATGAGCAAGACCGCCTTGCCCTCATCCCGGGCCTTGATTAACTGCTCATGGATGTAGAGCATCGCGCCCACATCCAGGCCGCGGGTGGGCTGGACGGCAATCAAGACCTCCGGGTCAAAGTCCACCTCACGCGCGATGATGGCTTTTTGCTGGTTGCCGCCGGACATGCTGCGCACGGAAGTATCAGCGCCCTGGCCGGAGCGGATGTCATACTGCTTGATTAATTTGTTGGCGTATTCGCGCACCTTGTCAAAGCGGATAAAGCCGTGGGACTGCATCTCTTCCTTGAAATAGCGCTTTAGGGAGAGGTTTTGCTGCAAATCAAAATCCAGCACCAGGCCGTGCTTGTGCCTGTCCTCCGGGATATGGGCCAATCCAGCCTCGTTGCGCTTTCTGATGTTGAGTTTGTCAATGGGCTTGCCGTTTAAGAGCACCTCACCCTCTGAGGGAATGAGGCCGGTGATGGCATAGACCAGTTCGCTCTGGCCATTGCCGTCAATGCCCGCGATGCAGACAATCTCGCCCTTTCTGACTTCAAAGCTGACGTTGTCCACGCTCTTTTTGTGCCCGTGGCGGCCAACGCTCAGCCCCTTGACCGACAGCGCCGGGGCGCCGGGGGCAGCGGGCTGTTTATCGATGGTAAAGGAGACTTTGCGGCCCACCATCATTTCCGCCAACGCTTCGGCGGTTGTATCTTTCACATCCACCGTGCCGATGTAGCGCCCCTTGCGAAGGACGGTGCAGCGGTCGGCGACGGCCATAATCTCGTTTAATTTGTGGGTGATGAAAAGGATGCTCTTGCCCTCTTTGGCCAGGTCTTTCATGATGCGCATGAGCTCATCAATCTCCTGTGGGGTCAGAACCGCGGTGGGCTCATCAAAAATGAGGATTTCGTTCTCGCGATAGAGCATTTTTAGAATTTCAACGCGCTGCTGCATGCCCACGGTGATGTCACTGATGAGGGAATCCGGCTCAATCAAAAGGCCATAGCGCTCAGACAGCGACATGACCTTCTTGCGCGCCTCGCTCATTTGCAGCGTGCCGTTTTTGGTGCTCTCAACACCCAGGATGATGTTTTCAAGCACGGTGAAGTTGTGCACCAATTTGAAGTGCTGATGCACCATGCCGATGCCCAGGGCATTGGCGTCATTGGGGTTATTGATTTTGACCGCGGCGCCGTCCTTGCGGATTTCACCGGTCTCAGCCTGGTAGAGGCCAAACAGAATGCTCATCAGGGTGCTTTTGCCGGCGCCGTTTTCGCCCAGAAGCGCGTGGATTTCACCGCGCCTCAACTGCAGGGTGATGTTGTCATTCGCCCTGATGCCCGGAAAGTCCTTGGTGATGCGTAGCATCTCAATGATGTAGTCGCTCATCATGTTCCTGTTCTTTTGCTATGCTTTTGGCATGAACAAATGGTTTTCGGGGAAAACCCCATAAAAAGAAATGATTATGACCCAAGACTGCCGAATTTGTTGAAACCGCCAAAGAGCCTGAAGCGCTTTGGCGGAAATACCGGCTGCCCCACGCTGGGGCAGCCGGTCAGGGAACTTATTTAATTTCGGTCACAACCACGTTGGAAACGGGGATATCGGCCACGTTGACCGCTTCACTGGCTTCGTTCATGTCCTTAACCAGGGTGATTTCGCCCGCGACCAGTTTGGCAAACACGGCGTCATAATCGGCCTGGGAGAAGGTGTTGAACTTGCTGGTGGCCATGGGCAGGGACACGCCGTCAAGAGAGGCGTCCTTGACCTGGGCTTCGCCGCCGGGGAACTGACCGGCGTAGTAGGCGGCCAGGGTCTGCTCAACCGCGGCAGCCAGGCCCTTGGTGGCGGAGGTGA
>CAZHPW010000036.1:0-21933 GCA_964534515.1 uncultured Christensenella sp.
GCTTCCTGCCGTCCATGGTTCGGTCTTCCACAAAGTCATAACTCCATACATGGTTCCGATGCTCCGGTCGCAGCCGGACACAGCTGCCGTCATTCAAGAACAAGCGCCGCTTCCTGGGCTGTTTATGCGGCAGCTTTAGCCCCTCTTCCCGCCAGATGCGTTCCACCCGCTTATGGTTGATCTTTCGGCCTTCATTGCGTAGCATGTGCGTCACCTTTCGGTAGCCTACACGCCCGTAATTGGTCGCCTTTTCAATGATTTCTGCGCGTACTTCTTCCTCATCCGGCAAGTGCACGGGCTCATATCGATACACCTTCCGTGTGGTGGAAGGCACGCTTGACACGGTTACCAATCAGTTCAGCCCTGGCGCGCCTGAAAACTACCTGGATGTGCCGCTTGAAGGCGAACTGGGTATTGAAAACACATACAAGAGCCCAACCACCTCCATCTCCGCCACCAAGACCTGGGTGGGCAGAGTGCCTTTGGCCACGGATCCCGCGGTCTATTTCCAGCTGCAGCGGAAGACCGCCTCCGCCTCATCTGTCTGGACACCGGTCAGCGACGCGGAAACGCCTGTAAAAGTCTTGACCTTGCCGGAAGGCACGCAGACCTCAGTTACCCTGACCTGGGATGAGGTTGACCAGACGGACAGCAAGGGCAACCCGTACGATTACCGGGTGATTGAGGGCTTCTACAATGAGGAAACAAAGGAGTTCACACCCGGCGCACCTGCCAACTACATTAAGTCAGAAGCAGGGCTGAAGGTTACCAACACCTGGCAGACCATCAGCAAAACCGTTGAAAAAATCTGGGTCGGTGAGCCCTCCGCAGACTATGGTCTGCCGGAGCGCACGGCAACCATGCAGCTCTTCAGTCAATACAAAGGCCAGACAGACGAGGTTTTGGTTCCGGTTGACACCGTAAAATTAGACGGGGTAATCGATGGAACCGGTACCGGCGAACTGGCTGCCTGGAAGTATACCTGGGGCAGCCTGCCGAAATATGACTCACAGAACCGCGAATTGGTTTACTCCCTTGTTGAAACGGAAATCCCCGCCAGTTATCTGCCTTCTAAGCCGGTTGAGACAGCCACGGGCTGGAGCGTGACCAACACCTACCAATCCGTTAACCTCACGGTCAGGAAGATTTACTACGGTACGGAAACACGCCCGCCGGTTACCATCGTCATCTTCCGGGACGGCGTTGAAATCCACCGCCTGGAACTTAATGGCGTTATTGATACTTTCGTGGCCCCGAATACGCCATATGAAAGCGGTATTGGCATCGGCACCTGGCCCAACCTGCCCAAGTATCAGGCGGACGGGGAGACGGAGCATGTTTACACCGTTACTGAAATCATCCCGCCAAACTTCCCCTACATCAGGAAGATTGAAAAAACCTCGGCTACAACGTTTGAAATCAGCAACACTTATTCTGACGGCACCTTCCAGGCCCGGAAAGTCTGGGATCTGGGTACCGCGCAGCCGGCTGACACAATTATCTTTGAGCTGTGGCGGGAGACCACTGACCAGAACAACGTAAAAACCTTTACGCGTATGGGCGCTGGCAACAGTGACACAACCTATGACGGCATTCTGGACGGAACGGCTGACACCGGGCCGGGAACACACGGCAGTGAGACCAGGGAATGGGAATATACCTGGCACAACCTGCCACTCAATGGCGACCTGGGCGATCCCACCCAGCCGGTAACCTATCGGTATTTCGCGAGGGAGCGCACCGTTCCTGAGGGATTTGTCATTGATACAACCACTTCAACAAGTAAAAGAATTGAAAACGTAGCCCTTTTCGCGCCGGTAACGGCACAGAAAATCTGGGGCGGCGAAGCGGCCGCAAACGGAACCTGGTTCCAGCTATTCCGCAGCGCCAATGGGGTTGAAGAAACCGCTGTGGGCGGAGCTGTCCATCTGGACGGGAGAATTGACAATGACAATGGAACCGGTGAACTGACGGAATGGAACTACACCTGGGCTGATATGCCGCGATATGCGGACATGCTTGACCCGGCAGGCGACACCATCCAGGATATTAACAATCCCTACACTTACTACGTACGGGAAACAGATAGCCTGGGCGTGCCCAGTGTGCCGGAAGGCTACACCATGTATGGCGAAGACACGCTGAGAATTGTTAACGTGCAATCTGATGCAGTCACCGCGACCAAAACCTGGATTGGCGGGGAAACCCAGCGTCAAAACCAAATCGGCCCCGAAGTATACTTCACCCTCACCCGCAGGACCATCTTCCAGTCACCTGAGCAGGCTGTGGTAGTTCCCGCGGATGAACTGGATGCCCAGTTCGCGACCAAATCAGTCGCGCTTTGGGATGCGGATGACACCCCCAACACAGTAGAATTGACCTGGGATGGCTTGCCCATGTCAACCCCTCAAGGCGTGCCCTATGTCTACGCGGTCATTGAAACGAACGCGGCCGCTGAGAGAACTGATTCCTGGCAGGATGCGGAAGCCACTCTCTACACTTACAACGCTGAATATGACCCAGACAATGAATTGGCCATCAGCAATACCTTTACAAGCCCCACCCACAGCGTTACCGCCAACAAGTTCTGGCATGGTCTTGCTGAGGGGGATGCAACCCCTGCCCTTTGGCTGAAACTGTACCGCGGTCTCACGGCAGACGACCAGCAAGCGCTGGACGAAACGGCTTACCCGCCTTACGCGATTGAGAGCGGCATTTACGATGCCGCGGCGGACTACGCCCATTCCTGGACGGTGGACAAGTTTGACGCCACGGGCGCTGAGTATGTCTATACCACCAGTGAGTTCGCGGCCGCTGACTCGGCCACGCCAGCCGCACCCGAAGGATTTAAAAATGTCGCAAACGGGATGGACCAGCACAACATCAGGCTGATAGACATCCTGGCGACCAAGGCCTGGGTTGATTTGCCCGCGGGTGTCATCCCGCCGGAAATCACCATCAAGCTGTTCGCGGGGGCAGATGAGGTGCAAAGCCATGGCCCTGTCGCAGGCAGCGCGGACGGCTTTATCCATGTGTTTACCGGCTTGCCTTCCTATGAGTTGGATGCAGAAATGACCGCTTCTGAAATCCTCTACACTGTGGATGAAGCAGTCATTCCCAACGGCTACACCAGGGAAGTGACCGGCGACGCCCAAACCGGGTTTACCATCAAGAATACCTACACAGGCGGCGAGGTTATCGCGCTTGATGTGAGCAAGGTCTGGAAAGACGAGAACAACCAGGAAATCACAGACAACAATACGCTGCCAAGGTGACCAAGGTCTGGCTTGATGAGAACGACAACAAACTGACAGACAAGATAAAACTGCCTGAATCCCTGTCCATCACCTTAGTGGGCAATGACGGCAGCCAGCACGGCCTTAAGCTCACCCAGGACGGGGATTGGACGGATACCATTGAGTTGTTCAAGGTCAGCACTGCCGGGGAAGCCATCAATTACACACTCACCGAACAAGAGCTTAAGGGGTACAAACAGGTTTCCCTGAGCGGTACCCAGGCTACCGGATTTGTCCTGACCAACAAGCAGACAACAGACGCAGTCGAAGAGACGCCTGTGGTCGAGGATGAGCAGCCGGTATACCTGATTCACTTCAACCTCGGAGACACTGTAGAATAACGAGCAGGGCCGGAGCCTGCCTCCGGCCCTCAGAACCTTTAAGGGAGCAAACCATGTATCGAAAACTGACTGTCTGGCTGTTGGCTGTCCTGCTGCTATTTGGCTGCGGCTCATCCCTGGCCCAGGAAGAAGGCCGTGAGCTTGTTTTGGCCAATCCAACCAAGTTAAGCGGGCATTTCTTCACCGATTTTTGGGGCAGCAATACCGCTGATGTGGATGTGCGCTTGTTTGTGCATGGCCAGGGCACCATTGCCTACCCCATGGAAAACCGCCAGACGGTGAACACCGCCGTGGTGAAGAGTTACAATAGAACGGCGGATGGCATGGGCAATGTCACCTACACCTTTAACCTATGGGAAGACCTGCGTTTTTCGGATGGAAGCGCTGTAAGTGCCCGGGACTTCGTGGGCAGTGTGCTGCTGCAAGCCGGGTCAACTCTGCAAAAGCTCAGCGGCGCGGCAAAGCCCGGATATGCTCATTTGGTGGGCCAGGATGCGTTTTTGTCAGGCCAGAATGAATCGCTTGCCGGCGTCAGGCTGCTTGGGGAGCACGCGTTTTCCCTGACCATCCGCGCATCCGCGCTGCCCAATTACAATGAGCTGAGCCTGATGGATGTCATTCCCTATCCCATGGCTGTCCTTCTGCCGGAGATGAGCATTGAAGACCAGGGGGAAGGCGCGGCCTTTGCTGAACCGCTCAACGCAGAAGCGCTGCAAAACACCCTCCTTGGGCCCTCCGGCTACAGCAGTCTGCCTGCAGTTTCCTTTGGTCCATACCAATTGAAGTCCTATGACAGGACTTTGGGTGAAGCGCGTTTTGAATTGAACCCATACTACAAAGGGGACAACCGCGGGCAAAGGCCTTCTATTCAACGCATCCGATTGATTGAGGCGGACAACCGCACCATGCTTGGTCTGTTAAAAGAGGGGCAAATTGACCTCATTAACAAAGTGACCTGGCAAACCGCCATTCAGGAAGCGAAAAGCGCGCAGGCGGACAAGGAAATTCAACTCACTTCATACAACCGGCGCGGCCTGGCTTTCCTCGCAGTTGATGGCAGCGAAGGACCGACAAGCTCCCTCCTCGTTCGCAAGGCTATCGCTTCCCTCATCAACCGGGAAGAAATCATTTCAAGTGCTCTGCGTTCCAACGGAGTTCCGGTTTATGGATACTATGGCGAAGGCCAGGAGATGGTGCAAGACAGGGCAGCGGAACTAAAGGACATTCTCCATCTGTATCCGACCAGTGTCAGGACAGCGGAAGAACTGCTTTCACAGGATGGATGGGTTTTTAACCAAGACGGTACGGAATGGAAGTCCAATTCCGGCAGCCCAAGGTTCAGAAAAAATGGAGAAGTCTATGAGCCCTTGAGCCTGACCCTGGCCATCAGCCGCGGAAACCCCATCGCGCAGCAGGTTGCAACGCATCTGCAAAACCAATTAAAAAAAGCCGGCTTTGAGCTAAATGTTGTTGAACTTGACTCCCAGGATTTGTTTACAGCGGTCTATGGTCAAGGCGACCAGTCATATGACCTGACTTTCATGGGCAGCAATTTTGGCTTGGTCTTTGATCCTTCCTACAGCCTCTACGCGGTTTCCCGTGTCAGGGATTTAGGGGTTGATGCCGCCATTGACAGTCTCATTAGGGTACGGCCCAATGATACGGCTGCCTACCTGACGGCGTGGGATGCCTTCCAGCGGCAGGTTGTGGCGCAACTGCCTGTCATCCCTTTGTATTCCAATACTTACTATGACGCTTATACCAATGACCTGATGGATTATCATCCCGAAAACCATGCCAGCGTGGCCTTGGCCTTGCTCCACGCGAGGTGGCGGACAGGCAACTAAAGCCGGAGGTTAATCCTACACCATTGCATTAAAAGAAGCGTAGCAATAACAGCGCTTCTTTTTTGATGGGTATACTTTGAGCAATGAATTGGGAGGACGCACATGGCTTACGAACAGAAAACCAAGGTGACCGAGCAGACCGTAGAGGACTTTATCAATTCGCTGCCGACAGCGCAGCGGCAGGAGGAAGCCCGGGTGCTGGTTAGTCTGCATGAGGAGGTCAGCGGTTACCCCGCCAAGATGTGGGGGCCGTCCATCATCGGCTTTGGGCGTTATCACTACAAATACGCCTCCGGGCACGAGGGTGAAACAGCCCGGGCGGCTTTCTCCCCGCGCAAGACCGCGCTGACTTTTTATCTTTTCCTCTACAACGGCGCGCTGGACGGCATCCTGGCCAGGCTGGGCAAGCACAAGGTATCCAAGGGCTGTGTCTATGTCAACAAACTGGCGGACATTGACCTTATTGTGCTCAAGGAGGCCATTAAGGAGAGCCTGCGGCTGACAGGTGAGTTGTATCCGGAGGAAAAGGTGTAAGCGAACCTGACTGACAAGACAAAACCACCGGGTTTACCGGTGGTTTTGTTGTTTGTGGAAAACCTTACTCAGACATGATTTCAAGCAGATTTTTGCGGTCCAGGTACATGTCGGCAAAGCTTTCATAATCGCCGTCCAGGCAGACAAAGTCCAGGCTGTCAAAGGAGGCTTTCGTTCCCAGTTTGCCAAGCTGCTCTGCCATGTCACCCTTGTAAAGCGGCAGGTGGGCGTCAATCAGCTGGCCAAACTCATCTTTCAGGGGAGCGGACAGCAGCAGCGCTTTGGCCTGCTCCGGCAGTTTAACCTCCTCGCCCTGCAAGAGGGCATGGGCGGGGTTGTAAGCCAGGGGGAGGTCAAAGGCCGAAAGACCTTCTTCCGTCTTGCCGGCCAGGCGCCGTGGCGTGCCGTTTTGCATCAGGGGCTTGAGGCCGTGCGCTTTGGCCATGGCGGACAGTTTGCTGATGCTCTCTTGCACCAATTTCAGGCCGTCCTCTGGCGTTAAGTGGTTTTCGGCGTTGCGCTGGGAGATGAAGATGGCGTATTCCGCGTTCAGTTTTTCGGCCTTGCGCATCAGCTCGTCCATCAGCTCCATGTTCCCCGCGTATTTCTCGGGCATGTTGTTGAGCAGGGACATGTCCGGGTAATGGTTCATCATGCCGGAGAAATCAACAATCGCGGACAGGCCGTGGCGCTTTAGGTAGCGCCCGCAGCGGGCCAGGGCGGTTTCATCCTGTTCCCTCAAGTAATTGGCGTCCAGCTTGATGCCCTTGAAGTAGGTGCGCAGGGAGGGCATTTTCAGCAGCTCGTTGTACAGGCTGCCCTTGGGCCGCAGGGAGACATAGAGGTTGCCCGCAAAATCCTCGTCCTTGATTTCCGGCAGGGTCTCATTGCCCGCGTCCTCAAACTGAATGTCAAACATCACAATCTGACCGGGGCCCAAGACGCCTTCCGGCACTTCCTCAAAGGGGATATTTTGCGCTTTGGGGTAATAGCCGGGGAAGGCGGGGTCGGTATCGGGCACGGTGATTTGGGTTCTCTTGATTTCCCTGCCCTGGTTTAGGGTGATGGTGTAGGGCTGGTTTTGCCAGGAGTTGTTAAAGAGGGTGACGGTCAGGGTGTTTTTGTCGCGCAAGTTGACGCAGGAGGTGACTTCACTGGCCTTGATGTCCACCAGCATCTGGCTCCTAAGTTCCTTGTCCAGCAGGAGACTGACATGCTTTAAGAAGGGGTAGACCTGGGGCACCAGGTGTTCCGCCTTGTTGGTGATGGGGCCGGTGGCGGCGCGGCCGGAGAGGCCATAGGCGCTTAAGAAGGTCAGAACCTGGCCTTTGCCCTGGTGTTTTCTGATGACCAGGGGCTGGCCGTCAGCGCCTTCGGCTTCCATGCGGGTCTTTTGCAGCAAGCTGGCCGGGTAATAGGTGTAGGAGGTCAATTCCGTTATCGGCGCTTCCAGGCCTTCCACCAGTACCTGGGGCTTTTCGGCCTTGGTTTCAGCGCCCAGGTTCTTGATGCCCAAAAAGCGCAGCCAATCCGCGCTGTCCGCGTCCTTGGCCTGCTTGGCGAAGGTGATGAGGGTGCCGCCCTGCTCCACAAAGGCCTTCAGCTTGTCCGCCTGCTCCGCGTCAATCTGCTGCTCGCCGCCCAAGACAACCAGGTTGTACTGGTGAAGCGTTTTTGGCCGGTGGTCGCTCAAAATCACGTCCGCGCTGTCGCCATAGGGGGTGGCGGTCATGAAGCCGCGCTCATCGGCAAAGAAGCCGGAGTTTTCATAACCCGGGTAGAGCAGGGTAAACAGCGCGTGCAACTGGTGGTCGCCCTGGGAGTAGGGCATCTGGCCCCAGGAGCGGTAGACGTTTTGGGTGTAGAGGTGGCGGGGCATGGTAAAGCCGTTGTCCTGGGCCAGGAGCACCGCAAAAGGCGTGTACAGCACGCCCGGCTGGTCGCGCTCTTCCACAAACTGGATGCAGTCATGCTGCACCTCTCCCAAGGGGGTGAGCACGATATCCTCGCCAAACTGCATGGATTTATCCGAACTCCAGAGCTCTTTGGGCGTAATGAGGGGCTCGCCCTTTAAGATGCGCTCCTTGTTTTCCTTGCTGGTGTGCAGGCTGGATTCAAAGCCCAGCATGTCGCTGTTGTACAGGTACTCCAGGTAAATAAGGCGGCGCAAAAGGGAGATGCTGGTGCCTTCAGAAGGTCCGCAGGCATAGCCCTGGTAGGAGTCCGCGCTTTCCGCCTCATAGCTCTTCCAGGCAAAGCGGTTGTAGACGGAGGCGTTGCCAAACCACAAAAGGCCGTACTGCTTGCCCGCGCCGCGCAGATAAGCGTACCAGAGGTTGGCGCTGGGCAGGGCTTGGGCGGTTTCCGCGCCCAGCATGAGCACGTTTTGCTCCCTTGCGAAGTAATGCCCATAGTTTAAGGAGCACAGCGCCGTGGTGGTGTGCTGCATGTGGTCTGCCATGGTCTCAAAAAAGTCAATGAAGCTGCGGTGCTGCAGCGCAGCGTCCTGCCTGGCCGGGCACTGCTGAGGGGTATAGGAGCCGATGTAGCGGCCGTCCTGCTCGCCATTGTCATAGCCGATGAAGCGGCCGCCCAGTTTGCTCATGATGAGCTCATGCAATTCCGGGGTCACATGGTACTCGCCCCAGTCAATTTTGGGGGAGTAGGAGCCGGGTACATAGCCCCACAGGTCAAACAGGTAAGCGCCGCGGCGGACAATTTCGTCCAGGAACTCGGGCAGGTTCTTGGCCAAAAGGATGTCGCAGTGCATCCACAGCACATCGCCCAGCTTCAACTGGTCAAGGTACATGTCCAGCGCTTCTTTGATGTTGATGAGATTTCTGTCCTTGTCCATGGGCAGTTTACGCAGGGACATGAAGCGTACTTTGTTTTCAAGGGTTTCCCTTGTGGTCACTTTCAGCGGTCTGACATGGTAATCCGGATGCTCCTGGGGCTTATGCAGGTGCGGATAAATGCGTGCCAATTCATGCTCTCCTTTGCTTCACAGACGTTTATTTGGGGTGATACAAGGGGCGCGGCGTTTGCCGCGCCCCTTTGGGGGTCAGGTTTACTTATTTGCCGAACACGAGGGGCTTGCGGACGTCAGAGTAGACAATCTGCTCGCCGGCTTCGTAGATTTCAACAACCTGCTCGACATTGCCGAATTTCTTCCATTCTTCAACGAAGGCGTCCCATTCGTCCATCGGGCGGGTGCCGTCCACGAACAGCATTTCCTGCTCATCAGCATAGGTCTTCAGGGGGTTGAGGCTCTGGGCGGCCAGTTCCTTCTGCTCCAGGCTCAAAACCGGCACGCCGCGCTTGGTGTACTTGAGTTCCACAGCGCCGTCCTGAGCAGCCTGGGTGACCAGTTCGTAGGCTTTCTTCGCGCCTTCCATCTCCCTGGCATACTCGGTGTAGCGGTTCTTCAGCTGGATGTAGCGGATGTCCATGAAGTTGCCCAGGCCGACTTCCTTGCGGCGCTCGGAGTTGGTGCCGTAGTCTTCCAGGAAGTACTTGTTGCCGTTCTCATCCACGTCATAGGTCAGGCCTTTGACGCCCCAGTTGAACAGATCAGAACCTTCTTCGGACACGATGAAGTCCATCAGAGCGGCCATGACTTCGGGATGCGCCACCTTGCTGTTGGCAAAGTAGCCCCAGCCGGGAACGGAGTCATACATGACGGTGATGGCCTGGTACTGCGGGTCGCCGGCTTTCATGGCGGGCGCCAGCATGGGCTCTAACACGTAGGGCATCTCGCCGCCCTGGAACACTTCGCGCTCAATGGCGCCGATGTAGTAGACGTTGAACAGGAAGTCGCCCTGGGTGATGATCTGGCGGGACTGCTCATCGGAGATGGTGGTGAAGTCGGGGTGCAGGTAGCCCTTGGCGTACCAGTCAGCCAGCATGGCAATCAGCTCTTTGTGGCCGGACTCGGGGTTAGCGATGCTGTGGGCCCACTTGGAGCCGTCATAGTACATGCCGCCGTAGTTGGCGTTGTTGATCCAGGACAGGGCATACTTGTAGTAGCTAAAGCCCCAGCCGTAGGTGATAAAGGGGGTGCCGGAGGGATACTTCGCCAGGAAAGCGTCCATGGCGGCGGTCAGTTCGTCATAGGTCTTGGGAACTTCCAGGCCCAGCTCGTCCAATTTGGACTTGTTGACATACCAGGCTTCCTGGAGGGAGTCATAGGGCTCGATGTCGTTCAAGGCATAGTAGGCGCCGTCGGCGGCTTCCATGTACTTGAGCTGGCCGAATTCCTCGCGGTATTTGGTCAGGTTGGGCATCTGCTCTTTGTATTCGTTCAGGTTGAGGAAGTAGCCCATGCTGCCATAGTCGCGCACGACGGTGGAGGAGTTGCGCAGCCAGACGATGTCAGGCAGGTCGCCGGTGTTTAAGAAGATTTTGGTCTTCTCGTCAAAGTCGCTCCAGGGGCCGGTGGACCAGTTAATGGTCACATCGCCGATGGCTTCTTTGTAGGCTTTGTAGACGGGGGACTCACGGTTTTCCGTGATGCCCAGGTCAGCGGCGTAGCCTTCATAAACGATGGGCTCGCCCTTCCAGGGCAGAATGGATTCCGCCGCGAAAGCGCCGAGGCTTGGCAAGAGCATTGCCAGACAGAGAATGAGTACCAGGGTCTTTTTCATTGGGGGTTCCTCCTTGTAATAATTAACGGGCGGCTTTGCCGCCAAGATAACGGGGTTTAGGCCTTGATGGAGCCGACCAGGACGCCCTGGGCGAAGTACTTTTGCAGGAAGGGGTAGATGCACAGGATGGGCACCATGGTGACCATCGCGGCCGCGGCCTTGGTGGTACGGGAGCTGATTTGGTTGAAGTCGCGCAGCATGGCGGCCGTGGTGGGGTCCTGGTAATCCATCAGCACCAACAAGCGGCGCAGCAGCAATTGGATGGGGTAGCGGGTGTCGTCCCTCAGGTAGAGGAAAGCGGTCAGGTAGTCATTCCAGTAGCCGACCACGGAGAACAGGGTAAAGGTGGCCAGGAGCGCCTTTGACAGCGGGATGACGATGGAGATGAGCACCCTGAAGTGACCGGCGCCGTCCAGGTAGGCGGATTCCTTCAAGGATTCGGGGATGCCCATGAAGAAGGTCTTAAACACGATGACGTTGTAGGCGGAGATGGCTCCGGGCAGCACCATGACCCAGAAGGTGTTGATAAGGCCCAGGCGCATGATGGTCAGGTAGTAGGGGATGAGGCCGCCGCCAAAGAACATGGTGATGGTGAGCAGCAGGGAGATAAAGCCCTTGCCCTGAAAGCTGCGGAAGGAGAGCGGGTAGGCCATGAGGCTGGTGGACACCAGCATGATGATTGTGCCGACCGCGGCGTAGAGGATGGTGTTGCCGTAGTACTGCCAGATGCGCGCGTCGCTCAACAGCGCTGAATAGGACTGGAGGGAGAAGCCCTTGGGCCAGAGGTAGACCGGGTCCGATAAAAGTACCTTGCTGTCTGACAGCGACATGGCCAGGGTGGACAGGAGCGGGTAGAGGAAGGTCATCGACAGGATGATGAGCAGGAAGACCAGCACGATGTCAAAGGCCGTTACTTTTTTGCGTACCATGTTTCCTCCTCCCCCTTAGAACAGGGATGTCTCGCCCACCTTGCGGCTGACCCAGTTGGCGGCCACCAGGAAGATGAGGGACACAACGTTGAGCAGCAGGCCGGGGGCTGCGGAGTAACTGAAGCTGGAGCCTTCAATACCGGAGCGGTACACATAGGTCGATACCACGTCCGCCGTGCTGTATACCCTGGGGTTGTACAGCAGCAAGATTTTCTGGAAGTCATTGCCCAGGATGCCGCCCACGGCCAGGATAAACAGGATGGTAATGGTGGGCGCGATGGAGGGCAGGGTGATGTACCAGATTTGCTGCATGCGGCTGGCGCCGTCAATGACCGCGGCCTCGTACATCTCCGGGTTGATGCCGCTCATCGCGGCCAGATAAATAATGGAGGAGAAGCCCACGCCCGCCCAGATGCCGGAGCCGATGTACAGCGTCCTAAACCAGGCAGGGTTGGTAAGGAAGTTGATGCGCCGGCCTCCCAGGGAGGTGATGATGGCGTTGATGGGGCCGTCTGTGGTGGAGACCAGGTCCTTGAGCATGCCGACCACGATAACAACGGAGAGGAAGTAGGGCATGTAGGAGATGGTTTGCACCACGCGCTTAAAGCGCGGGTAGCGCAGCTCATTGAGCAAAAGGGCCAGGATAATGGGCGCCGGGAAACTGAACAGCAGGGAGTAAATGCCCAGGATGAAAGTATTGGAAATCACGCGGGTGGCGAAGGGGTCCCGGAAGAAGGCTTCAAAATGCTTCAGGCCAACAAAGGGGCTGCCCGCGTAGCCCAGGTTGGGCACAAAGTCCTGGAAGGCGACGATGATGCCGTACATGGGCAGGTACTTGAACAGGATGAGGTTGAGAAGCCCCGGAATCAGCATCAGATACAGGGCGATGTTGATGCGGAAGTACTTCCCAAAAGGCATCAGCCCTTTCTCTCTTGGACCTGAGGTTAACAGATCCTGGCGGTTGACAACATTGTCTTGCATATTGTTTCTCCTTACATTTACCAAGAGAAGCAGTGATTCAGTTTGCTAGTTGACTATAAATAGTTTATGGATATTGTCCCCTCTTGTACATATCGGATTTTTTACCTGGCATCAAAATATGCACATTTCGTGCCAGATAATACATGAAGCACCGCCCGGTTTAACTGTGCTATTTCTAATGTGCTATAATGTTTTCAAAGGGAAAGGAGGCGCGAGGTTGAAAAAAGCGAATCGGATGTTCAAACTGAATGAAATGCATCGCACGGCCATCGCGCTTGGCATCATGCTGGCTGTCGCCATCCTCATCAACTCCCTGGTATCCAGGCAGTTGTTGGGTTCGGTTTTGGATATCAACCAAAACCAGCAGATGCGCATCATCAACAACAGCGCCAGGATGATGGACTCCTTTTTAGCGGATGTTTCCGGCTCCTTGAGCAGTGTGGAAGGCTCCGCCGCCTTAACCTCTTTAAGCGGCGGCAAGTCCATGTCCCTTGGCCGGGAGCAGGAGGCGGTCAGCGAGCTTTCCCGTTCCCTGATATTGATCAAAGACCGATATCCCTGGTTCAAGGATGGCTTTATCTATGTGTATGACTCCAAGTACCTTCTGACCACAGAAGGGTATACAGAGGAGGACGTCTATTTCCTCAACCGCGGGGAAACCTATACCGAGAGACTGGACAAGACCTCCGGCGAAATCCGCCGCTTCAGCTT
Source organism: uncultured Christensenella sp. (assembly GCA_964534515.1). Taxonomy (GTDB): domain Bacteria; phylum Bacillota; class Clostridia; order Christensenellales; family Aristaeellaceae; genus UBA6115. The sequence goes on from CAZHPW010000036.1 coordinate 13,283, forward strand.
TACCAGGCGCTCCGCCATCAATGAGGAGACGCCGGGCACCCTGTATTTGACCCAGTCCTTCATGCGCGCCGGCCGGCCGATTGGCCTGGCCATGCTGGCGATTGATGAGGCCGTGCTGCTTCATTACCTGTCCGGCACGGGGCTGGACCCGCAAAGCCGCATGCTGGCGGTTCAAAAGGGCGCCATTATGTTAGGGCGGGACATTGAAGGCATTACTCAGGCGGAAAGCGCGTCCGAGATGTTGGTTGAGGAGCTGGAAAAACTGGGCACTGTTGCCAGCCAGCCCTCCAGCGTCATAGAAGATTTGCAGTACTACATCCTCACCCCCAAAAGCGCCATTACCGGCATCATCCCGGGCATTTTCGCCAAGGCCAACCTGGCCCTGGTCACCGTTGCCGTGCTGTTGATTGTGGGCACCCTGCTGCTGCTGCGGCGCGTCTATCGGCCCATTGGCCGCATGACGGAACTGGCCCGCTCGGTGGTGCTCTCCGGCGACAGGCCGTTAAGCGAGGGTGACCTGGTGCACAAGGCCTTTGAGACCATCTGGCGCAACCACGCACTGATGACAAGCGCGCTGTCTGACAGCGCGCCCTACACGCGGGAGGGCCTGCTCTATCGCCTTTTGCTCAATGAGCCGGTGGATGAGAAGATGCTGGCGCTGGCGGACGCGGACAACAAGCCCGCCTCCCCGCTTTCACCGCCTTATTGGGTGTATGTGCTGCAGATGGCCTTTTCGGCTGAGGACTCTGAGCTCTATTTCGTCCAGGAGGAAACCGACCTGATTGCCAGGCTCAAGCGTGCGGCGGGGCCATTGCTGGTGGGCCTGGTCAAAAGCGGGGTCAACGAACTGACCCTGGTCTGCCGGCATGACAAGCTGGCCGGCAAGCAGCTGCAGGCCACCCTGGTCAAAGAGGTGGAGCGCCTGCGTCAGGTACAGCCGCGCTCCTATTTTGTGCTGTCCGTGGCCGCGCCAAAAGATAGCATCAACGAAATCGGCGCCGCCTATATCGCGGCGCGCCAGCAGATTGCCAAGCGGCGGGTGAAGGAGGAGGATTCCCTGCTCCTTCACAGCCCTTCTAGGGAAAGCCATGAGCGCTACCTGCTCTCCCCCAACCGGGTGGAGCAATTGGTGCACATCAAGGATGAAAACGAGTTTAAGCAGACCATCGGGCAGATTCTTTCCGAGAACGCCGAGACCGACCTGAGCATCGGCGGCTTTATCCAATTGTGCACGCACATCAACGGCGTTTTAAGCCGCAGGCTGCAGGCCATCGCGCCTTTGCGGCAGGAAGCGCTGCTGACCATCGACACCTTCAACACCCTCTACCACCCCGAGCAGCTCAAGGACATTTTGATGTCCAACGTGGAACTGCTAAGTTCCTGCCTGCGCGAAACCCTGTGCGAGGGCTGTGAGAACCTGGGGGATGAGGCGGCTGAGGCGGCGCAGCCCGCGCTCATCCACCGCCTGACCGCCTATGTGGACGAGCACTTTAACCAGAACATCAACCTCAACACCGTGGCCTATACCTTTGGCTATTCGGTGGGCTACCTCTCCCGCTATTTCAAGCAGACCCGGGGCATCACCTTCACCGACTACCTCAACAGCCGCAAGGTAGAGGAGGCCTGCCGGTTACTCAAGCGCGAGGACATTCACGTCAAGGAGGCGGCGGACCTGGCCGGCTTCAGTTCGGTCAGCCAGTTCATCTCCACCTTCTCCCAGTACATCGGCGTCACCCCCGGCGTCTATAAGCGCCAGCACGCGCAGTGGACGCAGACGGAAGCGCCGGTGTGACAGGTATTATAGAAAACAAAAGCAGCCTTGTATCGGCTGCTTTTTTGGTTGGTTTCTTCAGTTACTTGCTTTTTCCGTAGGAGATGAGGCGTTCCACGCTGGCGGGCTCATAATGGGAGAAGAAAAGGCTCTCGCCCTTGTCCAGCGCCTTGATTTTGTCCATGTCATCCGCGTCCAGAACAGAATCAAAGACATCCAGGTTCTGGCGCATGCGCTCCTTGCTGGTTGTTTTGGGGATGACCACCACATCACTCTGAATCAGGAAGCGCAGGGCAACCTGGGCTGTGGTTTTGCCGTGCTTTTCGCCGATTTCAAGCAGGACGGGGTTTGTAAAGAAATCATTCCTGCCCTCGGCAAAGGGGCCCCAGGACTGGTGCTGGGTCTTGTATTTGCGCATGTATTCCTGAGCTTTTTGTTGCTGATGGAAGACGTGGGTCTCCACCTGGTTGACCATCGGGGGGATGTCCACAAACTCGCTCAAGTCAATAAACCGGTCCGGATAGAAGTTGGACACGCCAATCGCGCGCAGTTTGCCTTCCTTCAGCGCTTCCTCCATCGCCCGGTAGGAGCCGTAGTAATCCCCGAAGGGCTGGTGAATGAGCATCAGGTCCAGGTAGGGGGTCTGCAGCTTTTTAAGCGACTCGTCAATCGAGCGCTTCGCCTTGTCATAGCCGGCGTTTGAAATCCAGATTTTGCTGGTGATGAAGAGGTCTTCCCTATTCAGACCGCAGTTGTTGATGGCCCGGCCGACGCCTTCCTCATTGCCGTAAGACTGCGCCGTGTCAATCAGGCGATAACCGACCTCAATCGCGTCCTTGACGCAGCGCTCACATTCCTCATTGCCAACCTGGAAGACCCCGTAGCCCAGCATGGGCATCTTGACGCCGTTGTGCAGGTGGGTGTACAGCATTGGTATCCTCCTTCTCTTTAAAGTAGAAAAATGAATTAGTTCTCCGGCCCGCCCTGTACCGCGCGGCTTAGCAGCCTGTTAATCAGGATGGGCAGGACAAAGGAGGGCAGCAGCGAGATGATGAAGCCCAGCGCCCATTCCTTCATCAGCATCCCGAAAAATCCGGGCCGGACGCCCGCCTTGATGAGCAGCATGGACAAGCCCATGATGAAGGACATGCCAAGCGCCATCAAAACGCCAAAGAGGATTTGCCTGTATTTCCCGGGGATTTTCATGTTTGCTCCTTCTTATCTGAAAACAGATTGCGTGGTAAGTACTTGTGTCTCCATCAAGTCATATACCCCCTCAGGCAAACATTGCTTTAGATGCGCTTCTTCGCTGGCAGGCCTTGCGGCGGTAAAATTAAATGACCTCCAGGTAATCCTTGTCCGGCAGGGCGGGGAAGGGGGCTGTGGGTAAGAGCTGATACCAGTAGGCGACGGAAGCCAGGTCGTCCTGCAGCGGCAGGTAACGCCCGCCCTCGCGCCAGCCCAGCGCCTGGATGGTGACCCTCAAGTCTTTCTCAAAGTAAATGGGGTCGGTGATGTGCCAGCGGTACATGCCAAAGCGGAACTGGCTGTTGTATAACTTATCCGGCGTGATGACCTGGTGCAGCCCGGCGTAGGGCGTTGTGAAGGCGACATAGTTGGCGTGGGTCCTGGGGTCCTCAAAGTTGTAGGAGCCGCAGAAATAGTCCTCCGTGCCCGTGCCGCAGATGGTGGGGTAGTCGCGGTCCCCGTCCAAATAAAACTTGATTTCGCCCTCGCCCCACCAGCCCTTGTTGTTCACACCCCAGGCCATGTAGGTGCCGACATACTTGCCCTTGCCCTTCACGCCGTCCAAAATGGTGTACACCTCTTTGTACGGAAGCGGGTTGACCCGGCGGAACTGGGCGTGGAAATAGGCTTCGTTTTCAGGCACCTCGCAGAGACAGTAATCAATCTGGTAATACATGGTGACCGGTTCATTTGCCAGGTTGGTCAGGGTCATCCTGGCGCGTTTGCGAAACGGCATCGGCCAGTAGCAGTTAAACGCGGAACCGGGGTTGACGCAGACGGCCAGGGAAGAGAGCTGGGCGTACTCGTTCCATCCCATGGCGAAAAAATCACCAATGGGGCACTCAACCGAAGGGCTTTCCTGCTCATCCCAGTACATCCTCAGGATGGTGTTGCGCCAGCGGCCAGTTGGCGTGAGCCAGATGTGGTTGATGATACCGGAGCCCGCGATGTCGGCGATGACAAAGGTCTCCCCGGGCTGGATAATAATGTAGGGGTTCACCTTCCATCCCCGGCCCAAATCCCGGGCGGCGTTTTTGGCGTTGCCGTCCTTCAATTCACACATGCCGCCTTTGCCCTTTTCACCGGTGAAGTTCTCCGGGCTGATGGAGCGGGTGATTTTGTTTTCCAGTTGGAACAGGTTCGCGATGTTCATTTTAAATACACTCCTTGTTTGTAGAATTGTAATGACAATCAATATTTGGCTTGTGCTGAAAATCTTGATCAGTAATTGTTATTAGAATTATAAAATTGTGTTATACACTTGTCAATCAAACAGCCTAACTAAAAGACTGATGGAAATCATACATAGGCCGTGATACACTATGTAAACGTAAAAGGTTGATTATATCTCGCGAAAATGATAATTGAAATCATTGAGATTATCGTTAAGGAACATAAAGCGGATAAAAAGAAAATTTCTAGATATGCGAGGAGAAATCTTATGAGTGAGATCACAGATCCAAAAATCATTATCATTACTGGGCTGATGGCTAGTGGCAAGTCCACAATCGCTCAATTACTGGCAGAAAAGTTTCCAAAGTCTGTACACCTTCGTGGTGATGTTTTTAGGCGAATGATGGTAAACGGGGCAGTAGAAATGGGACCTCAATATTCCGATGAAGCCGTGCAACAACTGCATTTAAGGTACAGGATTTCTGCACAGGCAGCGCTAATGTACTCAAATCTGGGGTTTACTGTTATCCTTCAGGATAACTACTATGGAGAAGCTCTCACCTACATAGCGACATGTTTGCAATCGAGGAACACATTTACAGTTGTGCTGAACCCTTCTGTCGATGTTATCAAGCAGAGAGAGGCAGAAAGAGGAAAAGTCGGGTACCATTCTTTTAATATTGAGGATCTATATGAGATGTTTCAAAGAACGACACCTCGCATAGGGCATTGGATTAATAATAGCGACCAAACACCCGAAGAAACGGCTGATGAGATATTCGGCCGCTTGACAAAGTGAACCATATTCTTACTTAAACTAAGTGGATTGAGGTTAAAAATTACATACATTAATTCGTCTTGGTAATTAGTGAAAAAATTTGTTTAAATTGAATAAGTTTGTAAAAATTCTTTATTGAAGCTACTACCAATATTTTTTTATGAATTTGCTTGATTTATTGTTACAATACAACGAAAACAAACCATTTAGGATATGAAAAATATTGGAAAATTTGTACGTTTGAGATGTTGACACAGCATACATGTTCATTGATAATACACATAATACTACTCTAAAACGTTAACGCCTCATTTAACCACTGCCGTTTTGTGATGGATGCGATTCTACCAGGCTCTGCACACAATGCTCTGACCGTGGCACACAATCGGTCAATCACTGCCTCAAGGCTTCTGAAGATTTCATTTCGGAAGCCTTTTTCTCTTACTTCATCCCAGATCATTTCGATTGGGTTCAGCTCAGGTGTATAGGGTATCTTTGACCGCTACTTCTCCCTTGTGATGGCTAATGAAATGGATGCCGAATCCGCCATGCGCGCCGCCACAGAAGAGATTGATCTCGTTCTGGCTGGATTCTAATCTTGCTGAGATGATTTAAGCTGAGGGAAGGTATGGGATATCCCATACCTTCCCTCTCCGAAAATGTACAGTAAAGGCAAGGAGGCAGTGATGACAACAGACAGTTTGCATGTCGGGCGGAAGAGGCGCAATATAAAGCGTTCTCTGCAAGCCTATCTTTTTTTAACCCCTGCTTTAACTATCTTTATCTTGTTCACCTTGATTCCCTTGTTTATTGTGGTTTACTTGAGCTTCACCAAGTATAACATCATCACACCTCCTGTATTTAATGATTACAAGAACTGGATTCGCCTGACGATTGATAAGCGCTTTCTAGTGACATTCTGGAACTCTGTTAAGTATAGGGAGTAATTGATATGAATCAAACGACTGTATTGAAACACAGAAAACCAAAAAGCAGGGTGACTTTTGGGAAAATCTTGATTATTCTAGGGCTTTTACTCTTTGCTTGTTACATTATTTTGCCATTAATGTGGATGCTTTCAACGACGCTTCGCCATCCCCTGCGATCTTTTGCACTGCCGCCTGCTATTTTCCCAACTGAGTTTGATTTTAGCAGTTACGCGACTGTCTTCCAGAAAGTTGATTTTGAGCTCTTCATTTGGAACTCAGCGAAAGTCGCCTTGTTAGATTTTACTGACTCTACTTTCCCGGGCAAGGTGATTCTGGAAGCCTTCAGCCCCTTCATTCCGCAGGACGATTTTAATTCCAGTCTGCCTGCGGCTTTTTTTACTGTTAATCTTCAAAATACCACAAAAGAAGAGCTGGATTACTCTGTCGTTTTGGCTTTGAATAACCCTTTCACGGCGCCACGGGTCAATAATGCACCAAAAGGAAGTTTCAATACCATGATTCTTGAAGGGAGCCATGAAACGGAACTTCCAAATGAAGTGGGGCAGTTGGCTATGTCTTGCTTAGGAGGGGAAGTCAGTTGGCAACAGTACTGGTACCATGGAAACTGGTTTGACAACATCGCCATGTTCTGGCGGGATTTAAATACTCCGGGATTTTTCCAGAATCGCGTTTATGAAAATACTCAGCCGAAGTCGAGGACGGAAGATGTCGCGGTACTTGCTGCGCATGCGAAAATCATGCCCGGTGAAAGTAAGCAGTTCCGGTTTCTTATTGCGTGGTATGTACCAATTTACTGGAACTATTGGAAACATCCGGAAACATCACCTGAGGATAAGAGTTGGAAGAACTACTATGCTACCCAGTTTGATGGCGTAGAGGCTATATCTACTTACTGCATGAAGCAATGGGATTCTCTAAAAGAACGGACGAAGAAGTTTGTGGACATCCTTCAATCTTCCACCCTTCCACCTGTTGCATTGGAAGCGATGACCAGCAACCTTTCGGTCCTTAAATCGCCGACCTGCCTTCGTCTGACCAATGGCGAGTTTTATGGCTGGGAGGGGTGCCACGCATCCTCTGGCAGTTGTGAGGGTAGTTGCACCCATGTTTGGAACTATACCTTTGCCTTGCCTTTCCTGTTCCCAAAACTGGAACGCTCCATGCGCGAAGTTGACTATCAATACAATTTAAGGCCCGATGGAGGGATGCCCTTCCGTGTGCAATTACCCCTGGGTACCGAGCGTTCTACCTTTCGCCCCTGCGTTGATGGGCAGATGGGTGGAGTTATCAAGACATATAGAGACTGGAAAATCAGCGGGGACGATGGATGGCTAAAGAAAATTTGGCCTTCGGTAAAAAAATCCTTGGAGTTTGCCTGGTCAAAGGACAACACAGATTTGTGGGATCCAAATCGGGTTGGTGTTATTTCTGGCAGACAACATCATACTCTAGACATGGAATTATTCGGACCAAATGCTTGGCTGGAGCTGTTTTACCTCGGGGCGCTGAAAGCGGGCTCCATGATGGCCAGAGCGATTGGGGAGGATGAAAGCGCGGGTTTGTATGAATCCCTGTATGAAGCAGGCCGAAAATACACCGAAGAACACTTGTTTAACGGGCAGTATTTTTTTCAGAAGATTGATATCAAAGATCGGGCAATCCTGCAGCCTTATGAGGAAGGTGACACCTTGACCGGCGGCTCGACAGTTGAAACTTATTGGAACTCCGAAACTAATGAAATCAAATACCAAGTGGATCAGGGCTGCCATATTGACCAAGTGCTGGCGCAATGGATGGCTAATCTATGTGGCTTGGGTGAAATTGTTTCACAGGACATGGTGCTGAGCGCATTGCGGTCAATTTATAAGAACAACTTCCTGGAATCCTTCAGGGAGCATTTCAATCCCTGCCGGATTTATGCCTTGAATGACGAGGCCGGGGCATTAATTTGTACCTGGCCTGAAGGAACCCCAAAGGACACCATACATTCGATCTATAAATATAACTTTAAAAGGGACTTAAGTGAGCATGAGAATGTCCAGAGAACCTTTGCCTTGAACGACGAGGCTGGGCTTTTGTTATGTAGTTGGCCACATGGCGGAAGGCCGAGGTTCCCATTTGTGTATGCGGATGAGGTTTGGACGGGGATAGAGTATCAGGTGGCAGCGACATTGATTTACGAAGGATTTGTGGATGAAGGCTTGGAGATAACCCGTGCGGTTCGCGACAGGCATGACGGCATCAGACGCAACCCCTTTAACGAGGTGGAGTGTGGACATCATTATGCGCGATCTCTGGCGAGCTGGGCACTGCTGACTTCCCTGAGCGGATATAACTATGATTTGAACAAGGATCAAATTAGTTTTAATCCAAAGATTAACTCTGACAATTTTGCTTGTTTCTTCAGCAATGGTAAGCAGTGGGGCATTTTCAGGCAGAAAGCCCAAGATGGACAGCCAGTTCAGGAAGTGGAAGTCTTGTACGAAGTGAAGTAATCCGCATACATTTGGCTGTTTCTTGATGTATTCACTGTCTTCAAAATATTAAAGCAGTTGTTAGCATTAGCAGGAAAACTTAAGAAAAACTGGGCACCTAGCGCGTTTAGGTGTCCAGATTTGATTATTCTAGTTTTTTCTTTCTATGATTTTATTTAAAACTTGCCTGAACTGAGAATCCTGGTACTGTCAAATCAAGTTCGCAACTTTGGACTCCGTTTACCATGTCACGCTGC
>CAZHPW010000037.1:0-21018 GCA_964534515.1 uncultured Christensenella sp.
TGGTCTTTCCGCCATTCCTGTCGCCTAGATCGCCTACAACATCTTGACGCTATCATCGTTTTTCCATTTCTTGACAGATGTGTAACAAAATAATTACAATGTTAGGACAAAGTGGGAAAGGAGGCGGAAAAATGAGCCGAAGAACCGCGCGTTACCGGCAAGAGAACGGGGCACCAAAAAGCCGGGGCGCTTACAATCAGGGTACTCCCCAGGTAGATGAGACCGCCGCCTCTTTTTTGGGACAGCCCGACACACCGACAGACGCATATTTGGTGATGCCCGAGCTTGAGCCCAACCCGGACTCAGCAAACAATTTTATCACCCCCGCCCAGCAGGGCACCCCGGACGCGTACTGGCAGCATCAGTTTGTGCCCGCGTCCAGCGACTGGGTGTATGAGGAGGCCGATGAGGACGGCTTTGTGCCGGAGAACTCGCCCTTTGAAGACGAGGTGCCCCTTGAAAAGGCAAAGCTGCACAAAGAGCGCAAGGTGCCCCTCCCCTATGTCCTCCTTATCCTCCTGGCCTTGGCCATCATCATGGCTTGCCTGGTCTTTGTTTTCCGCGCGTCCAAATCCCAGGACGCGTTTGACCAGCGCTTGGCCCAGATGCAGGGGACGCGGTTTTTTGACGGCATCAAGATTGACAACCTGCCGGTTGTCAGCCTCACCCCGGTGGAATTGCGCGCGCAGGCCAAACAGACGCAGGGCAATACCCAGAACTTGAACCTAAAACTCAATATAGATAATGAAACATATGTTTTAACCAATGAGCACATCGCCTTTGAGCGCAACCTGGAAGCGGTGATGGAGGAAGCCTGGTCCATCGGGAGGCAGGGCTCCATCTCGGTTATCAACTCGCAGTGGACGCCGTTTGAGGGGCGCTGGCGCCAGGTGCAGCACACCAAAAGCAAGGGCGCTTCGTTCTATACCAAAACCACCTACTCCAAGGCCGATGTGGACAAATTGGCCGCGGACATCGCCACAGCCTACAACCGGGAGCCGGTCAACGCGGTGGTGGCTTCCTTTGATTTTTCCACCCAGCGGTTTGAGGTCACCCAGGATGTGAAGGGGCGGCACATTGAGGCCATTGACATCGCCCAGGCCCTCACCCAGGCCTTAAACAGCGGAAACCCGCAGGCCAACGTGAACCTGACTGGCAGTGTCCTCTTGCCCAAGGTATCCAGCGTTGATTTGAATAACAGCTTTACCCGGCTGTCCAGCTTTTCTACCAAGACTGGTTCGGACAACGACCGCAACAACAACATTGCCCTGGCCGCCATGGCCATCAGCAACAGGACGCTCATGCCCGGGGAGACCTTCTCCTTTAATGAAACCACCGGGCAAAGAACCATCCAAAAGGGTTACCTGGGCGCGCCGGCCATCCAGGGCGGCGTCTTGATTGACGATGTGGGCGGCGGGGTGTGCCAGGTGTCCTCCACCCTGTTTTACGCGGCGGCGCAGGCAGACATGGCCATTGTGGAGCGCTCCCCCCACGCCTGGCCGGTGTCCTACATGGACAAAGGTCTGGACGCGACCGTCAACTGGCCCAACCTGGACTTTAAGTTTAAAAACAACAAGGACACCCCAGTATTTATCATCGCGTCCTATCAAAACCGCACACTGACCGTTGAATTTTATGGTATGCTTTCCTCACCCGGTGAGAGCGTTGAACTGCAAACGGAGCTGGTTTCAACGATGAGACCGCCGTCTGAACCCATCTACCAGCAAAACCCCAATCTGCCCTTTAACACCCAAAAGGAGTTGAAGCAGGCGAGGGAAGGTTATGTGGTGGACACCTTCAGGGTCTACCTGAGAAACGGCAGTGAATTACGGCGTGAAAAGCTGTTTACCTCCCGCTACAAGGAGGTTCAGCAGGTGATTGAGTACAATTAGCATAAAGGGGATAAAAGATGAGGAAAGGCGAAAAGAAGAAGCAGGATATTCTGGATACCGCCGCCTTGTTGTTCGCGCAAAAGGGCTATCAGGACACCTCCATCCAGGACATCCTGGATGTGCTCAACTGCAGCAAGGGCAGCTTTTATCACCATTTCAAGACCAAGTTTGAAGTGCTGGCCGACATCGCGAGGCTAAGGGCGCAAAACGCGCTTGCGGTCTATCAATCCACCCTGCCCATCAACCCCCATGAAGCCTTGAATAATTTACTGCGCTACGCGGCCTACCTGACAAAAGAGGACCTGCCCTTAATCCGTGACCTCATCGCCTTGAAAGACGAGTTTGACGGCGCGGCGCTGTTGTCGGTGATGCAGGAAGCGGTGTTTTCCACTTTTTATCATCCCTTTGTGCTGCTGCTCAATGGCTTGAGAAAGGAAGACCAGGCAGTCTTCCTCAACGAAAGCACGCTGCGCCTGGCCTTTTACGCCTTCCTCGCCGGGAGCGCGCAGCTGATTTTTGAACTGGGGCAGGCGCCGGACGGCAAGGGACAAAGCAACCCCTTGGCGCTGCTGCGCGCACTGCGCAAACAGACCGAAGTCAGTTTGGGGCTGAGCCCGGGCTGCGTAAGCATCCTTGAATACAGCGAAATGCGCGACATGGCTTTAGCCCTCAGCGCGCCCAAAACACGCTGAAAAGCCCAGTAAACTTGCGTAGTATCTTATGTTTAGGTATAATCGTTGAATGCAGATTTGAAGGAAGGAGAAACCATGAACCGACGGATTCTTAGCTTGCTGCTCATCGTTTTTCTTTTCTTGGGCAGCCTTGCCACAGCCGAGGAAACAGGCACGGTTATCCCGCCCGAATACGAGATACCCCAAAGCGTTCTAGCCGTCCTGGACGTGGTGAGAAACGAAATCGGCTACATTGAAGGCCGGGATGGATCCACCAAATACGGAGAATGGTACGGGGACGCGACTGCGGAATGGTGCGCGGAGCTGCTGTGCTGGTCCGTGGCCCAGGCGGAGGAGCAGCTGGGCGAAAAACTTCTCCAGGTTCAGTTCCCCCTGTATGGAGCGACCAATATCGGCCGGGACTGGTTTATAACCCAGGGCCGCTACATCGCCAGAACCGGGTTTATTTCCGGGCTTGGCAGCCAGTGGTACAAAGGTGAAACAGGACAAATGGAAAAGAATTCCTATATCCCCCAGCCCGGGGATTGGGTTTTCTTTTCGTATACGCCCAGCGGGGACACCACCCACGTGGCGATAGTGGAGCAAAGCCTCAAAGCCGCTGACGGGCAAACCTACATCCAGGTGATTGAAGGCAACCTGCCAGACCGCGTACAGCGGAGCCATTATAAGTTGGACGACTGGCGCATCCAGGGCTACGGCACGGTGCGCGACCTGGCGGACATCGCCCTGCGGGGCGGCATTGAGGGCGAAAAGGTCAAACAGCTGCAGGAAATGCTGAGCATGATTGGCCTCTTGCCCAATACCGAGGTATCCGGCTCCTACAACCACGCCACCCAGGAGGCAGTGAGAACCTTCCAATCCCAGATGAAACTGACCCAAAACGGCATCGCCAACCAGCAGACCCAGCTGGCGCTGAACGAGTACGCCGCTTATTATATGATGAACCGCACCGAATTCTGGACAGTGGACGGTTCCTACTAACAGACGGGAGAAACTATGCGCGACCAAATACTCATTTTGGATTTTGAGCCTTCCTACTCCGCGTCCATCGCATCCAAACTGCGCGCGGAGCGGATTTCCGCGCGCGTCATTCCGGGCGGAACCAGCGCTGAAGCCATTATGAACCAAGGCGTGCTGGGCGTGATTTTGTCCGGCGGCATCCACAATGAAGCGCTGAGCAATTTTGACGCCCAGCTGCTTCGCTACGGCATTCCCGTCCTCGCCCTGGGCAGCGCGGCACCGGTCGTCAACACACTGCTTTGCGGCCAAAACAGCGAGGTCAAGGAAATCAACGACGTGGACACACTGGTCTTCCTGCCGTCCAAAATTACCGATGAGCTCAATGAGTCTGAGCGCCAGTTTGGCAGCGTACAGACCTTTGCCCTGGGCAATGACACCCAGGAGTTGGCCACCTATCAGGGTGAAGCCATCGGCTTTTCCCACAAGACCCTTGAAATATATGCCATTTACAGCCAGCTGGAGCCCAATGACCCGGACATGATGAGCTTAATCATCCAGTTTGCAACCGATGTCTGCGGCTGCACGCGCTGGTGGAATGATGACGCCTTCATTGGCATCGCCAAGAATGAAATCCAGGAGGCGGCCGGGGACAGAAAGGCACTGTGCGTGATGTCCGGCGGCTTGGACAGCGGGGTCGCGGCCCTTCTGGCCCACCGTGCGCTGGGCAGCCGGCTGACCTGCCTGTTCATTGATAACGGCCTGCTGAGGGAAAACGATGTGATTGAGTTTTCCTCTTATTACAAGAGCGCGGGGCTGAACCTGAAGATTGTGGACGCGTCTGAGCAGGTGCTTGAAGCCCTCAAGGGCTTAACCGTGCCCAATGAAAAGCGCGCGGCGCTGCAGGCCGTCCTCAAGAAAGTCATCAATGACGCGGCGGAGGAGATAGATTATCAGCTGCTGATTGAGTCCCACTCATCCGATTACCTGTTCTCCGGCAAGCAAAAGCCCAATGCCTTTTCCATCCTGGAAAAGCCGGTGGACCGGATTGCGCCGCTGCGGGATTTATTTAAGGATGAAATCCGCCAAATCGGCATGGCGCTGGGCCTGCCACATGAGATGACAACCATGCAGCCCTTCCCCTGGAGCGGGCTGGCGCTGCGCATCGGCGGGGAATGCACCAAGGCCAAAATCAGCCTGCTGCGCCGGGCGGACGCGATGTTCCAAAAGGAAATCAAGGACGCGGGGCTGCAAAAGAGGCTGTGGAAATACTTTATTTTGCTGGATGACTCACCGCACAAGCCGGATGAGGAACGATACATCATCAGCCTGCGCGCGGTCAGCATCAGCCACACCGGCAGCGACCTGCGCGCCATCCCGGCCCGGCTGCCCTATGACCTCCTGGAGCGCTACACCCAGGACATCATGGCATTTGACAGCAAGGTCATCAAAGTCAGCTATGACTTAACGCCCGGGGTCATCATTCAGGAAACCGAGTGGCAATAAGCATTAACGCCAAGAAATAACAACACAGGAGTTTGTATGCGCCTATCACACCCCAGTGCACCTTTTCAGGGGGTTCCCGCGGAAGACGTCTTCTTCGCGGCCAATGACCAGTTTGTCCAACTGGGCACCGGCTACATCATCCCCAACATTCAGGAGGAACTGTATCCTGAGCGCCCGCTGCAATTGTACATTGACATCCAGGCCCAGATGACGGCCAGGAACCTGCTCTTGGGCGCGGTGCTGGGGCGTGCGGAGCAGATGCGCGCGATGTACCCGCAGTTCAAGGGCCGCATTTATACCGAGATTGCGCCCACGCAGTTTGACCTGGTCACTTTTTATCAGCAAAACGGCTTCTCCAGCGCCGACGCGCGGGAGGAATACCAGTTTCCCCTGCCCCAAGGCAGTTCCCAGGCGCCGATGGGATGTGAGTTCGCGTCCGTGCCGCTGCAGAGCGTGCAGGACCAGATGGCCTTTATTTCAAGGCTCAACCGGCACCGCCTCTCCCCCATCTCCCATGATTTTTTAACCATGCAGATGCAGCAGCCGTATTTTCTGGCCTTAGGCTTTTACAGGGCGGGGCACCCCATCGCCGAAATCATGATGACGGGGGCCACCTCTGACAAGGCCGCCCTGGTGATGCTGTATGTGCAAAAAGACATGCGCAGGCGGGGCGTGGGCAAATCGCTGCTGATTGCCGCCAGCGACCTGCTCAGGCAAAGGGGCGTCACCAGCGCCGTGACCCAGGCTTTTTCAATGAACCAGGCCCAGGCCGGCCTGCTGCGCTCCCTGGGTTCCACCAGGCGGCGCATCATCAACGTCCTGCCCTATCTGGAGTTGGGCTAAGCCACAAAAAAACCAATGGTTTGACCGCGTGCGGAAGGAGGAGTTCACATGAACATCAGCTTGAAACTGGTCAGCGCCCTGACCAAAGTGATGCGCGAGAAGGAGCCTCAGAGGTATCCAGAAGACTGCAAAGCCAGCATGCTCTTTAATGAGGTGTTCTCCCTGCAGGCTGCCTACTGCCTCAATGAGGAGCTGCCCGGCAACCTGCCCATGGTCAGCGTGCATGTCTCCTGCCCCCTGCAGGTGACCATCCGCCAGGTTTATAACGTGCCTGTCCGCTTCCCCTGCTTTGGCAGGAGCGATGACAACTACCTGGACAAGACGGCCTCCGTATACCCTGACATCCTAAGGGACATCAAGGGCAGCGGCCAGGTTCGCCTCTACCCCAAGCAGTGGGACGCCTTCTGGCTGGATGTGGAAGCGGCCCCCGGCATGGCGCCGGGCACCTACCCCCTGAGCGTCACGATGATGGACTTTGAGGGCAAGCTGCTGGCCGAGGAAAAGATTGATATTACGCTCTTAGCGCAGGAGCTGCCCAAGCAGAAACTGGTGCACACGCGCTGGATTCACGCGGACAGCTTGGCATCCCATTACCAGGTGCCGATGCAGTCGGTTGAGCACAACCGCATCATCCGCAACTTTGTGGCCCTGGCGGCCAAGCGCGGCGTCAACATGATTTTGACCCCCATCCACACGCCGCCGCTGGACACGCAGGTGAACGGTGAGCGCATGACCATGCAACTGGTGGATGTGTTCAAGATGCCCACCGGGTACAACTTCAAATTTGCCAAGCTGCGCGATTTTATACAGATGTGCCGCCAGGAGGGCATCCAATACTTTGAGATGGCCCATCTGTTTACCCAGTGGGGCGGCTGGCACGCACCCAAAATTATGGGCGTGAAGGACGGCTCCTACACCCAGCTGTTTGGCTGGGAAACCGACGCGACCAGCCCAGAGTACATTGAATTCCTGCAGGCCTACCTGCCGGCCCTGATGAGGGAGCTGGAATACCTGGACCTGCTGGACAAGACCTATTTCCATCTGACAGATGAGCCCAGCCTTGAAAACTTCGCGCAGTACAAAAAGCTGTACGACATCGTCCGCCCCATCCTCGGCAAAGCCAAGATTTTGGACGCGATGAGCGAGCCCAAGTGCCTGCCGGAAAGCAATGACCTGATACCCGCCCCCGGCATCAACGAGCTTGAGAAGTTTGAGGGCATCACCCTGCCTGAAAAATGGACTTATTACTGCGTGGGCAACCACATTGACGTGACCAACACCTTCATCGCCATGCCCTCCCAGCGCACCCGCATGCTGGGTGTGCAGCTCTACCTCTATGAGATGAAGGGCTTTTTGCACTGGGCGTACAACTTCTATTTCTCCCAGTACGCGGTGGAGCCCATTGACCCCTACATCAACACCGACTGCAGCGGCTTTGCCCCGGCGGGCGACGCCTTCCAGGTCTACCCCGGCGAGGGCGGCCAGCCTGAGGAATCTCTGCGGCTGATGGTTTTCCTGCACGCGATGCAGGACTTAAGGGCGCTGGAGCTGCTGGAAAGCAAAATCGGCCGTGAAGCGGTGGTTGAGCTGATTCATGAGGACCTGGATTATAAAATGACCATGAAGGTTTATCCGCAGGATGAGCGCTGGCTGCTCGCCCTGAGAGAAAAAGTAAATTCGCTGATTGCGCAGCATTCCGCGTAAACAGCAAAACGGAGGTTGCCTATGAATAAGTGGGATCATCGATTCATGGAAATGGCGCACCTGGTTTCCACCTGGAGCAGCTGCTTTGCCGAGAACCGCTCAATCGGGGCGGTGATTGTGAAGGACAAGCGCGTGATGACCACCGGCTACAACGGCGCGCCGGCGAAGACGCAAACCTGCAAGGAGCGCGGGTATTGCCTCAGAAGAAAACTAAACATTCCCTCCGGCACCCGCCAGGAGGTGTGTTACGCCATTCACGCGGAGCAAAACGCGGTCGTCCAGGCGGCGAAACTGGGAATATCCATTGACGGGGGCACCTGCTACTGCACCCACCAGCCCTGCTCGGTCTGCGCGAAAATCCTCATCAACGCGGGCATTGAGCGCATCGTATATGAGCAGGGGTATCCGGACGCCTTCGCGCTGGAGCTTATCAACGAGGCGGGCGTGGTGCTTGAAAAATACGAGGGGAAACCGGAATGAAAAAGGCGTTTAGCCTGATATGCGCATTTGTCCTGCTCATCACCTGCCTGCCGGCTTTCGCCACCGGGCAAAATGACCGGGATTATGTGTTTGACTCCATTTCTGTCCTGCCAAAGGAAGAGATTCCAAAGACGCCGGAGGGCATTGAGCATTACCTGCTCATCAGCATGGACAAATGGCAGAACAACCCGGAAAACCCGGGCTATAACGATGGCCTGGTGCTGTTAACCTTTGACTCGGTCACAGGACGGGTGATGGTGACCTCCTTTATACGTGACATGCTGGTCATCAAGCCGGACGGCAACCCCGCCAGAATCAACCGCATTGTGCGCCAGTTTGACGTGCAGGGGCTGCTGGACACCATCAACAGCCATTTTGGCCTGGAAGTAAAGAAATATGTCCTCATGGACTGGCGGCATATCATGGAAATCGTGGACGCCGCGGGCGGCGCTGACGTCTACCTGACAGGCGATGAGGTCAATTACCTAAAGGGCTGGTCCGTGCCGGTCAACAGCACCCAGCCGGTGCTTGAAAAAGCCGGGGATTACCACCTAAACGGCTTTGCCTCTGTTATCTACATGCGCATCCGCAAGCGCCGCGCCTCCAACGACATTGACACCCAGGACTTTGGCCGTACCTACCGGGCGAGGGTCATCCTGACCGCCCTGGCCAAGAACCTGCGCGGCTACACCATCGGCGAAGCCCAGGACCTGCTCACCAAGGTGCTCAGTATCTGGGAGCAGCCCTTTGACAAGAACTACACCTACCCGGGCATCCGAAACAACGGCATCTTTACCTTTGGCGACCCGCCCAGGGACAAGAGCAAGAAGCGCTACGCCACCAACATCACGATGGTGGAGCTGTTGGAAGCGATGCGCGTGGCCTTCCTGCTGCGCAACAGCGAGATTGAGCAGTTCCGCCTGCCGGCTGACGGCACGGTGCGACCCTATGAGTTGTACGGCGGCGCCAGCCAGCTGGTGGACTTTGAAAAGAACCGCGAACTGCTGCATGAGTTTATGTTCCAGAAAAATTTTGTTGTACAGGATGAGTAAAAGCGTATGCTGAGCAATAATCTAAACATGAAAGCCGTCACCAGGGTCAAAACCATGGTGATTTTGGCGCTCCTGGCCGCGCTGTCGGTGGTGCTGGAGTTGTTTCTGGGCATTAATACCGGCAACTTCAAGCTGCATTTTGGTTACCTGCCCATCGGGATTTCGGGCATGCTCTACGGCATTTTCCCGGCGGCCCTGGTGTCCTTCGCCGCGGACTTTTTGTCCAACCTGAGGAACTTCAACCCCTTCTTCGCGGCGCTGGCCGTGATTGAAGGCGCGGTGTACGGCGTCTTCCTCAACAAGAAAATGACGGGCAAAAAGCAGATTTTCTGGCAGGCTTTCCTCTGCCAGCTGGTCATCTCCCTAATCATCCAAGCGGGGCTGAACACCCTGTTGTTGTGGAAGCTGTACGGTTTTTTTGACCCCATCCGCTTCCTGGTCAACGCCATCACCTTCCCCATCAAGGTGTACACCCTGTACCTGATGCTGGGCTACCGGAACGTATTTGAGCAATATGCCTGAAAAGAAAAAACTGAGCAAGGCCAAAATCAAGCAGATACTTGACGGCTTAAGCGAGATGTACCCGGACGCGAGGCCGGAATTAAACTTCTTCAACCCCTATGAGACCCTGGTGGCGACCATGCTGTCCGCGCAGTCAACCGATGTGCAGGTCAACAAGGTCACCCCCAAATTGTTTGAGGATTTTCCGACTGTGGAAGACCTGGCGGCGTCAACGCCCGAAGCGGTTCTCCCCTATGTCCGCTCCTGCGGCTTTCAATCCAAGGCGACCAACTTGGTCCTTTCGGCCAGGGACATTGTAGCCCGCTTTGGCGGCCGGATACCGGACACAATGGAAGACCTGACCAGCTTAAAAGGCGTCGGCCGTAAGACCGCCAACGTGGTGCTGGCCAACGCCTTTGGCGTGCCCGCGATGGCGGTTGACACCCATGTGTTCCGGGTGAGCAACCGCCTGGGTTTGGCGCACGCGAACAGCGTTGAAAAGACTGAAATCCAGCTGATGGAAGCCATTCCAAAGGAGCTTTGGAACAAGGCGCATCACTGGTTGATATTTCACGGACGGCGCGTCTGCAAGGCGCAGCGGCCTCAGTGCGACAAGTGCGCGCTGAGCAGCCTGTGCGAAAACCCACAGATAAAAGCCAAGTAATAGCAAATTAGAGGTACGCTTTTCATGGAAATGTTCCATAACTCCCAGCAAATTGAATGCAGAAATCCCAAAGGCGCGGTCACGACCGGGCAAACCATCGTCTTAAACCTGTTTATCCGCGGCTATGCCAGTGACGTAACCCTGCGCTACTGGAACGGTAGTGAAAAATTGATTTTGATGAAGCACCTGGGCAAGGGCGCGTATACGGCCACCATCACGGCGCCGGAGAAACCCGGGCTGGTCTGGTATGACTTTAAGGCGCTCAATGAGCGCGGGCACTGGATATATTACGGAAACGCCAAAGACAAACTGGGCGGCGCGGGCGTACATTACCAGGACCCGCCGCCAGCCTACCAGATTACGGTGTATGACCCGAAGTTCAACCCGCCAGACTACCTGCGCGAAGGCATTATGTACCAGATTTTCCCGGACCGCTTTCACCGCAGCCGGATGCCCGTCAGCGAGCGCAAGGACAGGATTTTGCACACCAATTGGAATGAGCCGCCCTTTATCACGGCAGATGAGCGCAGCGGGGACAACTGGGCGCTGGACTTCTTTGGCGGCGACTTGGAAGGCATCCGCCAGAAGCTGCCCTACCTCAAAGACCTGGGCATTTCCGTCCTGTACCTAAACCCCATTTTCAAAGCGCGCACCAACCACCGCTATGACACGGGGGACTATATGACCATTGACCCGCTTCTTGGCACGGAAGCGGACTTTAAGCGCCTGTGCGAAGACGCGAAGGACATGGGCATCCGTGTGCTGTTAGACGGCGTGTTCAGCCATACGGGTGAGGACAGCCTGTACTTTAACCGCTACAACAACTACCCTTCCCTGGGCGCCTACCAGAGCAAGCAGAGCCCCTATTACTCCTGGTATACCTTTAAAACTTTCCCCCATGATTACGCCAGCTGGTGGGGCATCCCCACGCTGCCGGAACTGAAGAAGGATGACAAGAGCTACCGGGATTTCATGCTCAGCCCAGAGGGCGTCGCGGCCCACTGGATCAAGACCGGCTCAAGCGGCTGGCGCTTGGACGTGGCGGACGAACTGACCATGGATTTCCTCAGGGAACTGCGCAAGATCACCACCGCCCAGGACAAGGATTCTGTCCTTTTGGGCGAGGTGTGGGAGGACGCCAGCAACAAGACCGCCTATGGCAGCATGCGCAGTTATGTGCTGGGCGATACGCTGGACAGCGTGATGAACTACCCGCTCAGGGACGCGCTCATCCGCTTTTTTACCCATGAGATTTCCGCCGCCCAGGTGGTGCGCCAAATCCGTTCCTTACAAGAGAACTACCCTGTCCCCTTCTTTTACTCGCTGATGAACCTGATGGGCAGCCACGACAGGGCGAGATTGTTTAATATCTTGGGCCGCCAGGATTACAGCCACCTGCCAAACGCCCAGCGCCGGGGCCTGACAATGGACAAGCAGACCAAGAGCGTCGCCCGCAAGCGCTTTATCAGCATGCTGGAAGCGGTGATTGCCATGCCCGGCATGCCCAGCATGTACTATGGGGATGAGGTGGGCATGGAAGGCGCGGCAGACCCCTTCTGCAGGGGTACCTACCCCTGGGGCCATGAGGACCAGGAGACCCTAAGCGCGGTTAAGCGCTTGTTCCACCTGCGAAAAGACAGGCCCATTTTAACGCGCGGGTATTTTGACATCGCCAATGAGGGCGAGGATACGCTGTGCATTCACCGCTATGCCAAGGAGGGCCTGGACGTCTTTGGTCAGCCGCTTGATGATATGCCCTACATCGCGCGCATCACCCGCGACCCGCACCGGCTGTAATCCAAACAAACCATAAATCGCAAAAATTGGTCATGATTTTGTAATATTTTATTGACATTTATAGGCAAATAGCATAGGATTATGATTGAATATCTGGCATAGACGGAGGTCACTATGAACGGAAAAGTCTGGACACGCGCTTTCTGCCTGCTGACGGCGGCGCTTTTTGTATTTACATCGCTGCCGGTCAAGGGAGAATCCTTTCCATACACCGCCTACGCGACCGACTCTGTCCGTCTGCGCGGGGGTCCTTCTTCCAGCGCCGCGATTTTAACCGTCATCAAAAAGGGTGACGCGGTCACGGTTACCGGGGACAGCGGCCAGTACAAGATTGTCGAGTATGAAAACCGCAAAGGCTTTGTGGTGGAGACCTTTTTAAGCGCCGCAACCACCGGCGAAGCGACGGTGACTGTCTCCCCCGAAATCGCCGCCAAATACCCCACCCTGACCAATGGCAGCAACGGCCCCGAGGTCAAAGCCCTGCAGGAAGGCCTCAAGGAGCTGGGCTACTACACCAGGGCCATTGACAGCAAATACGGCAGCGGCACCGCGACCGCCGTGCGCAATTTCCAGGAGAAAAACAGCCTGACCGTGAACGGCACCGCCGATGGCAACATGCAGGTGCTGCTGTTTGAAGGCCAGCCGCTCAACGCCCGTGGCGTAAAAACCAACACCAAAACCCTGCCCAACATTGAGGGCATCACCATCCGCCCGGGCGACCAGGGCGACGCCGTGATGGCCGTTCAGCAGATTTTGACCAACCTGAAACTGTATTCCGGCAACCTGGACGGCAAGTACGGCCAGAAGACCCAGGAAGCGGTGCGTGCCTTCCAGCGCGCGAACAAACTAAAGGTGGACGGCATCATCGGCGATAAGACCTATGCCGCCCTGGCCGGCAGCCAGCAGACCGCCACAGCCACCCAAGCCCCTGTTGAAAGCGAAGTGAGCAATGTATACGTGGCGCCGGAACTGCCGGAAGCCACCTACCCCTATCAGACGACCGCCGCCGCCTCCGTCAACCTGCGCAAGCGCGCCTCCACCTCCGCCATGCGCATCCTCACCATCCCCCAGGGAGAAACCATTGAGGTATTGGAGGAATCAGGCAGCTACCTGAAGGTGCTCTACCGCACCTACACCGGCTTTGTGCAAAAGGACTTTATCAACATCCCCGAGCAGTACCTTGAAGGCAAATCCTTAAAAACCGACCAGTCCGCCCGTGTGAGCTACGAAACCCTGGCCCCCGGCTCTGAGGGCTATAAGGTGCGCGCGCTACAGCAGGCGCTGACCGAGCTGGGCTATTACAACGGGAAGATTGACGGCAATTTCGGCTCCGGCACCAACGCGGCCATCAAGGCGCTGCAGACCAAGAACGGCCTCAGGGCAACCGGCATCGCGCTGCCCGAACTGCAGCAGCTGATTTTTGAAAAACGTGTCCGCAACAGCAAGAACCGCTCCGTGTACGTCAAAACACTGCCGCCGATTGACGGCGTAACCATGCAGCAGGGCGACTACGGCGACGCGGTATACGAGCTGCACAAGATGCTGGTTGAGACCAAACTGTTTGACAGCAACATCGGCTATGAATACACCTCCGCCACCACCAAGGCCGTGAAAGCCTTCCAGAAGGAGCACAGCATCAAGGTGACCGGCAAGGTGGACTCCTTTACCCTATTGGCCATCCGCACCGCGGTTGGCGCCCCCACCCAGCCCGTTGAGAACCAGCAGGTAGCCAATGAAGAACTGACCCAGGACAACGTGGTCATCATCACCAACGGCACCCGTGGGCTCGCGGTCAACCGCCTGCAGCAGCGCCTAGTGGACCTGAAATACTACAACATCACGCCGGACGGCGAATACAACAACGACGACATCATCGCCGTGCAGCATTTCCAGCGGCTCAACAACCTGCCTGTGACCGGCATCGCCGACTTGTCCACCCAGCAGGTACTGTTCACCTCCTACGCCATCGGGGCTGACTCCTCGGTGAATGGGCCGGCGGCCTCCACGGGGCTCTTAAAAATCGGCTCCCAGGGCGAGCAGGTGCGCGCGCTGCAATCCAGGCTCATCGCGCTGAACTTCTTAACCGGCAGCATTGACGGCAATTTCGGCACCCAGACCGCCGCCGCAGTGGCCTCCTTCCAAAAGGCCAACAACCTAAAACAGGACGGCATCGTCGGCAGCCAGACCACCAACTTGCTCTACAGCGCGAACGCCAAGGGCAACACCGTAACCTCCTCCCCCACGACCCAAACCCAGGCCACTGCCTCCGGCAGCCTGAAGGTTGGCAGCACAGGCGATGAGGTCAAGGCCGTGCAACAGCGGCTGATTAGCCTGGCTTACTTAAGCGGCGCGGCCGACGGCATCTACGGGCCCAGGACCGCCCTGGCCGTGTCAGAGTTCCAAGGCAAGAACAAGCTGGAAGCGGACGGCATCGCGGGCCGGCTGACCATTGCGGCCCTGAACTCCTCCAACGCGATTTCAAAGAATGTGTCCGTGCCGGCGCCGGCTCCCAGCCAGCCCAGCCAACCCACCTACACCCCCAACCAGAGCTTTACCGCGCCCCGCGCGAGCGAAGTGCGCTACGCCAACTGGTTTAAAGACATCAGGCCCATCGCCTCTTCCCTGCGCAATGTCATCATCTATGACTTTATCTCCGGCGCGCATTACAACTTCCGCTTCTTCAGCCTGGGCAAGCACGCCGACGGCACCACGCTGACGGCGGCCGATACCGCGACCATGAACAAGGCCTTTGGCGCCAACAACTGGACGCCCAGACCGGTCTGGGTCATCTTCAGCGACGGCCGTGTCTTCATGGCCTCCACCCATACCCATCCGCATGAGAATGACTACATCTCTGGCAATGACTTAAACGGCCACCTCTGCGTCCACTTCCCCCGTGAAATGGCCGAAGCGGAGCTGACCGGCCCCTATGCCGTCTCCCATCAGAACGCGATCTTAGCCGGGTGGGACCTGACCAAAAACATGGCGCGGTAACACAATGACTCAGCAACTGATCTCAATTGCAGTAGACGGACCGGTGAGCGCGGGCAAATCCACCCTGTGTGACGCGCTGGCCAAAAAACTTGGCATCCTGCACCTGGACACCGGCGCGATGTACAGAGCCATTGGCCTGTACGCGCTTAACAACGGCATTTCCCCGGACGATGAGGTTGCCCTGGAAGAGATGATTGCGGACAACAGGGCCAATATCAGCGTTGATTATCAAGACGGGCTTCAAATCACCAAGCTCAACGGCGAGGACGTGAGCGGCCTTTTGCGCAGTGAAACAGTGGGTGCGTACGCATCCGCTGTTTCACGTTTTCCGGCGGTCAGAAGGTACCTGGTATCCCTTCAGCAACAATTGGCCCGCGAACGTAGCCTGTTGATTGACGGGCGGGACATCGGCACCGTGGTGCTGCCGGACGCAAAGGTCAAAATCTTTTTGACAGCCAGCCCGGAAGACAGGGCGCTGCGGCGCTATACCCAGTTGCTCGCCGCGGGCAGCAAGGCCGATTACGCCATGGTCTTAAAAGACCTCTTGGCCCGGGATGAGCAGGACAAGAACCGCAAGACCGACCCCTTAAGGGCGGCTGATGACGCGGTTGTCCTGGACACGTCCAAGCTGAGCTTTGAGGAGTCCCTGGAGGCCATGGTCAAGATTGTAGAGGCTGTGTATGGCAAATGAAGTAAAGAAAGAAAAGGGCAGGTTCTTCTACCCTTTCGCTAAGGTTATCCTGACCATCTTTTCTGCCATCTTCTACCCCTGCAAGCTGGAAAACAAGGAAGCGGCCGACATCCCCGGGCCTTTTATTTTAATGTGCAACCACCAGAGCATGATGGACCCCGTCCTTCTGGCGGTAAAACTCAACCAGCATGTGATTCACTTTATCGGCAAGAGGGAGCTGACCAAGTACAAGCCCCTCAAATGGATTGTGGAACACCTGCACATGATAGCCGTATCCCGCCACCAGTCTGACCTGTCCGCCATGCGCGCGGCGGGCGCTGTCTTAAAAGAGGGCAAGGTGCTGGGCATCTTCCCGGAGGGCAAGCGCAACCGCACCGGCCCCAGCATGGAAGAGATTGAGACCGGGGTGAGCGTACTGGCGCTGCGGCACAAGGTGCCCCTGCTGCCGGTTTACATCGCGGGCAGGCCAAGCCCCTTTAGGCGCACAAAGATGATTGTCACCTCCCCCATCGCGTATGAGGACCTGATGGAGCGCGGCATTGACAAGGAAACCGCGGATGAACTCAACGAGCGCATCCGCCAGAGATACCGCGAGCTTGACATTAAATACAATAAAAAAACAATCAAGTAATGACAAGTGTTTTCACATTGTGTAAACTAAATTAATGGAGGGTTTTTTAGCTTAATGCCAATTCGGGTAGCCAAAAGCGCGGGCTTTTGCATGGGAGTCAACCGTGCGGTCAACACAGCGCTCAAGGTCGCGGAGGACGCAAAGAACCGGGAAATCAAAGCGTATTCCCTGGGCGAGCTGATACATAACCCATCCGTGGTGCAAGCTTTGAAAGACAAGGGCTTAAGCCCGGTTTCAAGCCCCGAGGATGCCAAGGACGGCGTTCTTGTCATCAGGAGCCACGGCGTATCCCGCGAGGTTCTTGAACAAAGCCGGGCACAGAGCGCCGAAACAGTGGACTGCACCTGCCCCTTTGTCTCCCGCGTGCACAAGGTGGTCAATCGGCACAGCCAGGACGGCAGCCCCGTATTGATTTTGGGTGACAAAGAGCACCCGGAAATCAAGGGCATTATCGGCTGGTGTCAGGGAGACACCTACGTGGTCCAAAAGGAAGAGGACATCGCAAGCCTTCCTGAGACCCTAAAAAGCCCGCTGCTGGTCAGCCAGACCACCTTTCCCCCATCCGCCTTTGATGACCTGCTTTTAAAACTGCAGGAACGCTACCCCGGACTTGCGTATGAGAACACCATCTGCAAGGCCACGAGCGAGCGGCAGGAGGAAGCGGAAGAACTGGCCAAAACCAGTGACAAGATGATTGTCATCGGCGGCAAACACAGCGCGAACACCCGCAAATTGGCTGAGACCTGCCGGAAGTATTGCAAGGACACCTATTTGGTGGAAAGCCTTGAGGAGCTCAAGCTCCTGGACTTGAACCCGGCCATTGAAATGATTGGTATCACCGCAGGTGCATCAACACCAGCGTGGTCACTTAAGGAGGTTGTTGACTTTATGAAGGACAAGGAACTCAAAGGACTGAACCAGGAAGCATCCGAACTGGCCCAAGAGGTAAATGACATTGCTCAGGAAGCAGTGGCAAATGCCGAGGCGAACGTGGACGAGGCCGTGGAGACCGTGACTGAGACGGCAAAGGAAGCCGCAGAGGCTGCCGCCAAAGAAGTCGAGGAAGCCACGCAGACAGTGACCGAAGCAGTTGAAGAAACTGAACCGGTTGAGGAAACCGCTGCCCAGAAGGCCGAAGAAGCCGCCAAGGAAGCGGAAGCCGAGCACGAAGAGCCCGCCAAAGAGCCCAGCTTTATGGACGCTGTCGCGGCCAGCATGGCGCGCATCCGCACCGGCCAAACCATCACCGGCAAAGTTGTGCAGATTACGGACGACGAAGTCTGCGTGAACATCGGCTACAAATCCGATGGCCTTTTGAAGCGTGATGAGCTGGTGGACAAGGATGTTAATCTTGGCGACGAGATTGAGGTTGAAGTTGTCAAAGTCAATGACGGCGAAGGCAATGTCATCCTCTCCCAGCGCAACATCGTCAACCGTCAGGTCTGGGCAGCCCTGATGGAGAAGTACGAAAAGGGCGAACTGGTTGACGCGGTTGGCAAGGAAGCTGTCAAAGGCGGCCTGCTGGCCAATGTTGAAGGCGTGCGCGCCTTTATCCCCGCCTCCCACCTGGCGCAGCGCTATGTGGACAAGATTTCCCAGTTTGTCGGCCAGGACATGAAGCTGAAGATTATCGAAGTGGACCAGAGCAAGAAGCGCATCGTGGCCAGCCGCAAGGAAGCCCTTGCGCAGGAAAACGAAGCCGTGAAAGAAGCGGTTTGGTCCCAGTTGGAAGAAGGCGCCGTTGTGCGCGGCGTTGTGCGCCGCTTCACCAACTTTGGCGCGTTTGTGGACCTGGGCGGCGTTGACGGCCTGATTCACGTGTCTGACCTGAGCTGGAACCGCTCTGTGGTGCCCAGTGACATTCTGCAGACCAACCAGGAAGTGGATGTCAAAATCCTGTCCCTGGACCGTGAGCGTGACCGCATTGCCCTGGGCTACAAACAGCTGCAGCCCCGTCCCTGGGACAACATTGAGGAGAAGTACCCCGTGGGCACCATCCTCACCCGCACCATCGTGCGCGTGCGTCCCTTCGGCGCTTTCATCGAGCTGGAGCCCGGCGTGGATGGCCTGGTGCACATTTCCCAGGTTGCTCACACCCGTGTTGAGAAGATTGAAGACGTCATCCAGCCCGGCCAGGAAGTGAACGTGAAGGTTCTGGCGGTGGATCCTGTTGCCAAGCGCATCAGCCTGTCCATCCGCGAGGCGACCGAGGACAGCGCCATTCATTATGACGCCAGCATCCCCGGTGAAGCCGGTGAGGAAGGCGCGGAGCCCGTAGCCCATGAGGCTGTGGAGACCGTGCAGGCCGCCCCCGCTGAGCCCGTGGACCGCCCCGAAACCGCCCTGGAACT
Organism: uncultured Christensenella sp.; assembly: GCA_964534515.1. Lineage (GTDB taxonomy): Bacteria > Bacillota > Clostridia > Christensenellales > Aristaeellaceae > UBA6115. The sequence goes on from CAZHPW010000037.1 coordinate 18,756, forward strand.
GGCCATGCGCAAGGCGCGTGAAGCCCAGGAAAACGAATAAGATTTAGTTAGCAAGAAGCCGGGACAAAAGTCCTGGCTTCTTTGTTTATGATGGGTTTTCATTAAGAATACCAGTCGGCCTATTTACCATTCACTAATTTCTTCATCATCAGTCCAGGAGAACACTTTATAAAAGTCCGCATAACAGCCCTTACAAATCCAGTGCCTTTTATCCCTTGTGCAGTAAGCAAGGGCATTGCCGCTATCTATCTTTACCCAGCAAAACTCGCAATGCTCGTGATCAGTTTGCTGGCGCATTTCAATTTTTGACCGAATTAAATCCGCCCCTAACAGGTAATCGCGTTGGTTGGTGAGCCGCCAGTCACTCATTTCTCTCGTTTACAGGCTCTTCGTCTGTTTACTGGGGCGTTTCGGTCATTTCTTCATCTGCCGGCACCGGTTCAATCATCTCTTCTGCCACAGCAGGCTCAACTGGTGCTGCGGGTGTTTCATGTACTGATTCCAGGGTTTCTTGGGCCTTTTGGGGGGCTTTGCCCGCGGTTAAGCCAAAGAGACCAAGGCTGATGAGAAGCGCGCCAAAGCCCAGGTAAATCGCGTTGGCGGCCATGGTGCCGGATATCCTGGCACCAACCAGCGAAGCGCCGATGATGTAGTTGTAGGCGTCACCGCCGACATACTCTTTGATGGTGGAGTGATTGTCCATCCCGTCCAGGAAAGTAAAGGTGGTTAAATCAGTACCGGGAACAGGCGTTGTTAAAGCGAAATAGACAAACGCCAGACCCGCGAGGACCACCAGGGCAGCGACCCATTTGTTGATTCTCATATGACAAACCTCCATGTATTTCTTTCTTAAATTAAACCATAGATTTCTTTGGATTCAATGGCAGCGGGCCAATCAGGCAGCCTATCCCCCGCTTTTAATTAAACCTGCATCATGAAAATTGGGATAGACAAGTGATAAAATCAGTCTAGCGGATATGAGAAAGGCACGAATGGACTTGTAAAGCAAAAACCCGCGGTTGATATCCATCCCCAAAGTTGGACGAAAACCAACATATGGAGTGCATTAATTTGGCGAAGTACAGCCAAGAACAACGCTTAGCGGTAATCCAGCATCTTCTGGAGGAAAAGCCTCAAATAGCAGTTGCTAAGGAACTCGGAATCAGCAGGAAGGTTTTATACAACTGTCGATGTCGTTGTGAGAGGGGAGGGTATGAACAGCTGCAAAATAAAAGTCAGCATTTTACATCTGAATTCAATTTGAAGACTATCACATATCGGCATAAAAATAAGTTATCATACATGCAAGCAGCAGCCAATATGTGCATCCTCGACGAGGGAACGCTCTATGCCCGGCAGAAGATATACGAAGAGCCAGGCGCGGACGGGATGCAAGATACAAGGGGAAGCGCTTCTGCAAAGCTAGTCATGCGCAATGCACGTGAATTAAATTGATAAAGGTAGTGAATAAACCTCTCCCCCAATGATAAACAATAAGCAGCCGTGATTTTCGCGGTTGCTTGTTGTTTGGGGAATTATCCAGCTAACATAAAGTCGCCATCATTCATTCACTTCGATATAAGTTGCTATGCCTGATTTACTGAGGTTTATTCTCATGTTTCGAGCTTATTATTTCCACTTCCTGATATCAAATTCCATGCCTAAAACCCTTTCTTTGCACACCGTTGAAAACTTCTCCGGATGGAAATCCTTTCTAATCGTAATCGAATTCAAACAATCATAGCCCAACTTCCGATAAAGTTTGATGGCATCCAGATTTCGGGCTGCTGCTTCCATGTACATTGACTCAGAATATTGAATGACGATGTCTTCAAGCTTGGCAATCACTTGACTTCCGATGCCTTTGCGTTGATATTCAGGAACAATGAACAGATCTTCAAGCCAATCAACTGAGGCTCCCCTGTTGCCCAAATGCGCAAAGCCAATAAATTCATCATCCAGCTTCACTAAATAGAGCGCATGACCATCTTTCGTCCAATCCTGATAATCCATCAAGCTCTCTTCCGGCTGTTGCTGCACATGACTGTGACAGAACCAAAATCCTTGAATCAGCTTAAGCGCTGTTTCCTGTAAAGATTCATTGGAAATCACTAATTCAATGTTCAAAATACTTGCCTCACACTTAACTTTCTGTATCAATTGCGTTCAATAGAAGTATTTCATTTTATAACATCACGCGACTTTGATAGGTACTGTCAAATCAAGTTCGCAACTTTGGACTCCGTTTACCATGTCACGCTGC
>CAZHPW010000038.1:0-1184 GCA_964534515.1 uncultured Christensenella sp.
GGTGTACATATGTGAGGAGAGAAGGGGATATGTTGCGTCAAACATTCGCGATAGACCAGCTTGTACGAGCACCGTACTCATTCTCCAGATATATATCTCGTTCAATCACGGGAACAAAATCCAAAGCACAACTATTCGTTAAATCACGCAAGCCTGAATTTTAAACTTTTCATGGTAGAAGATATCGCTCAATATAAAATTGAAAGGCTAACATGCTAGCGTATAGGATAGGTGGTAAAGATATACTGGTAGGGATGGAATGAAGCATGATTTATAGAAAGCTTTGACACCGGACATTAGACTTAAAGAACTGGATAAACAGAAGAACATCGAATTCACAGGAGCGATTTTAAGCGATTTTAATTTGCAGATGAAGGGAAAACCCCTCGCTGTGATTTGTTTCTGCGCAGAAGTTAGAGCCCGGACTTAAATACAATTTAAGAAAATCAGAGCACAAGAGCAATTCACAAATGCAATAAACTTGTGATAGCATAGAACCACAGAGAACGATTCAACCAGGGATTCATCTGAGAGAAGTAACCCTGCTAAACTCTGTTTAGTGGCTGGAGCACCTTAAACCACGAAACCTTTCAAAGATTAGCTCATCTATTCGCAAAAGATGCCTTTCGCGAATAGATGTAACACATTGCGAATACATAGTAATTCAGATGTGTGTCCCCTATATAGCCCCTGCGATGTCTCCGATGATCCATCCACTAGACTGACCCTTTCTGATTGAACAAATGAAAACTAACCATCGATAGCAATTTTAGATTATTATCGCGTGCATAGAGCCATATAATTTCAATGCACAAAGAAATTAATCTTGACCTGCAAAGCCTTAGAATACTTTTTTGCCCCTTGCACAGGCACTGCTCTTACATCATCTTTTTATTACTATTACTTGACTTAATATTTTAGCACCACAACAAGTTTCGTAATTCTTAAGGGTGCCAACGCTTTTAAATTGATCATTATCCTATGTCACCAATTAAAGCCTTATATTACCTACTTGATTAGTAGTACTATAAAAGAAGCGCTTTTATTTCCATGTGCAAATAGAGAATGATAACCAAACATTCACAAGTTAAATATTGAAAAGTCATAGCTTTCCCCCACACCATCACCAGTTATTGTCCATGCCATATTCAAAGAACCGGTTGATACACTTTGATCAACCGGTT
>CAZHPW010000038.1:1194-20540 GCA_964534515.1 uncultured Christensenella sp.
TTGAAAAAAATTGAACTTATACTTTGTCAGTGGCTTCCGTTTTGATGGTGATGACCGGGGTTTTATCGCTCTGACTCGCGTCTGCTGGTTTGACCAGGCTCTGTACAGCCGCCTTGGCCAGCTCATCACAACGGTTGTTTTCTGCGTGGTCAGCGTGGCCGGGTACCTTGACATAGTCCACCTGATGCTTTTTCATCGTCAGCAGCAACAATCGCCATAAATCCTGGTTCTCAACCGGCTTTTTGTCGGCGGTTTTCCAGCCGTTTTTCTGCCAGTTATCCACCCATTTTTTTAAAAATGCGTCAACCACATAGGTAGAATCGGAGTAAACAGTGACTTTACAGCTTTCCTTTAACGCGCCAAGGCCGCTGATGACGGCAAACAATTCCATGCGGTTGTTGGTAGTGTGCGGCATGGAGCCGCTCAGCTCTTTGACATGAGCGCCAAACTTGAGGATAGCTGCCCATCCCCCGGGCCCGGGGTTGCCGGAACAGGCGCCGTCGGTATAGAGGGAAACCGCTCTTAATTCACGGGGTGCTTGTGTCATTCTCAGGCTTTCTTGCCGACGATTTCCATGGTATCACGGGCGATGACCATCTCTTCATCAGTCGGGACAACCAGGATTTTTACCTTGCTGTTAGCGGTGGAAATTTCGCGCGCGCCTCCGCGTTTGCTGTTCTTTTCAAGGTCCAGCTTCATGCCCAGGAACTCCATGTCCTTGCAGATGGCTTCCCTGGTTTCAGGAGAGTTCTCGCCGATGCCGGCGGTAAACACAACCACGTCAACGCCGCCCATCACCGCCGCGTACGCGCCTATATACTTCTTGATGCCGGTAAAGAGCACATCAAGTGCCGCTTTGGCGTCCTCATTGCCCTCAGCCGCCGCGCCTTCAACGTCACGCATGTCGCTAGACACACCGGAAACGCCCAGAAGGCCGCTCTTCTTATTCAGGATGTCCATCATCTCATCGATGTTCAGGTTTTCCTGCTTCATGATGAACTGGAGGCTGGCCGGGTCCACATTGCCGCTCCTGGTGCCCATCAAGACGCCGTCCAACGGGGTCATGCCCATGCTGGTGTCAACGCTCTTACCGTTTTCAACAGCGCAGATGGAGGAACCATTGCCCAGATGGCAGGTAATAATTTTGAGCTCTTCGGGTTTCTTGCCCAGGAACTCGGCAGCCTGCTGGCTGACAAAGCGGTGGCTGGTGCCGTGGAAACCATAGCGGCGCACCTTCAAGCGCTTGTAGTAATCCATGGGCAGGCCATACAGGAAGCCCTTGCGCGGCATGGTCTGATGGAAGGAAGTGTCAAACACGGCAACCATGGGTGTGTTGGGCATGACCATTTTGGTGGCCCGGATGCCCATGAGGTTGGCGGGGTTGTGCAAAGGCGCGAAGGGGCTGTTCTCCTCAATGGCCTTCATGCAATCATCATCAATCAAAACCGACTTAGTGAAGTGCTCTCCCCCATGCACAACGCGATGGCCAACAGCGCCGATGTCGTCCATGTTCTTGAGAACCCCATGCTTGTCATCCATCAAGGCGCTCAACATCTGCTTGCAGGCCTCAATGTGGTCGTTCATAGGCGTTTCAACATTGTATTTGTCATCGCCAACAGTCTGCTTTAGTTTGCTGCCGGGAATCCCGATGCGCTCAACCAGGCCTTTTGCCATAGTCTTTTCATTTTCCATATCAACCAGTTGATACTTCAGTGATGACGAGCCGGCATTGACAATCAGAATTTTCATTTAGCAACCCTCCATTTGTTCTTGTCCCATATTATACTTCATTTTTGAAACTTATCATAGCACCGAAGGAGGAAAATCCGAACCTTTTTCTACATAAACCAGCCCAAACCTCTTTCTTTGATTTTAGAAATATTTGTACAAATAACAAAAGACGCAGTTTCCTGCGTCCCTTGTGGCGGAGAGTCAGGGATTTGAACCCTGGTCACGCTATTAACGTGAACACGATTTCCAGTCGTGCGCCTTCGACCACTCAGCCAACTCTCCATGCGAAGTGCCGAAATGCAATATACCACAGGATTGGGCTCCCGTCAATGAAAACTTGACAGTTTATATTGGATACATCATAATTCAAACGGTATGGAGGTTGGAAAATGCGTAGAATTTCCAAGGTCTTACCGGGGAGCCCGGCTGAACGCCAAAAAATTGCCGCCGGAGAGATTCTGGTTTCAATCAATGGCGAGCCGGTACTGGATGAAATTGATTATCAGGCGTTGACTGCTCATCGCCTTTTAAAGTTGGTTCTGGCGAGTGAAGATGGCACGACAAGGGAGATTGAGCTGGTCAAACCGCTTGAAAAAGCGCTTGGTCTTCAGTTTGATGATTCCCTCATCGGCAATCCGAAAACCTGCGGAAACAACTGCGTCTTTTGCTTTGTGGCGCAAATGCCCAAGGGCATGCGCGAGTCCCTCTATGTCAAGGATGATGACTGGCGCTTGTCCCTTTTGATGGGCAACTACATCACGTTGACCAATGTGGGTGACCGTGAGTTTGAGCGCATCATCCGCCGAAAGGCCAGCCCGCTTTACATCTCTGTCCACGCGACGGATGAAGAGCTGCGCGAGAGAATGATTCGCAACAAGAACAGCAAAAAGCTGATGTCACGCCTGAATCGCCTAAGGGATGAAGGTCTCAAGTTCCATTGTCAGTTGGTGCTCTGCCCCGGGCTCAATGACGGGGAGCACCTGAAGAAGTCGCTGGATGACTTGATGGCGCTCACCCCGGCCGCCCAGTCGGTCGCCGTCGTGCCGGTGGGCCTGACCAAGCACCGGGAAGGCCTGGACGCTTTGCGGCCTTACACAAAGGAAGAGGCCTTGGCGGTTCTGGATATTTGCTACGACTATCAGAAGAAGGCGCTAAAGACGCTGGGCACCCACTTCGTCTTCCCGGCGGATGAGTTTATCAGCCTGGCTGAGTCCCCCATCCCCCCTGATGAGATGTACGAAGACTACGCGCAGATTGAAAACGGAATCGGTATGCTGCGCCAGTTTGAGGATGGCCTGAAGGCTGCCAAGGAGATGGACAATGAAACCGCCCAGGCAACCGCAGCAAAGAAAACGGTGCTGTTTCCCTGCGGTGAAGCGGTGCATGCGTACCTGAAAACCTGGGAGAAGCAGTTTTTCCCGGACAACATTGTGCCTGTCATCATCCCCATCCGAAACGACTTTTTCGGCGAAACGGTCACCGTGTCAGGCTTGATTGTCGGCCGGGACTTAATCACTCAGCTGTCCGGCAGGAAAGCCGATGCCGTCATGATTTGTGAATCCATGCTGAACAGCGATAACACCCTGTTTTTGGATGACCTAACGCCGGAGAATGTAGCGGAGGAACTCAATTTGCCGCTGCATATCTTTAAAAATGTCGGTTTTGAGTTCTACCAACAGATTAAAACATTATTCTCCCCATTATAAAACCTGAAGGAGCCTACATGAAACCGCTTGTTGCCATTATTGGCAGACCAAACGTCGGCAAATCGACCTTTTTTAACGTCATTGCCGGCCAAAGAATCGCGATTGTCGAAGACATTCCGGGGGTGACCCGTGACCGAATCTATGCGGATACGCTTTGGAACGGCAGGGAGTTTACCCTGATTGATACCGGCGGCATTGACATGGAGTCTGAGGATGTCTTTCTGTCCCAGATGCGATACCAGGCCCAAATCGCGATTGAAACCGCGGATTTGGTCTGCTTTTTTACGGACGCCCGTGAAGGGCTGACCCATCAGGATGAAGAGATTGCCGATATCCTGCGCCGCTCTCAAAAGCCGGTCCTGCTTGTGATGAACAAGTTGGACTATGATGGTCTCAATGAAGTGCTGTATGAGGCTTACGCGCTTGGCCTGGGCGACCCAATTGGCATCTCCAGCACCAACATGCTGGGCCTGGGCGACCTGCTGGATGAGATTGTCAAACTCCTTCCGCCGGAAGTGCCTGTTGAGGAAAGCGAAGCCACCATTATTAATTTGGCCATCGTGGGCCGGCCCAACGTGGGTAAAAGCAGCCTGACCAACAAATTGTTGGGGCAGGAGCGCGTGATGGTGTCCAACATTCCCGGCACAACCCGAGACGCGATTGACACGCTTTATGAGCATGAGGACGGCAGCGTCTATAACATCATTGACACCGCGGGCATCAGGCGCAAACGCGCCATTGAGGATCAAAGCCTGGAGCGGTACAGCGTGCTGCGCAGCATTGCCGCCATCAGGCGCTGTGAGGTTGCCATTTTGGTGATTGACGCCTTGGACGGCGTAACAGAGCAGGATATGCGCATCGCGGGTCTGATTCGGGACGAGGGCAAGGCCGCTATTATCGTTGTCAACAAATGGGACGCGCTGGAAAAGGAAACCGGCACCCTTGAAAAGTACAAAGCCGAGGTCTTGGACAGGCTGAAGTTCATCAATTACGCGCCGGTGCTGTTTATCTCAGCCTTAACCGGGCAGCGCATCCATCAGGTGTGGGAAACGGTGTCCTTGGTTTATGCCCAGGCCGGCAAGCGGATTCCCACCGGCACCCTAAACGAATTAATCGGCGAGGCCCAGATGGCGCTGCAGCCGCCCATGGATGGCGGCAGGCGGCTAAAAATCTACTACGCGACACAACAGGGCACCTATCCCCCAACCTTCCTGCTGTTTGTAAATGACCCCACCCTGCTGCATTTTGCCTATGAGCGCTACCTGGAAAACCAGATGCGCAAGGCTTTTGACTTCTCCGGAACCCCCATCCGTTTCTTCCTGCGTGAGAGAAACAAGGAGGATGCCCAATGAGTCTGCTCCAGATTCTGTCCATCGTTTTCATCAGTTACTTCATCGGCAGTTTCTCACCGGGTATCTTTTTTTCCTCACTCAAAGGCCGGGATATTCGCCGCGAGGGCAGCAAAAGCAGTGGCGCGACCAATGTCACCCGCGTGATGGGCGTCTCCTATGGCTTGCTGACCTTTTTAAGCGATATTGTAAAAGCCGCCCTGGCCTTGTGGATTGGGTGGCTGATTGCCGGCACCAATGGCGCGATGCTGGCGGGTATCTTTACCGTTCTTGGCCATAACTGGCCGATTTACTATCAATTCAAGGGCGGGAAAGGCATTGCCTGCTCTGTCGCCATCCTGGTCCTGATTTGCCCTCTGGAGGGCCTCATTGCCTGCGCGGCGGCCGTCGCGGTCATCGCGGTGACCCGCTATGTCTCCCTGGGCAGTCTGACCCTGCTTACAGTCGGAGCCATCTTGATTATCATTTTGCGCGGCTTTATCCCCTATGGCTTTTGGGCACTGCTACTCCTGCTGTTGGGCGTTTATCAGCACCGAAGCAACATTGAACGCCTCTTAAGCGGAACGGAAAACCGATTCAGCTTTAAATCCGCCGGGAAAAGCAAGTAATCAGACGAACTTTTTGATTTCGGAAACCAAGTCAATCTCTGCCAGCGTACCTGCCCTCAGGTGCGCTTTTTGATTGCTTGAAGCGCTGCCCACGCCAAGCACCTTCATCCCGGCCGCGAGCGCCGCTTCCACGCCGGAGTCGGCGTCTTCCACCACCAGGCATTGCTCATTTGGCATGTGGAGCAATTCCGCGGCCAAAAGGAAGACGTCAGGGGCTGGCTTGCTGTGCTTGATTTGATTGCCGTCCGCCACCGCGTCAAACAGGTCTTCAAGCCCCAAGCGCCTTAAAATGGCTGGCGCGTTCTTGCTGGAGGAGCCGATGGCCAGTTTGATGCCATCCTGTTTTAAGTCCATGATAGTTTCCATCGCGCCCGGCATCAGGTCATCTTCTGACAAGTCCTCAATCATGCGGACATAATAGCTATTTTTGCGCTCGGCCAAGCGATGCTTCTGCTCATCGGTATAAGTTCTTGGCGCTTTTTCAAGGATGAGGTTCAAGCTTTCCATCCTGCTCACCCCGCGCAGACGCAGGTTATCTTGCTCATTAAATGGAATGCCTTCTTCATCAGCCATTTGCTTCCAGGCCTCATAGTGACAGCTGTCCGTTGAGACAATCACGCCGTCCAGGTCAAAAATCACCGCTTTAATCATGTTTCACACTCCTACATCAACAAGGAAAAAATGTCCACCTGGTTGGTATCGTTTAAACCGCTTAACGCGCCGCATTCGCGCAGCTGTTCAATCGCGGTGTTGCTGAGCTTGGCCTTGGTCTTTAAGTCCTCAATGGAGATGTACGGCTCATCCCGGGTCTGAATGATGCCGTTGGCGGCGGATTCACCAAAGCCCGGCATGGAGGTAAAGGGACACCTTAAGGCGTCGCCCTCAATCAAGAAGTTGACGGCGTCGGACTTGTACAGGTCAACCGGCAAGAAACTAAAGCCGCGCAGGTTCATCTCATGAATCAATTCAAGCACGGTTATCTCGTTCTTGTTGACTTCAGACCGGTCCCTCAGCGGAATGTCATAGAGGTTTTGCAGGTCTTTTTTAATGAACTGAAGCGGCTTGACCATGCTCAGCGAGTTAAAGCCCTTACCCCTGATGGAGAAGTAGGCGGCGTAATACACCATCGGCCGGTAGACTTTGAACCAGCCCACGCGCAACGCCATGGTGACATAGGCAACCGCATGACCTTTGGGGAACATGTAAGCGATTTTCTGGCAGGATTTGATAAACCAGTCCTCTACCTCATGTGATCGCATCGCTTCTTCCATCTGCGGGTTTAAGCCCTTGCCCTTGCGCACGCTTTCCATGATGTCAAAGGCCATCTTGTTGTCCAGGCCCTTGTTTTGCAAGGCGGACATGATGTCCTCGCGCGTGCAGATGCACTCAGACAGCGTGGCGATGCCGTCCAGGATTAACTCACGGGAGTTGCCTGCCCAGACCTCAGTACCATGGGAGAGGCCGGAGATGCGGACCAGGTCCGCCATGGTAGTGGGCTGGGTGTCATCCAGAATGCCGCGCACAAAAGGCGTGCCAAATTCTGGGATGCCCAGGGTGCCCGTGCTCCAGCCCAGGCTCTCGGCGGTCAAGCCCAGCGCTTCCGGGGACTTGAACAGGGAGAGCACCTTCCTGTCATCCAGTGGGATGTCCTGGTACTTCACCCCGGACAGGTCCTCCATCCTGCGAATCATCATGGGATCATCATGGCCCAGGACGTCCACCTTGACCAAGACGTCGTGCATGGATGAGAAGTCAAAGTGGGTGGTGATGGAATCCTTCTCCTGGTCATTGGCAGGGCGCTGGACAGCGGTGAATTGATATATCTCATACTCCTTGGGCACGATAACCATGCCGCCCGGGTGCTGGCCTGTTGTCCGCTTCACGCCGATGCAACCTTCCGCCAGGCGCTTTTTCTCGGCATAGGACACGGTCATCTGGCGGTCTTCCAGGTACTTGAGGACATAGCCAAAAGCCGTCTTCTCCTGCAGGGTGCCGATGGTGCCGGCTCTAAAGACATAGCCTTCGCCAAAGAGCTGCTCAACCTGGCTGTGCGCATTGGCTTGGTATTCTGAGGAAAAGTTTAAGTCAATGTCCGGCACCTTGTCACCCTTGAAGCCCAGGAAGACCTCAAAGGGGATGTCAAAGCCGTCTTTAATCATGTTCTTTCCGCATTCGGGGCAGGCCTTGTCCGGCAGGTCCACGCCGGTCTGCGCCTCCTTGGGCACATCAAACTCCGCCTTATGGCAGGTTTCACACCGGTAGTGCGGCGGCAGGGGGTTAACCTCGGTGATGCCGCACATGGTAGCGACAAAGGAGGATCCCACAGAGCCGCGGCTGCCGACCATGTAACCATCGTTAAGGGACTGGCGCACCAGCTTCTGGGCGATGGAGTAGAGCGTCGCGTAGCCATAGCCGATGATGGCCTTGAGTTCCTTATCAAGCCGCGCGCGGACCAAGGCCGGCAGGTTTTCACCGTAATAATCTCTGGCCTGGTTTTCGCTCATGTTGCGGATGTCATCAGCCGCCTCTTCCCAAAGCGGGGAGAAGGTGGTCTTGTTCTCCGGATGAATCGGGTAAAGGCTCAGGGGCTGAATCATGTCGGCAATCAAAGCCGGGTTTTTGATAACAAGCTCATGCGCCTTGTCCTCGCCCAGCCATTCAAATTCTTGGAGCATGTCATCTGTGGTTCTAAAGTACACCGGCGGCTGGTTATCCGCGCCTTCCTTCTCAAGCGGCAGGCTGTTTTTGATGATGGTTCTAAAAATCGCGTCCTCAGGATTGAGGAAGTGGACATCGCCCGTCGCGACCACCGGGATGTTCAGCCTTTCCCCCAGGTTGATGAGGATTTGGTTGACCTCGCGCAGGGTATCCATGTTGGTGATTTTGCCAAGACGGACCAAATGCTCGTAGTTGCTGGCGGGTTGTACTTCAATGAAGTCATAAAACTTGGCAATCTTGTCCAGCTCTTCGCCCTGTTTCCCGGACAGCACGGCTTGATACAGTTCGCCTTCCATGCACCCGCTGCCCAGCAGCAGGCCGTCCCGGTATTTGATAATCTTGTCTCTGGGGATGAGCGGCTCTCTGAAGAAGTACTTCAGATGGGACATGGACACCAGACGGTTGATGTTGGTGATGCCAACCTGCTCTTTGACCAGGATGGTCAGGTGGTGGCGGTTGTTGCGGTTATAGCCGGTGATAACCTCGTTGAGCTCCTGTAGGGTGGAAGCGCCTTTTTCCTTGGCTTGTTCCAGCATAATGGCCAGGGCTTGCGCGGTAGCGCTGGCGTCATGAACCGCCCGGTGGGCGTTCTTTAAAACCACGCCCAGGTGCTTGCACAGGGCATTGAGGTTATAGCGCTTTAAGGACGGGTAGAGCTTCTGGGCAAAGGCCAGGGTGTCCATTTCGGGCAAGTCGTAGCTTTCCCCCAGCCTATTAAGCTCCGCTTTTAAGAAGGCGGTGTCAAAGCTGGCGTTGTGCGCGGCCAGGGCGTTGTTCCCGATAAAAGCCATCAATTTTGGCAGGGCTTCAGCGGCCTTGGGCTGGCCTCTTAACATGAAGTCCTGGATGTTGGTAATCTGAATGACCTTGGCGGGCAGAGGAATCTCCGGGTCCACCAGCATGGAAAAGGAATCAACAATCTGCCCTTTGTCCAGTTTGACGGCGCCGATTTCAATGATGCGGTCGGCAAAGGGGTTCAGGCCGGTCGTCTCAAAGTCCAGCACGATGATGGGCTCATCCAAAGACGCGTCCGTGGCGTGGCGGACAATGCCGACATCGTCCATCATTGTGCCTTCCATGCCGGGAATCAGCTTGATTTTATGCTTTTTGGCGGCGGAGAAAGCTTCAGGATACGCCTGGACAACCGCCTTGTCCGTGATGGCAATGGCCTTGTGGCCAAAGTCAGCCGCTGTTTTGATGAGGTCAGAGGCGGACACCAGGCCGTCCATGTAGCTCATGAAGGTATGCGCGTGCAGCTCAATGCGCTTTTCCTTGGCGGTGTCCTGGCGCTTGGGCAATTCAAAGGCGTTGATGTCCCTGGCCATGATGGTCAGCATGTTGTCATAGCTGTCCATTTGGCAAAAGCCGCGCACCTTGAGCCCGACGCCGGGTTTGATGCGCTGAAGCACTTCCTGAACCTTTTTCTTTTCGGCCTCGGGATCCAATTGTCCCTCGTCTCGGTAGCTGTTGGGGCGGTTACCCAGAAACATCTTGCAGACGATGCTCTCAGTATTGTCGCTGATGACAAAGGAGAGCAAAACAGATTCGCTCTTCTGGATTTTTCGGTTCTCCGCGCTGACAACCTTGCCCTGGACAACCACCTTGCCCGACAATTCGGTCAAGTCCTTGATGGGGGTCGCTTCAGCTGAAATCAAAGAGCCGGTGATTTTTGCGCTGGGCTTTTTCTCCTTGCCTTTGGCAGGGGGTGAATCCAAAATCAGGGGCGTGGCTTCCAGCAGTTCCTGCTCATGCTTACGCTGCTCAAGCTGTTGCTGAACGCGATTTTCAAAGTCTTTCGCCAGCCTTAAGCTGATAACGGGCTCCACCAGGAAAATGTCATGAATGGCGCGCGCGATGGTGCGCTTGACATCCTGCTTGTTCATGTATTCATAGGCAAATTGGGTATCCAGCTCCAGCGCCAGGCCGCCATCCTCAGGCAGCCAATGCACCGCGCTTAAATGCGCGTTCATCGCCGGGTAGTGCTTGAGCAAAATGGGGTTGATGACTGCGCTGTATTTCTCCGGTTCACGCAAAAAGTCGTCCGCCAGTTGGGGGGACGCGACGCGCAGGGAAATATTGATTTTGGGGAACTTTCTCTTGAGATGTTTTCTGATGAGGGCAAACTGCTTTTCGCCAATCAAGACATCAGAAGTGAAATGGGCTACCGCGGTTTTCTTAACCTGGTGATAGTCCACACACACAAGGTGAAGCTTGCCTTCAATTTCGGGGAGTTCCGCATAGACGCTGTCCAAAAACCCATATTCACTCATTACACACGCTACTCTTTCAAATCCAACAGGTATTCATCAATCAACTTCAGTAACACTGGCACTGGGTCCCCGGTCACTTTCATCAGGAACTCGCCCTTTTTGTAGATGGCGCTGCCGCTTCTGCCGCCGCAAAGCGCGATGTCGGCGCCCTTGGCTTCACCCGGTCCGTTGACCACGCAGCCCATGATGGCCAACTTGATGGGCTGCTCGATGTGCTTGGTGTGCTCCTCAACACGCTTGGCGATGCCCTCAATGTCCACCTCAGTGCGGCCGCAGGTGGGGCAGGAAATCAATTCAAAGCCATTGCGCAGGCCGACGGCCTTTAAGATGCTGATGGCGGCCTCCGGCTCATTTAGGGGGCTTCCGGTGAGGGAAACGCGCACGGTGCTTCCAATGCCGTCCAGCAGCAGCGAACCGATGCCGATGGCGGACTTGATGGTGCCCTGACCGGGCAGGCCGGCTTCTGTCACGCCCAGGTGCAGCGGGTAATCAAAGGTGCGCGCGGCCAGGCGGTAGGTATCCACCATCAGGCGCACATCGCTGGCCTTCATGGACAGGACGATATCGGTAAACCCGTTGCGTTCAAGTAGCTTGACATGCCCCATGGCGCTGTCCACAAGCCCCTGGGCGGTGACGCCCTTGTCACGGGCCAGGATGTCTTTGGGCACAGAGCCGGAGTTGACGCCAATGCGGATGGGGATGTGGTGCGCTTTGGCGCAGTCCACCACCATTTTGACCTCGTTTTCATTGCGCAGGTTGCCGGGGTTGATGCGCAGTTTGTCAATGCCGTTCTCAACCGCGGCGATGGCCAGCTCATAATCAAAATGGATGTCCGCCACCAGGGGGATGCGTGTGCTGGCCTTCAAGGGCCTGATAGCTTTGGCGCAATCCATGTCATACACCGACATGCGCACAATGTCACAGCCGTTTAAGCCCAGCTGGCGGATTTGCTCCGCCGTCGCGGCCACGTCCCTGGTATCGGTGTTGGTCATGGATTGGATGCTGATTTTGGCATCGCCGCCGATTGCGACCGAACCCACTTGAATTTGCTTCGTTTTCATTTAAAACAACCTGATTACATCGCGGAAGGTGATAAATATCATCAACGCGAAGAGGAGAATCATGCCCGCCGCGTGCACATAGCCTTCTTTCTTGATCGGCTTACCGCGCACAGC
This sequence comes from uncultured Christensenella sp., assembly GCA_964534515.1. GTDB lineage: Bacteria > Bacillota > Clostridia > Christensenellales > Aristaeellaceae > UBA6115. The sequence continues at coordinate 12,752 of CAZHPW010000038.1, forward strand.
CTCAATGAGCAGGAAGAGAATCCGGCTGCCGTCAAGGCCCGGAATGATGAGCAGGTTCATCAGCCCCAGGTTGATGGAGATGACCACCATCAAGTAGAGGTAGCCTTCCAGGTGGGTGCGCCTGATTTCATCGACAATCATTTTGGTGATGCCGACAACGCCCGCGACCTCACCGGCGCCCTCACCCCTGGTAAACAGGTTCACGATGGCGTTGACCACCATGGCGCCAGCGCGGTAGGACAGTTCCACCGCGTTGCGGAACACATCGCCCACCGAGCCCGGCACCATCTTGAGCGGCTGGGCGACAGACATCATGATGCCAATCAGGCTTCTTTGCTCAACCGGGTCAAACACGGGCGTCAAAGAAAGCGTGTGCTCCGCCTCTGCCCCATCCGTCACACGCCTGACCACCAGGGATCTTTCTTCCCCGGGGGTGCCGGCGTTGAGCAATTCAGACAGGTTATTGGTGACGGCTTCTCCGTCAACCGACAGGATGACGTCATTGGGCAGCATGCCGGCCTCGGCCGCGACGCTGCCCTCATTGACAGAATGCACATAGGTCATCTCAGGCCCGTCCGCCACCGGCACACCGGATAAGGTGTACAGCAAAACAGCCGCCACAAGGGCCAGCAGCAGGTTCATCACCGGGCCCATGAGGATGGTGAACAGGCGCTTCCAGACGCTGAAGTTGGCAAAAGCGCGCGGGTCATCCTTGAACTCGTCCGTGGTGTCATCCTCACCATAAAAAGCGCAGTAGCCGCCCAGGGGGATGGCGCGCAGGAAGAACTCGGTCTCGTGTTTCTTGCGCTTCCAGCTGAGCAATTTGGGGCCAAAGCCGATGGCAAACTCGCGCACCGGGATTTTCATCATCCTCGCCGCGAAGAAATGCCCCGCCTCATGGACGGTAATGAGAATGCCAAACAATAAAATGGCAGCCAAAATGTATAGAAAAGTCATTTATCCTCCCTTGGGGTTTGCGGTTAGCGCGACAGGCTCAGGGCGGTTTCCCGCGCTCTTCTGTCCGCCTCATGGACGGCTTCCAGGCTGCCGGTGGGCAGGTGCCCATCCCTTTGCAGCGTCTCCCGGACAATGCGGGAGATGTCATAAAAGCCGATTTTCTTGTTTAGGAATAGGTCAACAGCGACCTCATTGGCCGCGTTTAAGACGCAGGCGGCGGCACCGCCCTGTTTCATCGCGGCCATCGCCAAATCCATGGCCGGGAAGCGCTCGGCGTCCGGCGCCTCAAAGCTTAATATACCCGTACGGTCCAGCCGCAGAGCCTCGCTGCCTGTCGTGATTCTGTCCGGATAAGCCATCGCGAAAGCGATGGGCGCGCGCATGTCCGGCACCCCCAACTGAGCCAGTTGAACGCCATCCTGAAACTCCACCAGTGAATGGATGATGCTTTGGGGGTGGATGAGCACCTCAATCTGATCAGGCTTTGCGTTAAATAGCCACCTGGCTTCTATCATCTCCAGCGCCTTGTTGAACATGCTGGCCGAATCAATGGTGATTTTGCGGCCCATGGACCAGTTGGGGTGTTTGAGCGCGTCCTCCGGACTGGCACCTTTTATCTCTTCCAGCGTTTTTGTACGAAAGGGGCCGCCGGAAGCGGTCAGGATAATCTTCTCATAATGGTTGCCTTTGTTGGCCAAAAGGCATTGATAAATGGCGCTGTGCTCACTGTCAACCGGGATGAGGGTGGGGTTTTCGGTGTCTTGCGGACAGATGTCCATGACCAGTTCTCCCCCGGCGACCAGGGCTTCTTTGTTGGCTAAAAGAACACGCTTCCCGGCTTGCCGTGAGGCCATGACGCTGTCCAGCCCGGCAATACCAACCACGCTGACCAGTACATCATCAGATGGGACGTCACGCGTCATGCTCTGCAGGCCGTCTTCACCGAAAAACCATTGCAGGTGCTTCAAGTCATCCGGTATGTTCCGGTTAATTCCTGTCAGGCAGGCGGCCTTGGGTTTAAAAAACCTGATTTGCTTAAAGAGCAGCTCATGCTGGTTGTGCGCGCTGAGCGCCACCACCTCAAACCGCTCTGGATGCCGGGCGACCAAGTCCAGGGTTTGGGTGCCGATGGAGCCGGTTGAGCCCAGAATCATCAATTGACGTTTTTTCATATCAGACCCACAGTAAAGCCTGGTACAGATAAACCAGGGTGCCGCAGAACAGCACGCTGTCCAAACGGTCCATCATGCCTCCATGGCCCGGAAAAATCTGGCCGTAGTCCTTGATTTTGCAGTGGCGTTTCACAAAGGAAGCGAACAAATCACCAATCTGCCCGGCGATGCCGCCCAGGAAACCCAGGAGGACAAAATGCAGGAAGGAAGGCAGAACCAGTTTGAAGTTTAGCCCGATAACGTAAATCAGGCAGGCAATCAGGATGCTGCCAAGCAGGCCCGCAATGGCTCCCTCAACCGTTTTCTTGGGGCTGACCGCTTCCAGCAGTTTGGTCTTGCCATAATTGGAGCCGACAAAGAAGGCGGCGGAATCCCCCGCGACCGGGATGAAGAACGCCATGCTGATGAACACACGTTGCACGCCAATGGTCTCAATGCGCGTCATGCCAAGCAGGCTCATCGCCGGGATGACAATCGCGAACAAGGGCAAGACGGACATACACAGGTCTTCCAGGGTGGAATCCTTGCGGAACATGATGAGGGCGGAAACAACAAACAAAGTGAGCGCGACTAAAAGGACGAGCAGCAGCAGGCTGCCCAGCTCAGTCAGCAGCAAAAAGCCCGGAATGGCAATGAGCAGTGCGCTCCAGGTCGGCCAGACGAGCAAGCGGTGTCCCGCGTTTTTAAGCGCCCTGAACATCTCAAACAGCGCCAGGCACACACAGGCAATCCAGAGGATGGCAAACACCCATCCGCTGAAGTAGATGGCCAACAGCAGCAGGATCAGCAGGGTAAGTCCGGTCAGGATTCTGGAAGTCATGTGGTTCTACCCCCAAAGCGGCGCTCACGGCGAGCAAATTGGTTCAAATCTTTTTGATACACTTTGACGTCATAATCCGGCCAGAGCACCTCCGGGAAGACCATTTCGGCGTACGCGCATTGGCACAGCAGAAAATTGCTCAGCCTTTGCTCGCCGCTGGTGCGGATGAGGAGGTCCACATCCGGCTGTCCGCCCGTGTACAGACGGGAAGAGAACTCTTCCCAAGTGAGGTTGTCAGCTGATAAATTTCCTGCATCATGGTCCGCTTGAAGCAGTTTAACCGCGCGGAGGATTTCATCCCTGGCGCCGTAGTTGAGCGCGATGTTGAGCTGAAGGCCGGTATTGTCCTTTGTGCGCTCCATCGCCTGGCGGACGGCTGTTTGCGCTTCGCTCGTTAAGCCATCCACATCGCCCAGAATCAGGATTTTGACCCGGTTTTGATGCAGCTCATCAATTTCTGACGCGAAAAACTCCACAATCAACTGCATGAGCGCGCCGACTTCAGCCTTGGGCCTGGTCCAGTTCTCCGTAGAAAAGGCATACAGGCTTAAAACCTCAATGCCGATATCACTGCTGTATCGGATGATCTCCCGCAGGGTTTCAACCCCCTTGCGGTGGCCCAGCGCCACGCTCAAGGCGTGCTTTTTCGCCCAGCGGCCATTGCCATCCATGATGATGGCGACATGCCGAGGCAGTCTGTGTTCTGTCATTTTGCTGTCTCCGGTCTGGAATCAAGGAAACAAGAACATAGCAGGCAGTTGTCCTTCAAACGAATCACCCGCGCAGTTCTTGGTTTATCTTCCTTTTTCATTTTTTCGGGCATGGCGTATTCTATCCTGGGTTCTACCCCACGTTCCTTCAGAATGGCCAATGCCTCATCAAGCGGTCTCCCTGCCAGGTCAGGCAATGTATCGCTGTGGTCCATCAGACCGCCATGATTTCCTTTTCTTTCTCTTTTCCGGCGTCGTCCAGGTCCTTGATGGCGGCGTCGGTCACCTTCTGCATCTCCGCTTCCGCGTTGCGCAGGTCATCCTCGGTGATTTCAGAGTTCTTCTGCATCTTCTTGATCTGGTCAATGGCATCCCGGCGGATGGAGCGGATGGCAACCTTGGATTCCTCCGCGGTCTTCCAAACCAGTTTGGTTAATTCCTTGCGGCGTTCCTCGTTTAGCTCCGGAACCACCAGGCGGATGACTTTGCCGTCATTGGCGGGGTTCATGCCCAGGTCGCTCTTCTGGATGGCTTTTTCCACCAGCGGAATGGCCTTCTGGTCCCATACCGAGATGGTCAGCATGCGGGGTTCCGGCGACATGATGTTGGCCATCTGGGTCAGCGGCGTCTGCACACCATAATAATCGACCATCACGCGGTCCAAAAGCCTGGGGTTGGCCCTTCCGGCGCGGAGGGAAGCCATTTCCCGCTTAAATACTTCTCTGGTTTTCTCCATTTTTTCTTTGGCAGTGGCAATGACAGGTTGGTACATATCAAGATGTCCTCCTTGTTTCAATTTCTCTTATTGTACAGGCATTGTGGCTTTTTATCAACCTTCAGGGGCTGGTGTCAGGAAGTGTTTCCGATACCAAAAATTCAGTGATGGCCTTTATATTCCGCTTGAGGTTGGGCACCAGAAAGGCCGCCTTGTTCTTCATCACGTTTTTGTAGCCGCCCTTGATGGGAATGGTGAGCGAATCAAAGCGGATGTCATCCAGACGATAGACCAGGGCGACCAGTTCAAAGGCGTCCATCAGGCTGACATCGGTCTTGACCTCACCGGCAAATTGGGTAATCAGTTCCCCCATTCTTTCCCCGCTGAGGGTCATGATTTGATGGAAAATAGCCTTGAGCGTATTCTGCTGCCGCTTTACGCGTTCAAAATCGCTGTCCATCTTGCGGATGCGTGCGTAGGACATCGCCTGATGCCCGGTTAAAAGCACATCCCCAAAGGTGAGCAGCAGGCCTTTGTTCTCAGGAACCTCATGCAGCTTGTTGTAGTAGGATAAAATGGCGTTTAATGACTCAAATTCCTGCTCACTGACGGTGACCTGAATGCCGCCGATGGCATCAATCAATTTGGCCATCAGGCCAAAATCCACCGCCAGAAAGCCATCTACACGGACCTGGAACTCCTGGGTGATGGTTTTGACTAGAAGTTCCGGTCCGCCGTAGACATAGGCCGCGTTGAGGCGGTTGTGCCCCCGGCCAGGGATTTTGACATACAGGTCACGCATAAAGGAAATGAGCTTGACGCTGTTTTGGCGCGTATTGAGGATGGCCAGCACCATGGTGTCGCTGCGCCCGGTGATGCCCTGGCCGTCGGTGTCCACGCCCATTAACAGCAGGTGGTAGGTCCCTTCCAAACCGGTGATGGGCTCCTGATAATCTTCCGGCAGGACGGTGAACTCCCCCTCGTCCTCAAGGCTCATCTCATACAGGAGGTCGGTAAGTTCCTCCTGGGTAAGGGTTTCGTTCTCCATGAAGCTGTTAAAAGGCAAAGCCAGGCAGGATAAAACAAGAATTAAGAGCAAAACCCTATTGAAGCGGCTCATGCTTCATTCTCCATGGAACCAACAAAGTAATCCCGGTCCAGTTGAATATGGCATTCATGCCGGGGATCCAGGGTTCGCGCGTAATCTGACACCTGTTTAATCAATTCCTTGTTGTGATAATCCAGGGGAACCACCACATCAAAAACCAGCTTGATGACCCGTTTGCCGGGCACGATGCGAAAGTCATGCAGGCTCAAGTCCGGGTTCAGGTTTTGCAGGTAATCTTCAATTTTGGTTTTGACCTCATACCCCGGCGCGTCAGGCGGCAGGGTCGGGTCCATGTGGATGGTGATGGGCATTTGGAACTTGGTTGTTATCTCCTGCTCCAATTGGTCAATGACCTCATGGATTTCGGTCAGTTTCTCATCCGCGCTGACCTCCGCGTGCAGGGACGCCATGGAGCGCCCCGGGCCATAATCATGCAGCATGAAGTCATGCACGCCGGTGATTTGGGGGTATTTTTTAACAATCTCCAGGATGTCCTTGCCCAGTTGCACATTGGGCTTGCCGCCGATGATGGAGGTGGCAGTCTCCCGGACCAGTTGAAAGCCGCCATACAGGATGAACAGGGACACCAGGATGCCCACCCAGCCATCCAGCTGGACGCCAAAGAAATGCGACACAAATAGGCCCAAAAGCACCGTGCTGGTGGCCACAACGTCGTTCAAACTGTCCTGGGCCGCGGCCATGAGGCTGGGAATGCCGTATGTCTCTCCCCTGCGCCTGTAAAAGCGCCACAGGAAGATTTTGGCCGGAATGCTCAGCGCGGTCAGTCCCGCAACCCACCAGGAAAACAAGGGCTTGGAGCCCGCGACGATGGCGTTGATGCTAGACTTTAACAGGTCAATACCCACATACATGATAATCAGGGAGATGAGCAAGGTACCGATGTACTCCACCCGGGCATGGCCAAAGGGGTGGTCGCTGTCCTCCGGTTTTTGCGCCATCTTGAGGCTGAAATAGGATATCAAGACCGAGCCGGTGTCCGTTAAGTTGTTGATACCATCCGCCAGAATGGAAACCGAGCCGGACAGGCTGCCCACCGCAACCTTGATGGCGGCCAGGGCAGAATTAACCAAAAGCCCAATGAAAGACGCGCGTGAGCCTTCCCGCGCGCGTTCTTCCGTATGTATGGTGTTGTTTGTACTCATAACCTCGTAAAATCAGGCCAATTGTTCAATGCACTTGGTCGGGCACACTTTGACGCACTCGCCGCACAAGGTGCACTTGGCCGGGTCAATGAGGGCGATGTTGTTGTTGACATGAATGGCGTCAAACTGGCAGGCCTTCTCGCAGCGGCGGCAGGCAATGCACGCCTTGTCGCAGGACTCGCGCGCGTCACGGGGCGCCGCGGCGTTCTGGCAGCGCACGGTGACCCTGGCTGCCTTGGGCAGGATTTTGATGACCGAACGCGGGCATTCGGCCACGCACATGCCGCAGGAGGTGCACTTGTCCTCATCAATGTGGACAATGCCGTTTTCAATCTTCATCGCGTCAAAGGCGCACACGCGCACACAGTCGCCCAGACCTACGCAGCCCCACTGGCACTTGCTGGGGCCGCCGGCAATGCTCACCGCCGTGTGGCAGCTCTTGGGGCCGTTGTACTCAAACCGGGGCTTCACGACGCCGGTTTCGCCCTGGCAAAGCACCCTGGCGACGCTGGGATCAGTTTTCTCCGCGGTCTGGCCCATGATTTCAGCCAGCGCGTCCAAAGTCTTCTGGCCGCCGGGGGTGCACAGCGCGATGGAGGCCTCACCTTTGACCACCGCATTGGCATAGCCGTCACAGCCGGGGTAGCCGCAGGCGCCGCAGTTGGCGCCGGCGACAGCGTCACGCACCAGGGTGAAGCGCTCATCCACTGGCACCGCGAACTTCTTGTCGGCAAAGGTTAAAATCAAACCAAAGAGGACGCCCATGCCGCCCAACACAGCGGCCGCAATCAGAATCGCATTCGTCATTTTTCGCCCTCCTTACATGCCGCCCAGGCCGGCAAAGCCCAGGAAAGCGACGGACATCAAGCCGGCAATGACCAGACTGATGGGGAAGCCCTTGAAGGACTTGGGGATGTTGGAGGATTCCAGGCGCTCACGGACGCCGGCCATCAGCACGATGGCGAGCAGGAAGCCCAGCGCGCCGAACACGCCGTTCAAAACAGACCAGAGCATGTTGTACTGGTTGTCGATGTTTAAAAGGGTAACGCCCAGCACCGCGCAGTTGGTGGTGATGAGGGGCAGGTAGATGCCCAGGGAGTTGTACAGAGCGGGCATGCCCTTTTTCATGAACATCTCAACAAAC
>CAZHPW010000039.1:0-20444 GCA_964534515.1 uncultured Christensenella sp.
GGACGTTCATGTGCCCGGGCATTCGGCCGGCCACCGGGTGGATGGCAAAGCGCACCTGCTTGCCGGCTTGCTCCAGTTTGTCATGCAGGGCTTTGACCTGCTCCTGCGCCTGGGCGACAGCCATGCCATAGCCGGGGATGATGATGATGTCCTGCGCGTTAGTGAGCCACGCCGGCAGGACGCTCTCATCCGCGGCCTTCACCGCTTCCACTGTCTCAACAAGTGCCTCGTCCTCAGGGTTTTTTTCAACTTCCGGCTCGCTCACCGGGGCGGGAGCGGGGTGATGCTCGCCTGCGGAGCGGGCAAAGAGGATGTCCGCCAGCTTGCGGTTCATGGAGCGGCACATGATTTGGGTTAGGAGCAAGCCGGACGCGCCCACGATGCCGCCGATGGACACCAGGAGCACATCGCTGATGGCCATGCCCGCGATGGCCGCCGCCACGCCGGAAGTGGCGTTGAGCAGGGAAATGGTGATGGGCATGTCAGCCCCGCCCACCGACAGGGCAAAGAGCACACCAAAGACCAGGCCAAACACCAGGGTCATCAGGCTGTACAAAGTCAGGTTGGCTTTATCAACCAAGCCCAGTACCATCAAGGCGCACAGCAGCAGGGCGGTGAAGGCCGTCAGCGCCTTGTGCGCGGGCAGGGAAATAGGTTTTTGCGGCAGGATGCGGTGCAGTTTGCCCACAGCCACCAGGCTGCCGGTAAAGGTCAATGCGCCAATGGCCAGGGCCAAGAGGGCCGTGAACCGCTCAAAGGCGGGCAAGCCGCCGCGCATCAAGGCCATCAGCGCCGCCAGCGCCGAAGCCAGGCCGCCTAAGCCATTTAGGAAGCCCACCATCTGGGGCATGGTAATCATTTTGACTTTTTTGGCCAGGACAACGCCGATGAGGGTGCCCAAAATCAGGCCCAGCCACACATACAGGTCGCCCAGGATGTTTTCCTTAAGCAGCACCATCACAATGGCCAGCAGCATGGCCACCGCGCTTAAGCGGTTGCCATTAACAGCAGTTTTTACTTTGCTCATCCAGCGGATGCCCAGAAGCACCATCAGGCTTAAGACCGCGCTTAGGATGTAATAGACGGTATCGCTCATTGTTTGCCCTCCCCGTCCCCGGCGTCAGCCTTTTTGCCCCTGAACATGGCCAGCATCCGGTCCGTCACCAGGAAGCCCGCCACCACGTTGACCATGGCGCAGACAATCGCCAGCACGCCCAACACCTGGCTGCCAAAGCCGACGGCCAGGGCGGTCGCCGTGACCGCGCCCAGCACTGTCACCCCACTTAAGGCGTTCATGCCGCTCATCAGGGGGGTGTGCAGCAAACTGGGCACGGCGGAGATGAGCTTGTAGCCCAGCAGTGTCGCAGCGATGAAGACTAAAACCAGGATAATTTCTCTGCTCACAGACCCATCGCCTCCCTCGCTCCCTGGTGGACCACCTCGCCGTTTCTGGTGGTCAGGATGCCCTGGATAATCTCGTCATTCAGGTCCAGGTGGACTTCGCCGTCCTTCTCCAGGTACTTCACCAGGTTGTACATGTTCTGCGCGAACATCCAGGTGGAGGATTTGGACAGGAGGCCCGGGATGTTCTTGATGCCAATGATATGCACCAGGCCCTGGTCCGCGATTTCACCGGGCACTGTCACTTCGCAGTTGCCGCCCTGGTCAATGGAGATGTCCACAATCACGCTGCCGGATTTCATGGTGTCCACCATCTCCCGGGTGATGAGGACGGGCGCCAGTTTGCCCGGCACCAGCGCGCTTAAAAACACGATGTCCATTTGGGGCAGGTGGGGAGCGATTTTCTCGCGCTCCTGCTGCAGCAGGTCCTTTGACAGCGCCAGGGCGTAGCCGCCCGCGCCGTGAGCCTTGTCCTCGGGGATGTCGATATCGATGATTTTGGCGCCCAGGGAGGCTGCCTGCTCGCGCGCCGCCTGGCGGATGTCCACCGCGTAGACCACAGCGCCCAGGCGCTTGGCCGTGGCCAAGGCCTGAAGGCCGCCCACGCCCGCGCCGATGACCAATACGTTGAGGGGCTTAATCATGCCAACGGCGCTGAAAATCTGCGGCACAAAGGAGGGCAGGAGGTTGGCCGCCATCAGCATGCCCTTGTAGCCCGCGCAGGTGGACATGCTGGTCAGGGCGTCCATGTTCTGCGCCCGGGTAATGCGGGGTACGCCGTCCAGCGTCAGGGCGGTCACGCCCTTTTTGGCCAGGTTCTGCACCATCTTGTGGTTGGCGGGGGAGGCAGGGTGGATGAAGGTGATGAGGTATTGCCCCTCATGCATCATGTCCACCTCGTGCAGGCCTTTTTGCTCGTTAAACAGGGGCTCCTTGACCTTTAAAATCATGTCCGCGCGGCGGTAGACCTCGCCGGGGTCGCTCACCATCTCCGCGCCGTGCGCCTGATATTCCTCGTCATGAAAGTAAGCGCCCAGCCCGGCGCCGTTCTCCACCAGGACGGTATTGCCGTCTTTGACCAGTTTGCCGACCGTGTCGGGCGTCGCGGCCACGCGGTCCTCGCTGTGCATAATCTCTTTTGGGATGCCAATAATCATGCTGGTGCCTCCTGATTCATTTGTCTTTTCTACATTATAATCCAACCCGAACAATTAAACAATAAAAAAACATGCACCGCTGTATAAATAATGAAAAGCCGTTGAAACCCAGCCGTTTCAACGGCTTTGATTGGGTTTAATACAATATCTTAGTAAGACCGGTTGCTGATTTCCACCTTCACGTTCTCACAGCACATCAGTTTAGGCACCACGTAGGCCTCCGGGTTGCGCGCGTCATAGGTGGAGGAGGTGTTGTAGGCCGTGGTTTTGGTGGACAGCCAGAGCAGCTTGTCGCCAAACAAGTCGCCCAGTTTTTCGGTAAAGCGCACGTTGTAGGGCACCACCACGCTGCCGTCCTGCTTGAAATACAAGGCGCCAAAGCGCGAGGTGCCGGTGATGAGGCCCTCCGTCGCGTTGACCAGGCCGGTGTAGTGCAGGTAGGGCACATAGAGGATGTCCCCGTCCTTTGCCAGGGCGGCCAGGTCCTCCAGCTCGTTCGCCGCCTGCTCACCAGGTTTTAAGCAGAAGGAGGTGTGCGGGACATCGTGTCCGGTCGCTAGCTCACCATGCTCATCCGCGGCGTCCTGCGTCCACATGAACCCTGTGAACACGCCCTTGTCATAATAGGCAATGGCCTCGCGCCTGCGGCCAAAGGCATCCACCGGAACTGCGAAGGCGTCCTGGCAGGCCGGGTCTTCCACCACGCTCACCTTGTCGCTCAAACGCTTCTGGCCGATGTCCCCCTTGGTGTTGATGCTGTTGTCGCGCTTCATCGCGCCGCCGCTGACGCCCAGGTAGGTCAGGAAGTTCAGGTATTCCGCCGTGGCCGCCGCGCCGAAGACCACCTTGTAAGGCCCCAGGGGCAACTGCAGAGAGGGGCAGGTGGTGTACTTATCTTTCAAATAGGCCAGCCGCGCGCGCATCGCGGCGGCATCCAGGTCAGACAGCTTGGTCGCGCTCTGCTCAGCGTTGATTTCCCATTTGTCCTCCAGGGAGGCCAATACCAGGGTGACCTGGGCGTCGCTGCCCTGCCAGAGCACGGCGTGCTCGGTGGCGGTTGACATGTTAATCGTCAGGGTGGAGCCGACTGAGAAATTGCCGGACAGCTTCACATCCCCGCTCTCCAGGCCCTTGGTCGCGGCGTTGATGTAAGCCAGGATGTCCTCGTTGGAGATATGCGCCAGCCGCTCGTCATAGCCCGCCACGCTCTGGCTGCTCTCCAAAATTTCCGGGAAGGTGGGCTGATAGGACAAGGGGCTCGCAAACGCCAGCATCTCCTGCGCCTTGTCCACCGCCTCAAACAGGGCCTTCTCATCCTCCAGGTCACACATCATTTGAACGGAGGCCGTCTTATGCTCGGCATAGGCGGTGACCGTCACGCGGGTCAAGGCCTCTGACGTGTTCAACGAAATGCCTGAGTTGGCCAGGCGCACCAGGTGGCTGTCCTCCCGGTGCAGGGACAGGGCGGCTTTCACGCCCTTATGAACGGCGTAAGCCCGCAGGGCGGACAGTTTGTTCATCGCGTTCTTCATCTTATTCACCCACCTTTACATCATCAAAACGGCACACCGGCACCCCGTGGCCCAACTGCATGACCTGGGAGGGCATGCCCTTGCCGCAGTTGGGCACGTACTCCACCTGCCAAGTGGAGGCGTCGCCCACGGCGCTTAAGGAATTATAGAAGGGCAGCGTGTCGCCGGAATAGACGGCGTTGCGCACCACGTTTTTCACCTGGCCGTCTTCCACCAGGTAGGCATAATCATTGGCGAAATGGAACTGCTCGCGGTTGGAGCCGATGGACCAGCTCTTATCGCCCGAGAGCACGATGCCCTTTTCGGTCTTGCTGATAATATTCGCCAGCGTGCCGTCTGTGCCCGGGTCCACGGAGATGTTGGTCATCCGCTCAAGCGGCGTGCGGTAAAACGCGGTGGAGCGCGCCGTGCCGCCGGAGCCGGTAAAAATCTGCCGCCCCGCGCGCTCGTTGGCCTCGGTCACCATCTGGCGGGAGGTAATCGCGCCGGTCAGGACACCTTCCTCAATGAGCATATAGTTCTGCGCCTTCACGCCGTCATCGTCATAGCCAAAGGAGCCGGGGCTGTTCTCCAGCAGCGCGTCCGCGCGCACGTTTAGTTTCTTGGAGCCATATTGCAGATTGCCAAAGTCCGACAGGCGCACAAAGGAGCCGCCGGCGTAACTGAGCTCATAGCCCAGGATGCGGTCCAGTTCCAAGGGATGGCCGATGGTCTCATGCACCTGCAGGAACATCTGGTCAGGCATCAAAATGACGCTGCGGTAGTCATGCGGGCACTTGGGGGCCACCAGGGTCTCGTTCAGCTCGCGCACGATGCGCTCTGCCTCTTTGAGCCAATGCTCCTCCCGCATGATTTCAAAGCCGCGGGTCTTGCCCAGCCGGGGCGGGCTGTACTTGCGCTCCTGCGCCTCGCCGTCCACGGCCTTGCCCTTCACTTGAATCGTGGGGAAAAGCTCGCGGATGTCCTTCACAATCTGGGCACCCTCAGAATCGTAATACTCAATGGTCTTGGACTGGGCCATGATGTAAGCAACGCGCTGGGTGACGCCGGTCTGTTTGAGCGCGTCATCCATCTTCTTTAGGAAAGCGGCCTGCACTTCGGGGGACACCTCCAGGGTGTCCTGCTCACAGGGGGAGACAAACTTGCCGGACAGCACTTCCTTATCCGCTAAGCGGATGGGCCGGGTCAATCGCCCCGCCGCCGCGCGGGCGTTTGACAGCGCCTTGTCAAAGGTGCCGGTCATGTCATTCATGTTGCTGGAGGCGGCAAAGCCCCAGGCGCCGTCCGCCAACACGCGCACGCCAAAGCCGCTCTCATGCCCCCGCTCAAAGCCCAGCATGTTGCCGTTGAGCATGACCATAAACTGGGAGTCATCCTTGGGGTAATAGCGCACATCGGCGTAGGCCGCCCCGTTTTTCATGAGGCGGTCCAATTGTTCTTTCCATTGATAGGCCATGGATTCGCTCCTTTAAAAGATATTCGTTCAATGCTGTCATTTTACCACAAGTCCCGGGCTTGCGGGGCATAGGCAAAGCAAACACAAGATTTTGACATTTCCTGTCAAGGCAGGTATCTTGTATACAATGTACAAACCCTTGTTTGATTCAATCATTCAAAATGCAGATGCCGGAGGATTCCAATATGCTGAACATCAACAAAGACCCCGTTTTGTCAGAGCGGAACATCCCCTTTGGCCTTTTGGATGTGCGCTACCCCGAGCCCGCGCATTGGGATGTGCCCGCCTTCCGCGCCCTGGTTCAAAGGGAATTGTCCGCCCTGCGCAGCCAGTTTGAACCCGAAACCTATGACCGCAAAGCAGTCTTCGGGGAGAACCCCTATGTCCTGTTTTTCAAGAAATTTAAGAAGACTTACCCGGTCATGCTTCAGTTTGAGTCGGTGGTCCTCAAGAGTCAGCCCTTTCCGAAAGACAACCCCATCCGCGAGGTGCCCTTCCTTTTGGAGATGACCACCCTGGCGCTCTCAGGCACCCATGATATCGCGCAGGTACAGGGCGAAATCACCCTCTACTCCTCCACCGACCGCACCACCTTCATGGGCCTTGCCGAGCGGGAAATCTACACCTATCCCGGCGATGTCTGCGGCCGGGACGAGGGCGGGGTCATCTTCAGTTCCATCGCGGGCGGTGACCTGCGCACCCGCGCGACCCCGGACAGCCGCCACGTGTTCTACCCCGTCTTCGGCACGCCGGACATGCCCCAAAACGATATCCAAAAAGCCCTGGAAACGCTGGAGGGCTATGTCAAAACCTTAGCGCCGGGGGCGGAGACACATACTCAAATTTTATAGAACAAGACGTATATGAATGAATAAAATTCAAATCAATTACACAAGATAAAGTTAGTTTATAGTTGCTATATTAATGTTCCTCTAAAAATCTATAGTACTGATTCGACAATGAGTCTACATTTGTCTAGTTTTCGCTATCACTGAGCAAAATTACTTAATAACATTTTGAGGTTAATTCTTAGTATGTGTGCTTTTAATCTCTCTTAGGTGCAAGTAAACTGTATTCTTAGAAATTCCCATCACATGAGCAACCTTGGGTACAGCATTTTTTAGACGAAATATCCCTTTTTTAAACAGGTGTTCAATCATAACTTTGTTTCGATTCTGGTACGGTATATCAGCGTTATTCTCAATTGCAGATTTAATCTCAGCTATACTATGAGCAATAAGATCTTCAGCGTTACTGGAAAGAGATTCCTGTGCACCCTTGGCTTCCTCGTCAATTTTGCTAAGACTCCCTAGCAAATCAAATAATGGAGTATCTAAATAAAAGTTAATACAGATCAGCCCTATAATCCTCTGATTCTCCCCAACAATAGGCAGAGTTGCCGCTTTAATAGGTGACCCTTTTTTACTGCGGTTATTATAAACTTTATTGCGTCCATTACCTTGTTTATTACTTATGTCCTCCAATAGCTTTAAAGCAAGATCTGTTATTGGAGCACCAACTGCACGATTTGAATGAAAACCATTAATCACTTTAACTGCAGAATGTTCAAGGTCTTCTAGGCTATGCAAAATAAATTCGAAACCAGTCCCAAGATATTCTGCAAGACCATCCAATACAGAACTATATGATGCTAAAATCGCACGCTCAGTCGAAGAAAGGGTGATTGACTTTGTCATTAGGTCTCCTCCCAGTTTATCATCTAATTTAGTGTACATGTTTAAAAAAAAATATCAATACATTCACACAAAATAAATTAATTTATTTTATTGACTAAAATAAATTAATGTTATATCCTTAGGTAAACAACAATATATAAAGGAGCGATGTCATGCTAAAAAGAATTCAGACAGACAAGGCACCCGCAGCAATCGGCCCTTACTCACAGGCAATCACTCAAGGATGTATCATTTATACATCAGGACAGATTCCAATAGTCCCCTCCACAGGCGCAGTTGTTGAAGGAGGAATTGCCGAACAGACAACACAAGTTCTTGAGAACTTGAAAGCGGTTCTACTAGAGGCTGGAAGCAATCCCGAACTCGTTATAAAAACAACATGCTATTTGGCGAACATGGCAGATTTTCAAACTTTCAATTCAATTTATGCTAACTACTTTCCTGGTAAACCAGCACGTAGTTGTGTCGCGGTGCGAGAACTGCCAAAAGGGGTACTTATTGAAGTCGAAGCAATTGCGGAAATCCCCGCAGAAAGGAAATCATGAGTATCAAACAGCTAATGAATGACCGTTTCAAAGATTTACAAGGCGGGCTCTTTTTGAATGTTGCCAAAGCTGATGTAGGTGAAGGTGCTGGCAACTTCATGAAAGCAGGTGGCGATATCATGGCCTGGGCTGATCCCTTCTTCCCGGATGCAGCTATTCCTGAGTCAGTTCAAAAAGCACTTCACGATGCAGTTGATGATGGTTTTGCAGCACACTACTCAATGCCAATCGGAGATTATCAACTTAGAAATGTTTTAGCAAATGACATCAACAAGAAAACCGGACTTTCAATAGATCCTTCCCGCAATGTCTTGGTTACTCCCGGTTCAGATAGTGGATTGTTGTTTTCAATGATGCCGTTTATCTCTCCAGGTGACGAAATTCTGGTGCCAAACCCAAGTTATCCCAGCAACTTTTTAAACGGCAAGTTATTGGGTGGTGTAACTGTTCCCGTCCCGCTATATGAAGAAGACAATTGGCAAATCAGGATAGAAGAATTCGAAAAACTCTTAACAGAAAAAACAAAAATGGTGTTGATTTCTCATCCTAACAATCCAACCACAACTGTTTTCAGGCGTGAAGGCATTGAAGCTCTATGCAAATTTATTATCAAGAACAACCTCATTCTAGTTAGTGACCAAGCGTTCCAAGACCATGTTTATGATGGTATTGAGTTTGTTCACCCTGCTACACTTCCAGGAATGTGGGAGAGAACTATCACAGTCTGTTCAATCTCAAAAGGAATTGGCCTTTCCGGTTTTAGAATCGGATACATTTACACAAACGATGTAATTATGGATGTACTATATGGTGCAGCTGTGAATGTGATAGGAGCTTCATCAACGCTATCAACAATCGGGGCTATCGCTGCGATTGAAGACGAATCAATTCTTAAAAGCCACTATATCCGACTTGAACGACGCCGTAGGCTTGCATACGAAATTTTCCATGATATTCCAGGCGTCACCATGAGACTACCAGAGAGCGGCATTCTTTCTTGGCTTAACATCAGCAAATTAGGTACCAGCGAAGATGTAGCAACCCGCCTAATGAATGATGCAAAAATCATGATTAACCAAGGATCTCCTTACGGGACTCAAGGAGAAGGCTTTATCAGAATCGTTTCAGCATGTTTTGCTAAGGATGAAGATGCTCTTGAACGCTTTAAAAGGATACGGTCAGTCTTGTCAGAAATGGCAAAAGAAAAGGGAATAACATAAAAATAGGAGGATACTCTAATGCAGGAAAATACACCAAACCAAAGACTAGAGTTTAGAGGAAGTATGTTTCTTTCTCTGGTACCAGTAGCAATTTTCTTTGCCTTTTGCGCAATCATGTTCATTGGTCTAAAAGCCTTCAATATGGAAGCACTGGCCATGGCAGGTTTTGTCGCATTGCTGATAGGTGGAATATTTGCGAAATCCTATACAAAGTACTGGGATGCAGCCATAAAGGGCATCTCTTCAATCGCATCTGTTTCTGTTATCGTCATTTTCTTTGTCATCGGCATGTTCTCAGCATTAATGAAAGAAAGCGGATTATCTGGTGGTTTCGTTTGGCTGGCCAACAAGATTGGTGTACAAGGCGGTGTTTTCGTAGGCTTTGTATTTATCGCGACCTGTGTAATGTCCACCGCAACTGGATCATCAATTGGAACCATGTTCTCGGCATTCCCAATCTTCTACCCAGCCGGTCTTGTGCTTGGTTGTAGCCCAATGTTTTTAGCAGGCGCAATTGTATCGGGTGCGATTTTTGGAGATAACCTCGCCCCAATCTCTGATACGACCATTGCATCTGCTTCAACTCAGATCTTTAAAAATGGGCGCCCCGCCGATGTTGGCGGTTGCGTAAAAAGCCGTCTAAAGTACTCCTTGGTCGGCTCAGCAATCGCACTTCTCTTCTTCGTTTTATTAGGTGGAACAGGCAGTATCACTGAAGCTTCACAAATAACTGAAATGTCAAACCCCAAAAGCCTGTTTATGCTAATCCCGGTTGTTATTATGTTAATTGTCGCAACAAAATCCAGGAACATCTTCCTAGGTCTATTTGTCGGTTTGGTTTTAGGCATTGCCACTGGCCTAGCTTTAGGATTGTTCCCCTTGTCAGCAATTTTTGATAACGACCCCGCACACAACCAAATCACAGGATTCCTGGTTTCTGGTGTTTCTAGCATGTTAGGAACGGTCGGGTTGGTTATTGCGGTATTCGGCATTATGGGTGTCATTACTGAAGCCGGAATGCTAGACTATCTTGTCGAAAAAATTCTCGGTAGTAGACTTGCAAGCACCCCGCGCGGCGCCGAAATTGCCGGAATCATTGGTATTTCACTTACTGATATCATTTTTGGCGGAGTGTCCAGTGTTTGTATTTTGACCTTCGGTCCTGTACTCAATAAAATCGGCGGAGCTCACAATATCCATCCTTATCGAAGAGCGAATTTGCTTGATGCAGTTGCCAATAGTCTTCCTGCATGCATTCCCTTTATGAGCGTCTTTGTGTTCATTGGCTCTGCATTAACTGGTTTGTCACCGGTTGAAGTCGCTGGTGGAACACTTTACGCATACACATTGTTCTTGGTGATGTGTGTAGCGGTCGCTTCCGGATGGGGTCGTACTTATGAGGGTCCCGAAGGAGAAGAGCTGAAGAACCCAGCAAACTAATCACTTTCAACAAAATATTAAAAACAATTCTTTTACTGAATGCACCTTACTATTAAAGGTGCATTCAGTTCTTTAAATCCTTTTCACTTCATATCATAAAACTTGCCCTGCATTTAAACATGTACAGAACTTAAATACACCCATTTCCTGTCTTTCCCGGGTACATTTCCTTCAGGCACCTCTTACCTGAAAGGAGACCCTATGAAGAAAAGCATGCTGATACTGACAGCCGCCGCGCTGTTGTTTGCCCTCCTTCCGACCGCGTTTTCTGAACTCTTGCCGCCGGTGGAAACCCGGCCGGCCAACGCCGACTACCAGCCCGCCTTTTCAGGCCAGACCCGCGCGCCGGGCATGAAGACCGAAACGCCCTATGAGGTCCATATCCTAACGGAGGAGTTGGACAGCCCCTGGGCGGTGGAGGAACTGCCGGACGGCCGCCTTGTCATCACGGAGCACAGGGGTACGGTGCGCCTTTACTCCCCAGAAACCGGGCTGTCAGCGCCCATCACGGGTATCCCGGATGTCGCCCACGCCGGGCAGGGCGGCCTGTTGGATGTGCTGCCCGCGCCTGAATTTAATGAAAGCCGCGAGCTCTATTTCACCCTGTCCCATCAGATGGCGGGCGGCAGCGTGACCGCCCTGGGCAGGGGCACCCTGTCCCCGGATGAAACCACGATTGAGAATTTTGAAATCCTCTGGCGCGCCCTGCCCGCTGACGGCAGCAGCGGCCACTTTGGCAGCCGGGTGGCGATGGACCGGGACGGCCACCTCTTTGTATCCACTGGTGACCGGCAAAGCGGCAAAAACCGCTCCCTGGCACAGCGTACGGACAACGGCTATGGCAAGATTGTCCGCCTAAACCGGGACGGCACGCCCGCGCCTGACCCCCTTGCCCTGCCCTTCCCCGATGGTCTGCCTGAAATCTGGTCCATCGGCCACCGCAATGTCCAAGGCCTGGCCATTCACCCCGAAACCGGCGCCCTTTGGGCATCTGAAATGGGCCCCAGGGGCGGGGATGAGCTCAACCTGATTGAGCCGGGCAACAACTACGGCTGGCCGGTCATCGGCTATGGCCTGGAGTACTCCGGCGCCAAGGTGGGCGAAGGCCTGACCCAAAAAGCGGGAATGGAGCAGCCGGTGTACTATTGGGACCCGGTGCTGGCCGCCTCCGGCATGGATTTCTATGCCGCCTCCGCCCTCCCCGAATGGCAAAATGACCTCTTCATCGGCGGCCTGGCCGGCAGCCACATCAGCCGGCTGAAGCTTGACAACAACCGCGTCATCGGGGAAGAGCGCCTGCTTGAAAGCGAAGGCCAGCGCTTCCGCGACATCAAAGGCGCAAGTGACGGCGCGCTTTACGCGGTGACCGATGAAGGCCGGCTCTACCGCCTCGCGCCTGCTGGCCAATAAGCCCGCTATATATACAAAACAGACAGCAAAAACCCGCCATTCCGGCGGGTTTTGCTTGGTTGAAACCTAATTCTTATTCCACGACGACCTTGTACAGCGTGCCCTCGTGCAGCAGGTAGGTGCCGCCCTTGGTGGCGTTGTTCATCGCGTAGCCCACATCGCTCAGCAGCACATTGCCATGCCAGTCCAGGACGTCATAGGCGCCGTTCTTTTTGCCCATGAGCAATTGGCCGTTGCTGTAGTACTGCTCAAAGCTTTCGTAGTCGGTCTTGGTGTTGGTGCCGTCCGCGGCCAGGATGTGCAGGCTGCCATCCATGTCCGGAATGCTCAGCGAAGCGCCGTGGTGAATGGCGGACTTGCTGTAGGTGATGGGCAGGGTGACCTCGCCCTTCAGATTGACAAAGCCCAGTTTGCCGTCTTTTTCAACCAGGGCGTAGCCGCCGTGCACCACTCTGCCGTTCTTAATCGGGATGTCACTGTACTCAACGGGCACCAGCAGGTTGCCTTCCAGGTCGGAAATGCCCTTGAGGCTCTCAATGGATACCATCACATAGCCGGTGTCCGCGGTGGTCGCGTACACGGTCTGGTACTTGGGCGGCACCAATTCCTTGCCGGAGAGGTCCATCAGGCCCGCGCCTTCCTCGCCCCGCACGGTGATGTACTTGTCCTGGCCGGAAGAGGAGATGGATTCATACGCCACATTGGAAGCGATGGCCTGGCCGGAATACTTGCCAACGACGCTGCCGGTGCCGCCTTCTTTCTTGAGCTCATAGGGCAGTTCGGTCAGGTAATCCACCTGGCCAACCGGATTGATGCCCCGGTCATACACCGTGATGACGTCCGCCCTGTCGCGCACCACCAGGTGGCCGTCCACCGCGCGCGCGGTGTCATATTGCTCCCGGGTCAGGGTGCCCAATTTTTCCTTGGTGGTGACATCATAGATGTCATAGCCCTTCACCAGGTATTTCGCGCCGCTGCCAAAGAAGCCGCCGGAGTAGTCATAGACTTCGCCCGTTGTTTCTTCCAGCGCGACCGCAGCCACGATTTCAGGGCTCAGCACCTCAAAAGCGCCGTAGTTATAGCCAATCACCAGCTCGTTTTTGTCATTGAGCAGGCCATGGGTGTCCACGCCGTCCTCGTTGATGACCTCAAACAGCCCGTGCGCGATGTGCTCAATAAAGCCATACTCAATGGGGATAATCAGGTCGCCCTTGGCGTTGTACACGCCGACTTTGTCATCTTTTTCCGCCAGCAGCAGCGGCTCATCCATGTTCTCATCCATCAGCTCCAGCTCTTCGCCATTGGCCTTGAACACTTCTTCCAGGCGAACCGTACCGGTTGGAGCGGCCTCCGCCTGCGCGAGCGCCGGAAGCGCCAGGGTCAGGACCAGGAGCATCGCCAGCAGAACAGAAATCTTCTTCATCATCAACTCTCCTTCTTTATCAAGCCAGGCCGGCACAAAGCCGGGCAAGCTTGTATAAATCAATTCTACCCATTTTCATGGAGTGGCGCAAGAAAAAGCGCCTCCCTACTCCTCCTCAAACACATTGTCCGCGATGGACAGTTTGCGCAGGATGGCAGTTTTTTTGTACACGTGTTTTTCAAATTTGCTCAAGATGTCGCCGACAAAGCTGACCGCCTCATTGATGTGCGGGCCTTTGTTGAGCATGATGCACTCGGACTTGGCCGCCAGCGTCACGTCGCTCACCTCAGCCCGGGTGGGGATGCCGGTTTTGACCAGGGTTTCCACCACCTGGGTCGCCCAGATGACCGGCACGTGCGCCGCCTCACAAATCCAGAGGATTTCCTCCTGGTATTCACTGAGCCGGGCATAGCCCACCTCCACCGCCAAATCCCCGCGCGCGATCATCACCGCCGTTGGGAAATGGGAGGCCGACGCCACCAGGATGTCCGGCAGCACGCGCACGGCGTCTAAGGTCTCTATCTTGATGATAACGGGCTTGGTATCCGGCTCCTTGAGGTTGTGGTTGATGGCCTCCCTGAGGTAGGCGATATCATCCACATCGCGCACAAAGCTGATGCCGATGATGTCGGCCAGGTCGCAGGCGAAGGCCAGAATCTCCTTGTCCCGCTGGCTTAATAGCGGGATTTTGTAGTCAATGCCGGGGAAGTTGATGCCCTTCTCCGGCCGCAGCAGCACGCCGTCCTCCCGCACCACGCGGGTCACCTTCAGGATGACGCCGTCCTCCCTGATTTCGTCCACCACGCTCTCAATGTGCCCGTCATCGATAATGACCTGCTCGCCCACGGCCACGTTGTCCACCAGTTCGCCCACGCTGCAGCTGATGGCCACCGGCACACCACCGGGCAGGTACATGTGCTTCTTGCCGGTCAAAAAGACCTTTTCCCCCGCGTGCACCCGCGCCTTCCTGAGGGAGGACAGCACCCGGTCCACCCGCACCTTGGGCCCCGGAATCTCCATGCTGACCAGGCAGCGCTTGCCCTGGCGCGCGGCTGACTGGCGCACCAGGTCGGCCATGGTGCGCCAGACCTCCTCATCATCGTGGGAGCAGTTTATCCGCGCGATTTCCATGCCCCGTCTGACCAGTTCATCAATCAGTTCGGGCTGGTAGGCGGCTTCGGTGGGCAGGGTGACCATGATGCGCGTGTAGCGGTCCTCCGGTTCTTTGCCAAAGAGCAGCTCACTGTTGCGGTCCAGGCGCATTTCGCCTTGGACAAAGCGCTCCTCCATCGGGTAATCAAGCGGGCCTTCCGCCCCCGCGATATAGGCGCAGCTGTGCACCACGGAGTCAATGGTCGGCATTACGCGCGCCTCCAGCCGGCCCAGGCTGGACAAACCCAGGGGCACCAATTCCCATTGGATTTCGCGCAGGTCATTGCGCCTTAATGCCAGGTAATGCGCCAGGTTTAGCGCGCTGGCCTCAAAATCCGGCCGGGTGATGCCCGGCTTCCATCGCTGGTAAAGGGCGTCGCCGTCCTGCGCCACCTGCGCGCGCAGGGAGGAGAGCTTGTAAAGCAATTGCTTGGCATGTTCTTTTTCCATACGACACCCCTTAAACTGTATTCTTACTCACCTGATTGTATCATGAACCGCGACAAAGCATGCCGGTTTCCTGTCATTTTACCGGCTTTTCCCCGAATGATAACAAAGGCTGCCGGACAGGAAGTCTGAGGACTTGTTTTGTTTTAATGATAAAAGCCCGGCCAAAGACAAGCCGGGTTGAGAAGCTTTTTCATGCCGCCGTCCCCTTCTCCTGTGAAGGGGGCGGCGTTTTGACGCCCCGGCCGTGCTTTCTCAAGGCTTCACTCAAGAGGTACTCAATCTGGGCGTTGATGGAGCGGAACTCATCCCGCGCCCAGACTGCCAATTGCTCATACATATCCCCGGAGATGCGCAGCGGGATTTGTTTTTTGTCTGAGGTCATCTTTAGTATAGGCTGCCGGAATTGACCACGGGCTGGACATCCCGGTTGCCGCACAGCACCACCATGAGGTTGCTGACCATGGCGGCCTTGCGCTCCTCATCCAGGGTCACCACATCGTTTTCGCTCAGCTTTTCAAGGGCCATTTCCACCATGCCCACAGCACCGTCCACAATCATCCGCCGCGCGTCCACAATGGCGCTGCAGCATAACGGCCGCGATTTCAGGCGCGTAGGCCAGGTAGGTAATCCGCGCCTCCAGGATTTCAAGGCCGGCTTCGTTCACCTTGCCCTGGATTTCATCCTTGATGCGCCGCGCCACCACCTCGCTTGAGCCGCGCAGGCTGCCCTCATCCGGCTCGCCGTCGCCCGTGGTGTCCACATTAGGCGCCACATCATAGGGGTAGATGCGCACAATGTTCCTCAGCGCGCTGTCGCACTGCAAGGACAGGTACTCCTTGTAGTTGTCCACGTTGAACACCGCCTTGGCCGTGTCCACCACCCGCCAGATGACCGCGATGCCGATTTCAACCGGGTTGCCCAGGCAGTCATTCACCTTCTGCTTGGAATTGCTCAGCGTCATTTCCTTTAGTGATATGCGCTTGCCCCCGGCGTCCATGTCCACCTTCGCGCCTTCTGAGGAGATGGTGATGCCGGGCTTGTTCTCCTGCACATCACCGCTTTGCCCCAGTTTGGTTTTGGACGCGGGGTTCACGGAAACGGAGAAGGGGTGGATAGAATAAAACCCGGGCTCCCGCAGGGTGCCGGTGTATTGGCCAAAGAGGGTCAAAACAAGGGCTTCATTGGGCTTGAGCACCCTTAGCCCCAAAAAGGGGATGATGCCGATGATAACCCAGGCAATGCCGATGACCAGGGGCAAGGCGCCGATGTGCCGCTCACCCTCAAGCAGAATGCCGCCCAGCACAACAAGACCGACGGCCAGGATGTAGAGCGCGCCAAAACCCAGCAGAACCGGCATTCCCGGCGCGGCTTTGATTCTTTGTTCCTTCATTGAAGCAGACCTCCTTTTCTTTCTGCTTCTTTGATATCACTTTGATATCCAATGAACCACCAATTTTAGGTAAAATCAAAACGAATTGTTCCGACATGGCGAATAGGGAAGCGCAAAAAAGAAATGCGTAGATTTAATTATTCAAAAGAAAATAAGCCCGATAGAAAGTATCCCGTACACTGTCCGCAACGATAACGAAAAGCCCTTGCCTTATTCCCCGGCCTTTGGCATCAGGGCCCAGACGCAGTCAAACATTTCTTCCGCCGTGTAGCGCATTTCTCCGCGTATCCACAGGATGATGGCAAAAGTAAAACCTGCGGCACAGCAGTTGACGGCAATTTCCTTGGGATGCGGAAAGGCGAGTTCGCCGTCGCTGTCCTGGAACTGGAAGAACCGCTCCAAAAAGCCTTTGCGCAGCATCTCCATCAACTCCGCGTCATAGTCTGCCATCAGCAAATTCTTAAACAGCCGGTTGTCCTCTTCAACGCCTTTCAAGACGGATAGAATCTGGGCTTGCACGCCGTAATGCTCTGTTACGGCAAACAACTGCCGGGCAAGTTCATCCAAGCTCTGGTTAAGCAGGTCATACTTGTCCAAAAAATGAGCATAAAACGCGCTCCGGCTGACCAGGGCTTTGACGCAAATATCATTGACAGTCAACTTGCTAAACGGGATATCCCGCAACAACATCAACATGGTGCTGATGAGTGCCCGCCTGGTTTTGACAACGCGCAAATCTATATTTGTAGACATGGAATAAACTGCCTTTCTTTTTATAAATGTAGTTTATCACCATCTTGATTTGTTGGCAATTTCCGCACAATTCATAAAATATGTCCGTTATCTTGCATTCCGTTTTCTGTGTCGCTGGCCGACGGCAAACCGGCGTTTTAGAATTAAATCAGCCGAAAGGAGGGACGGAGCCGGTGAACGAGGAACAAAGCCAGCTTCAACAACTGAGCACAGAGATTGACCAATTGGAGCGCGACATTTTGGCACTCCGCAATCAGGCAGACCACAAAATGCACCATTTGGCAGAAGAGACGACACTCAAGATAAACCGACTGACTGACCAAATGATTATTAGCAAACTGCGCCTGGCCAGGTTGCGCGGCGACGTCCGCTGCCCTGTATGCCAGATGCCCAACAAAAAGGATAATCCCGCCTGTTTATTCTGCGGGCAAGCACTGAATGAGAAAAGAAAGGACACATGATGAACCACCAAACCGACACAAACCCTAAACCCGAGCACAACAACAACCTGAAACAGACCAACACCGGCAGGCCCTCCCCTTCCTCGCCCCAAGGCTATCAAAACAGCCCCGGCGGCGCGCCCGGCAACCCCAAGCCCAACTGGTCCCGGGTGATGAATATTCTGCTTATCTTCTTTTCCCTCACCTTCCTGTTTAACCTGCTCTTTGCCAACCGCCTGTCCACCGCGGCTGTTCAGATTGGCTACAGCCAGGTGCTGTCCCTGGTGGATGAGGGCCTGGTCGCCCAGGCGGAAGTCAATGAGGAGCGCATTTATATCGCCCTGAAGGACGATGCGGATATGGATAAGGCTAGCAAGCTCCTGGGCCTGGACACGGCCGCAGGCAAACTGCCGCAACTGGGCCGCGGCACCATTTTTACCGCCGTCTTGATGGATGACCCCGGCTTGACCCAAAAACTGTATGAGGAAGGCGTGGTCTTCTCCAAGGTGTACAACGAAACCCGCTCCTCGCCCATCTTCAGCTTCATCCTCTCCTGGATAGTGCCCATGGTGCTGCTGTATGTGTTCTATACTTTCATCATCCGCAAAGCCATGAGCAAGATGGGCGGCAATGGCGGCATGGGCGGCATGTTCAATGTCGGCAAGAGCAAAGCCAAGGAATACAACCTGCAGACCAAAACCGGCGTGAAGTTCAGCGATGTGGCCGGCCAGGACGAGGCCAAGGAAAGCCTGCTTGAAATGGTGGACTTCCTGAAGAACCCTGACAAATACCATAAAATCGGCGCCAAGCAGCCCAAGGGTGCTTTGCTTGTGGGCCCTCCCGGCACGGGCAAGACCCTGCTGGCCAAGGCCGTGGCCGGGGAGGCGGGCGTGCCCTTTTACTCCATCTCCGGCAGCGAGTTTGTGGAAATGTTTGTGGGCGTGGGCGCCAGCCGCGTACGCGACCTGTTTGAGCAAGCCAAGAAGAACGCCCCCTGCATCATCATCATTGACGAGATTGACGCCATCGGCAAAAGCCGTGACAACCGCTTTGGCAGCAATGACGAACGCGAGCAGACCCTTAACCAACTGCTGGCCGAGATGGACGGCTTTGACGGAGGGAAGAGCATCATCGTTTTGGCGGCCACCAACCGCCCTGAGGTATTGGACAAGGCCCTCTTGCGCCCCGGCCGCTTTGACCGCCGGGTGATTGTAGAAAAGCCTGACCTGCCCGGCCGTGAGGCCATCCTCAAGGTGCATGCCGCCAAGGTCAAACTGCAAAAGGATGTGGACCTGCGCAAGATTGCCCTGGCCACCTCCGGCGCCACCGGCGCGGACCTGGCCAACATGGTCAACGAAGCCGCCCTCCTGGCGGTCAAGGAAGGCCGTGACCTGGTGGAGCAGCGCGATTTGATGGAGTCCGTTGAAGTGGTCATCGCCGGCAAGGAAAAGAAGGACCGCGTCATGAACCAGAAGGAGCGGGAAATGGTCGCCTACCACGAGGTGGGGCATGCCCTGGTCAGTGCGCTTCAGACCAACAGCCAGCCGGTGCAGAAAATCACCATCGTGCCCCGCACCATGGGCAGCCTGGGCTACACCATGAACATGCCCGAGGAGGAGCGCTACCTGATGACCAAGTCCGAAATCCTGGCCCAGATTGCCACCCTGCTGGGCGGCAGGGCGGCAGAAACCATCCAGTTTGGAGAGGTCACAACCGGCGCGTCCAACGACATCGAGCGCGCCACCAAACTGGCTCGCGGCATGGTCACCCAGTACGGCATGAGCCAGACCTTTGGCCCCATGGGCCTTGAAACCCAGGAAAGCCAGTACCTGGACGGGCGCAATGTTTTCAGCGGCTCGGATGAATCCAGCGCCCTGGTGGACAAGGAAGTGCGCGACATCCTGCAAACCTGCGAGCAAAACGCCATCGCCTTGCTCCAGGCAAACAAGCCCGCACTGGAGCGCATCTCAAAACACCTGCTGGAAAAAGAAAACATCTCCGGCGAGGAATTCATGGAACTGATGCGCGCGGGGTAAGCTGCTTCTCAAACTTGCATAAAAGCCCCCACAATGGGGGCTTTTGCTGCACCTTCAGGGACTCCTACCTTCGCAATGTCGCGCCGCGCGGCTGCGCCGTTTGCGCTCTGTTGCTCAGGTCGCCCCACAATTCTCCAAGGGTGTTTTCCTTCCCTCGCAGGCTTCGGTTGGAAAACACCGTGGCTCATTGGGCTGACGGCTCGCTGCATCCCGCTTTGTGGGCGCTCGCCTCTGCCCCCGGGACACCCGGGTTCTCGTTGCCGAAAGGGATCAAAAAAGCCCCCACAAGAGGGGCTTTTGGTGCGCCTTCAGGGACTCCGACCTTCGCAATGTCGCGCCGCGCGGCTGCGCCGCTTGCGCTCTGTTGCTCAGGTCGCCCCACAATTCACCAAGGGTGTTTTCCTTCCCTCGCAGGCTTCGGTTGGAAAACACCGTGGCTCATTGGGCTGACGGCTCGCTGCATCCCGCTCCGCGGGCGCTCGCCTCTGCCCCCGGGACACCCGGGTTCTCATCCGTAGAAAGAACACTAAAGCAAAATGTCCACCCACAAGGGGTGGACATTTTGCTTGGTGCGCCTTCAGGGACTCGAACCCGGGACACCCTGATTAAGAGTCAGGTGCTCTACCAACTGAGCTAAAGGCGCATGGAGCGGGTGATGGGAATCGAACCCACGTGACCAGCTTGGAAGGCTGGAGCTCTGCCATTGAGCTACACCCGCAGGGGGTCCGATCTCGCGGAACCGGGGATTGGCATTGGGGAAGGTCTCTGCCGTTTTTGCCCCTGTGGTCATGGGCTTTCGCATGACCAACCGGGAGGCTTCCGTCCTCTCGGTCAAAAGCCTGCTTTTGACCGACAAGGAGGGATTTCGGAGCGTCGTGCGCCGCCGGGTTTACCCCGGCGGGAAACGCAGCATAGACAATCCCGACATGGAGCGGTAGACGA
>CAZHPW010000040.1:0-6298 GCA_964534515.1 uncultured Christensenella sp.
CTGGATGTGGACAACGGCTGGGCGCGCACCATCTTCAAGCGCCAGTACGGCTATGTGGACACGCGTCTGCTGCCGCAGCTGGAGATGGTCGCCTCCTCCGAGGACGCGGGCACGGCGGACATCCCCATTGCCGTGTACAACAGTTTTTATGACATCTCCGACAATGAGAACAACATCAACCGCATCAACAACCTGGTGGTTGGCGGGGAGCGGTTGTCCGTCAAAATGGAGCCTGGACAATCTCTCAACTTCAACGAGGAAGTCGGCCCCTTCCGCGCCAGCAACGGCTACAAGCCCGCCGGCGCCCTGGTGGACGGCGAACTGGTTTTTGACGTCTACGGCGGCGGCTCCTGCCAGGTGTCCAGCACGCTGTACAACGTGGTTCTTCAGCTCTCGGGGCTGACCGTGCTGCGCCGAGCGCCCCATGGCGCCAATGGCGCGAAGTACCTGCCCCACGGCGTTGACGCCTCCTCAGGCGGACTGAACTTCGTGTTCCGCAATGACTACGCCTTCCCCATCCAGCTGACCTCCCATGTGCAGGACGGCTCCCTCTTCATCTCCATTTACCGGGTGCTGTAATGACAAGAAAAGCTTTTTTCATCCTGCTCATCCTCGCTCTCCTGCTGCCCGCCTTTGGCCTGGCGCAGGAGCCCCTTGACCAGCAGCCCGCCCTGTACACCGGCCAGGTCGTCACCCTCACCAACCTCTATGAGGACATGGATGACACCAGCCCCAAGGTGACCTGGGTGCCCAAGGGCCGCTATGTGGAAGTCCTTGAAGTGGAGCCCGCCTGGCTCAAGGCGCGCTTCAACGAAAAAGTTGGCTACATGAAGCGCCACCTCTTGGTGGACTACTCTGTCAAAGTCAAGAACCCCGACACCACCCCGCCTTACAGCACCGTTGAAGTAGGCTGGCTGGCCTGGGTATCAACCGACGCGCCCATCCTGGACGCGCCAAATGCCGCCGCCAAGCCCCTCATCACCATGCATGAAGGCGCGAGGCTGGCCATCATTGATTTTGAAGACGGCTGGGGCCGCCTGATTTATCACCGGCAGTACGCCTACATCAACACCAACCAACTCAGCGAAATCATGCCGGTCAACAAATCCGAAGCCCTTGATTACGAGGCGCCCATTGCCGCCTACACCTCTTTCTACAAAATTACCACCGATGAGAGCAACATCAACCGCATGCACAACCTGCAGGTGGCCTGCGACCGCTTCTCGCTCTACACCCTCGCCCTGGGCGACAAACTGGACTTCAACAAGCACATCGGCCCCTATTCCCGCAAGGTGGGCTACCTGCCCGCCAACGCCCTGGTTGACGGGGAAACCATTCAGGGTTACGGCGGCGGCACCTGCCAGGTGTCCAGCACACTCTACAACACCATCCTGCAGCTGCCCGGCGTTGAAATCATGCACCGCCGCGCGCACGGCCCCTCCGCCGCCTCCTACCTGCCCCATGGCGCTGACGCCGCGGTGGGCAATTCCACCCAGAACCTCATCATCCGCAACCAGTACCCCTTCCCCATCCGCATTGACGGCACCGCCCAGGACGGCGCGCTCACCATCGCCATTTACAGGGCCGGGGAGTAAAGGACGAGGGGAAGAAAGGACGAGGGAACGAGGACGATCTCCTTTTCTTTGAAAAGAAAAGGAGCAAAAGAAACTTTAATAGGGTATTAACAATAATTTATTTGATGAAAAATAAAACCGGGAGGCTGTAAAAGGCTCCCGGTTTTGCTTTGAGAACAATTATACGGACAGTTCTTGGTGGGCTTGGGTGACCAGGGTCTTGATGTCCTCATCGGTGATGACGGGGCTGTCGCCTTTTGAGATGTCCGCCAGGAACTCAATGTTGCCCTTGGGGCCTTTGATGGGCGAATAGGTCAGCTGCTTGATTTGCCAGTTGAGGGACGAGGCAAAATCCCGGATGTCCTGCAAAACGCTGATGTGGGTCTTCGCTTCACGGACCACGCCGTTCTTGCCCACCTGGCCGCGCCCGGCCTCAAACTGGGGCTTGATGAGGGTTAAAAAGCGCCCCTCCTCCCCCATGATGCTCATTGCCGTGGGCAGAATCAGTTTGATGGAGATAAAGGACACATCCATCACTGTGAGCGTGGGTTTCAGCGGAACCATGTCCGCTGTCAGCGCGCGCGCGTTGGTGCGCTCCATGACCGTGACCCGCTCATCCTGCCTCAAGCGCCACTCCAGCTGGCCATAGCCCACGTCAATCGCGTAGACATGTTTGGCCCCGGCGCGCAACAGCACATCGGTAAAGCCGCCTGAGGCGGCGCCGATGTCCATGGCGACCAGCCCATTCACATCAGCGGAAAAGGCGTCCAGCGCCTTCTCCAATTTGTGCGCGCCGCGGGACGCCCAGGCCAAGTCCTCCCCGCGGAGCAACAGGTTATCCTCCGGGGCAACAAGGAAGGAAGCCTTATCCACCCGCTTTTCATCAATATACACACGGCCCGCGATGATAAAAGCCTGCGCCTTTTCACGGCTTGGCGCGAGCCCGCGGGCTACCAGTTCCACATCCGCTCTGTTTTTCATGCTGTTTTGCTCATCCGGGCCGCGAGAACATCCGCGATGCTCTTGGCATCCAGGCCGCATTCCTTTAGCAATTCCCCATGGCTGCCATGCGGGATAAAGCGGTCGGGCACGGCGAAGATGTGCTCAGGCAGACGCAGTCCCTCCTGGACGCAGGTCTCGCTGATGGCACTGCCCAGCCCACCCGCCAGCGCTTGCTCTTCCAACACATAATAAGGCGTCTGGCTCAGGCTGAGTTCCCTCAGGCAGGACAAATCAAGCGGCTTCATGGAGGAGGCGTTGATGACCTGGGCAAAGATGCCCTGCTTTTGGAGCATTTCCCGGGCCAGCATCGCTTCCGCCACCAGGGGACCGGTGGCCAGGAGCGTGACATCGCCCCGCTCCGTCATCACTTCCCATTTGCCCGGCGTGAAGTCAACAAATGGCAAATCTTGCATCAGACTGTGCTCGCTTCTGGGATAGCGGATGAAGACCGGGCTGTCCTGGGTGAGGGCGTAACGGAGCATGGCCTGCATCTCCTCCACGCTGCGGGGGTTATAGACCTGCAAATTGGGCACATGGCGCAAAAAGGCCGTGCCAAAGATGCCATGGTGGGTGGGGCCATCCGCGCCGCCCATCGCCGCGCGGTCAATTAAAAACACCACCGGCAGATTCTGCACGCAGACATCCACCACCACCTGGTCATAGGCGCGCTGCAAGAAGGTATCATACAGGGCGACCACCGGCCGCATGCCATAGGCCGCCAGCCCCGCCGCCAATGTAACGGCGTGCGACTCCGCGATGCCCACGTCAAACAACCTGTCCGGGTACGCTTTGGCAAAGGGGCCAAGGCCGGTCGCGTCCACCATGGCGGCGGATACGGCAACGATACGCTCATCCGCTTTGGCCAGCTCCACCAAAGTCTGCCCGGCCGCCTTGCCAAAGGAACGCTCAGAAGACGTGCCGGTCGGCTCGCCGTTTTCCGGGTCAAAGGGGTTGACGCCATGGGTGTTGGCGGGGTTTTTCTCCGCGTGCTCATAGCCCTTGCCCTTCTGGGTGACCACATGGATGAGCACCGGCTTTTCAAAACGCTTGGCGCGCTCCAGGATTTTTTCCAGGTAGCGCTCGTTATGCCCGTCAATGGGGCCGATGTATTTAAGACCCAGGGAATCAAAATAGTGGTCTTTGATGAAAAAATTCTTGACAGAGTCCTTGATGCGCTGCAGCAGGTGATACAAAGGCTTGCCGATGAGCGGCACCTTTAAAAAGAAGTTGGATAAATTCTGCTTTAAGCCCAGCCAGGCCTTGCTGGTGCGCATGCGGGTCAAGTAGCCGCTCAGCGCGCCGACATTGGGCGCGATGGACATCTGATTGTCATTCAGGATGACAATGAGCCGGGTTTGCTTCTGACCTAAGTTGTTCATGGCCTCAAAGCAAAGACCCCCGGTCAGCGCGCCGTCGCCCACGACCGCGATGATGTGCTCCTGCCCCTTGCGTAAATCCCTCGCTCTGGCCATGCCCAGCGCCGCTGAGATGGCGGTGGAGGCGTGGCCGGTGCCATAGGCGTCATGCTCGCTCTCAGAAATCTTGGGAAAGCCGGAAACACCCTGATATTGCCTCAAGGTATCCATGGCTTTGTTGCGGCCGGTCAGCATTTTGTGGACATAGCTCTGATGGCCCACATCAAAGAGAATCTTGTCTTTGGGGCTATTAAACACGCGGTGCAGCGCCAGGGACAATTCCACAATGCCCAGGTTGCTGGCCAGATGGCCGCCGTTTTTGCTGACCACCTCAACAATGCGCTTACGCAAGGCTTCCGCCAGGCTGTCCATCTCCTTGCGGCTTAATCCTTTGAGGTCTTCAGGCCCCCGGATTTTGAACAAATCCATCCCAATCCTCCGTTTTTGTTCTAATATCATTGTACCACATCAGGAGGGCTTGAAGCGGAAAGAAGCCCTGTTGTCCAAATGGGCAGGACAGGATTTCATGAAGCCAGGGATATGATATAATGCTTGAGAAAGCGAGGGAAAATGGACAGTTTTTCCGGAACGACCGAAGGGACGCTGTTTCGCAACGAGGAAAACGGATACAGCGTTGTTTCCGTGCGCACAAATGAAGGCCTGGTCACCATGACCGGCACCATGCCCGACCTCATGGACGGGGAAAACATTGAGGTGGAGGGCACCTGGACGGAGCATCCCCAATACGGCCGTCAGTTCAAATTGTCCTCGCTCAAAATCAAGCAGCCCCAGACCCTGGGCGCGATAGAAAAATACCTGGCCAGCGGGCTCATCAAGGGCGTTGGCCCCACCACCGCGCGGCTTATCGTATCCGCCTTTGGCAAAGACACCCTGGAGGTGCTTTCAGAGACGCCGGAGCGGTTATTGGAAATCCCCAAAATCGGCAAGGTGCGCATGAAGCAAATCAGCCACGGCTTTATGGAGCAACAGGCCAGCCGCAGCACCTTTTTGTTCCTGCAGCAATACAACATTTCCTCCGCCCTGTCCGCCAAGATACACAAAGCCTACCGGGAAAACGCGGAGACCATGATACGGGACAACCCCTACCGTTTGATAGACGACATCCAGGGCGTTGGCTTTATCACCGCCGACCGCATCGCCCTGTCCATGGGCATCTCAGAGAGCAGCACCTTCCGCCTGGAGGCGGGCATCAAATACGCTTTGAGCGAGGCCGCGGGCGGCGGCGGGCACACCTGCCTGCCGGAGGAGGAATTGATTTCCTTTTCAGCCCAGCTGTTAAGAGCGCCGGAAGAGGAGATGCGCAGGCTGGTCAGCCATTTGACGCTGAATAAACACCTGTTTATGGACAAGGTGGATGAGGTCAACTACATCTCCCTTCCTTCTATGCGAAAAGCGGAGATTGATATCGCAGGCCGCCTTTTGGCCCTGTGCGGGGTGAGCCAGATGCTTATGCCCTCCCACATCAAGTCCCGCATCCGCGCCTTTGAAAAAGAGGAGGGCATCACCTTCAGTGACCTTCAGCGCGCGGCGGTTGAAAAGGCCTGTGAAAACGGGTTAATCGTCATTACCGGCGGGCCGGGCACCGGCAAGACCACCCTGATTAACTGCCTCATCAATGTCTTGAACCTCAAGGACGGCATTCTCTTGGCCGCGCCAACAGGCCGCGCTGCCAAACGGATGAGCGAGGCCTGCCAGAGAGAGGCCAGCACCATCCACCGCCTGCTGCAATACGGCGGTGAGGAGGGCAGTTTCCAGGTCAACCAGGAAAACCCGCTGGACTGCGAGTGCC
Source organism: uncultured Christensenella sp. (assembly GCA_964534515.1). Classification (GTDB taxonomy): domain Bacteria; phylum Bacillota; class Clostridia; order Christensenellales; family Aristaeellaceae; genus UBA6115. Next base: position 5,802 of record CAZHPW010000040.1, read on the forward strand.
TGATTGTGGATGAGGTGTCCATGATGGACATCGTCTTGATGCGCAACCTCTTGTCCGCGCTGAAGCCCGGCACCCGCCTGGTGCTGGTGGGTGACTCGGACCAATTGCCAAGCGTCGGGCCGGGCAACGTACTCGCTGACATCTTGAACAATGATTTGATACCAAAGGTGCGCCTGACGGAAATCTTCCGCCAGGGTGAGGACAGCATGATTGTGGTCAACGCGCACCGCATCAACCAGGGACAGGACCCGGAGATGAACGGCGCGGGCAGCGACTTCTTCTTTGAAAACAAGATGGACGCCATTCAGGCCAAGGACAGCATTGTCAACCTGTGTTTAAACCGCCTGCCCAAGTTTTTAAAAGTGAAGGACGCCATCCGGCATATCCAGGTGCTCTCCCCCACGCGCAAGGGCGTTTGCGGGGTGAACGCCTTAAACACCAGCCTCCAGGAGGCCTTTAACCCGCCCGCGCCTAAAAAGAAGGACATCCTCTTTGGG
>CAZHPW010000040.1:6308-20275 GCA_964534515.1 uncultured Christensenella sp.
CGGGAAGTCCTTGCCGAGGGCCTTCTTGTAGACCTTCTTCTCGAGCTCGACAACGCTATGCACATCAAATACAATTATCAATTGGAATGGGAAACCAAGTACGGCGCGACCGGCCAGGGCGTTTTTAACGGGGACATCGGCTTTATCACCCGCATTGACGCGGAAGAGAGACTGGTGGACGTGCTGTATGACGATGAAAAGACGGTGCAGTATGAATACGGCGATCTGGAGGAACTGGACCTGGCTTACTGCCTGTCCGTTCACAAGAGCCAGGGCAGCGAGTTCCCGGCCGTCATCATGCCCATGGTGGGCGGGCCCAGGATGCTCTTGACCCGCAACCTTTTGTATACAGGCGTTACCCGCGCCCGCCGCCTGGTTGTGTTGGTGGGCCGGCAGGAGGTGCTCCACATGATGGTTACCAACAATCTGGAGCGCAGGCGTTATTCCCTTTTGCGCCATTGGCTCAATGTGCTGGGTGAGGCCATTAGATGAACATTCTTAATATTTTCGCAGACCTGGTGCTGCCCAAAGCGCGCTGCCTGGGCTGTGATGAGCCGCGCAAGTTGGAGCCCGGCGCCTGCCTGTGCGAGAACTGCCGGGCGGAGCTTGAAACGCTGCGGATTTCAGACAAAGCCTGCCCGCTTTGCCTAAGCCCCATGAAGGTGGGACAGCCGTGCCAATACTGCGCGCAAGGCGGTATGGCGGGCATAGAGCGGGCCTTCGCGCCTTACAAGTACCATGACCTGGCGCAGAAACTGGTGGTTGAATTGAAGTTCGGTCCGGTGGAGCAGGCCGCCCAACCCCTCTCCCGGGAGATGGCGCTTTGTATTTCCGGCGTGCGCTTTGACGCCTTAGTGCCGGTGCCGCTGTACATAAGCCATGAGCGCGAGCGCGGTATGAACCAATCCAGAATATTGTCAGAGCAGGTCAGCGAGCTGACCGGCATTCCGGTACTTGACGCGCTGAAGAAAGTCAAAAACACCAGGCGGCAATCAAGCCTGGGCGCCAAGGAACGCGGGGACAATGTGAAGGACGCGTTTTTGTGCGTGGTGGATGTAAAGGGAAAAGAGCTCTTGCTGGTGGATGATGTGCGGACCACCGGGCACACCGCCCGCGAGTGCGCCAAGCAATTGCGGGAGCAGGGTGCTGCAAGTGTCTGTTTATTGACGGCGACAGTCGCCGGAAAAGGAGGGCTGAATGGAACAGAATCCGTTTGAGCAGTTTCAGCGGGGCATTGACGTCATCGGCCTGCCCGCTTTTATGAGATTACAGGAAGCAAGGGCCATCGTCTTTGGCCTTGGCGGGGTGGGCTCAGCCTGCGCGGAGGCGCTGGCGCGCAGCGGGGTTGGGAATATTGGCATTGTGGATTTTGACGTGGTTAAAAAGAGCAACTTAAACCGCCAGCTCATTGCCCTGCACTCCACCCTGGGGCAGCAAAAAGCCGACGCCATGAAAGCGCGGCTTTACGACATCGCGCCCGAAACAGCGGTCAGCGTGTATCCCTTCTTTTATAACGAGGAAACAGAAAGCCAAATTGACCTGAAGCTTTATGACGTGGTGCTGGACTGTATTGACACGGTGACCAGCAAGGTGCTCCTGGCCAAAAGGGCACAGGAAGCCGGAACCTACCTCATCAGCAGCATGGGCATGGGCAACCGCCTGGACCCGACGCAATTGGCCTTCGCCGATATTTATGACACCAGCGTCTGTCCCCTGGCCCGGAGTATGAGAAAAGCCTGCCGGGAGCAGGGCATATCGGGCTTTATGACCTTGTATTCAAAAGAAGAGGCCAAAAAGGTGGTGAGCGATGACGCCCATGGCCGCCACGCTCCCGGCTCCATTGCGTTTATGCCGCCGGTTGCCGGGATGATGATGGCAGGCTTTGCTGTGCGCTATCTCATCAATCGTCCAAGTCAGCAGAATCAGACAGCACCTGATTAAGGGCCGCCTTGACCACGTCCGGCGTGTAGCCCCGCCTGGCCAGGGCCGCGTAGGCGCGGCGGTAAAGCTCCCTTTCTTCGCCGGACTTGCCCCGCAGGGTCTTTTGCGCCAGGCGTATTGCGGCTTCAACCTGGGCGTCCTTGTCGGCATCTGACATCAGTTCCTCTATCAAGTCGGGGGCGATGCCCCTTTGGCGCAATTCCTGTTTTAAGCGGATGGAGCCATATTTTTTACCCAGGCGTTCCAGGGTGTTCTCGGCATAGCGCCGGTCATTGAGATAGCCCGCGTCCTCCAGTTTTTGGCAGGCGGCCTGCGCCGCAGCCTCAGAAAAGCCGGAATCCAGTAGTTTTTTGGTGATTTCATCCCGGCTCTTGTCCCGCAGTTCCAGAATGCGCACCGCCTGCTCCAGGGCGTACTTGCCCTCGCTCTTCTGTAGCAGCAAGCGGTAGTTGTCCGGGTCGATGGGGTCATTGACCTTCAAGGTATACAGGCGAAACAGGGCGTTTGGCACCTTGAGGTGCTCGCCGCCCTTTAATTTGACCAGCTTGCAGCCGGGCCGCTTTTGAATGTCAAGAACGGTGTCGGTCATGTGCTTTGCCACACTTTCAGCAGGGAGCGGTTCAAATCAGTCAGGATGTGCTCCCTGGCCTCCGAGGCGCCGGTGGTCAGGCTGATGAGGCCGCGGCTTTTTTTAACATCCAGGAACAGCGCCTGTACCATGCCATAGGCCATGCCCTGATGGCCGTACAAGGCATCCTCAGCAATGCTTTTGTCATTGAGGATAAACAAGCCCAGGCCCTGGGTAAGATGGGGGTCGCGCGCTTTGAGGCTGGAGTGCGGGTGACGCATCAGGCCCAGGGTCTCCTCGGAGAAGAATCCGGGACGCAGGAGCGCCTTGCCCAGTTTGACCAGGCCATCCACATCACAGCAGCAGGCGCCCTGCGCCAGGGCATAATGCCGGTTCAGGTCCACCTGCTCCCAATCAGGCGGCAGGCTTGCCTGGCGGGCGGCGCCGTCAAAATTGGGCTTTTTCCGCGGGGGCAGGATGCGCCTGCCATCCGCCAGCGGGCTCTTGATGAGCCCTGGATAATAAGCAGCATTCATTTTGAGGGGCTCAAAGAGCGCCTTTTGCATCGCGGCTTGAAAGGGCAGTCCAGTCTGCGCTTCCACAACCGGGGCGATGAGGCCATAGGCGAAGTTGGAATAGGTGCACCCCTCCCCCGGCAGATAAGACGTGTGCGCGTCACCTTCCAATATATCAGCAGCACTGCCCCCGGCGCTCAGCGCTTTGTCATAGGCCGCGCCGTCCTTGATGCCCGAGGCGTGGGACAGCAGGTGCATGAGGGTGATGGGCGTATCAGGAGCCATTGGATGGCGCAGGGAATAAGGCAGACCAAAGTCCGCGTCCTGCTTTAAATCAATGAATCCGGATTGATGTAAAGCCAGAACTCCGGCCGCGGTGACCGTTTTGGAAAGGGAGGCCAGGCGGAAGGCGGTGTCTCCGGCAACCGGCTGGCCAAGGCGCAAGTCACCATAGACCAGGTGGTCGGTTAGCCCGTTTACGTCAAACAAAGCCAAAGCGCCGCCGGAAACCCGGTGGCGTTTTAAAACACGCTCATAAGCGGATATCTGGCTGTCACTGAGGGTGTTTTTTTCAATCACCAAAGGGCTGTCCCAGCGGATGGGCAGAAAACGGACCAAAGTACGGTAAAGCGTCAGATGCTTCATGACGCTGTTTCCGTCTTCCCGGCTGATATGAACTCATACAGCAGGGCAAACACAAAGGCCGCGAGCAGGAAGTAGCCTGGCAGCAGCAGGGCGGCATTGCCCAGGGCGTACAGCAAAATGGCGGCTAGCCCTAACAGCAGAAGCAGCAGCCAAGCCTTGTTCATTTTAAGCCTGATGACCATGAGAAGGCCGATGGCAACGATGAAGACCAGACTGAGCGCCTGGGATACGCGCAGGTCTCCCAGCATCAGGCTGTCTGTTCTTAAACCTTCAATCATCATCCGGCCCAGGCCATACCATAAAAGGTACCAGGCGAAGACCCAGCCAGGGCCTTTTTTGTAACAAATGTCGCGAATTTTTATCAGCAGGGCAAAGCCCAGCAGGTTCCACAAGGACTCATAAAAGAAGGTGGCCAAGTGCCAGCTATCCCCCACCTTGACGGCGTAAGGGAAAAACTGCAACACCGGGTTGGTGACCTCATAGCCAAAGGCCTCCAGGTTAAAAAAATTGCCCCAGCGGCCGATGGCCTGTCCCAGCAGCAAGCCGGGAGCCACCAGATCCGCCAGGAGCAAAAAGGGTTGTTTTCTTTTTTTGGCCAGGAGGTAGCCGCCGATGACGCCGCCGATGACGCCGCCATAGATGGCCAAGCCCCCCTCCCAGATTCGGAAGATGCTGAGGAAGTCCCCTTTGTAAATCGCGTAATTAAACACAACATAGTAAATCCTGGAAAACAGGATGGCCAAGGGGACTGTCCACAGCACCAGGTCAATGGCCAGGTCATCGCCCAGGGCACGCCGCTTTGCTTCCTTTGTCATGTAGACATAGGCCGCCAGCACACCCAGGGCAATCAAGAGGCCATAGAGATTCAGCCGCATAAGATGCCTTAACGGGCTTCCTTGTCAATGATTTTGAGCGTATCAATGATGGGCAGCTGCTGGGGACAGGCGGCCTCACAGGCGCCGCAGGCCACACAGAGGGAGCCATCCGCCTGTTCCTTCACCAGCGCGCCGTAGTTCCACTTCAGGGCATCCATGTTGTTGAGCATGTAGGATTCATTGTACATCTTGAAGATGCGCGGGATTTTGACGCCGTGCGGGCAGGGCTGGCAGTAGTCACAGGCTGTGCAGCCGATTTTGACGCGGGCCAAGTACTGCTTTTTGATGTCCTTGATGAAGGCGTGCTGCTCATTGGTGAGCGAGTTGGGCTTGACCTTGTCAAAGATGCGCAGGTTGTCCTGAACCTGATCCATGTTGCTCATACCGGAGAGGATGGTGACCACCTGGGGGAAATCCCCGGCATAGCGGAAAGCCCATTCAACCGGGGTAAAGCCGCTGCCTTCACCCGCCATGGCATCCTTGATGGACTGGGGCGGGTTGGCCAGGGCGCCGCCGCGCAGGGGCTCCATCACAACGATGTTGATACCCTTCTTGCCGGCGTAGAGCAGGCCGTCCAGGCCCGCCTGGAACTCATCGTCCAGGTAGTTGAACTGAATCTGCGCCATGTCCCAGTCATAATCATCAATGATGCGCAGGAAGACATCATGCTCATCATGGAAGGAGAAGCCGGCATGACGGATGCGGCCGTCAGCCTTGGCCTTTTCCAGGAACTTTTGGTAGTTGAGCCGCTGCAGCTTTTTAAACGCCTCATCATGCAGCGCGTGGAGCAGGTAAAAATCCAAATAAGAGACATCCAGCTTCTTGAGCTGCTCATCCAGCAACCGGTCCATATCGTCTTCTTTTTCCACAAACCACTGGGGCAGTTTGGTGGTCAGGAGCACCTTGTCGCGGTAGCCGTCCTTTAAGCCCAGGCCGGTGACAATTTCGCTCTCCCCATCGTGGTAGCCATAGGCGGTATCCACGTAGTTGATGCCGTGGTCAATGCCGTAGCGGAGCATGCGGATGGCTTCCTCCCGGTTGATGACGCGCTTGTCATCACCCTTGAGGATGGTGGGCAGGCGCATCATGCCAAAGCCCAGGCGGCTCACTTGATGGCCGGTTTTTCCGAAAGGTACATACTGCATAAAAAATCCTCCTCATGGCGAATTGCCAAAATATGAAAGCATTTGCCTTAATTCGGCATTTTACTCCAAAATATGCCATTCGTCTATCCGTAAAGCGATAAAAGGGACGATATACTGTTTTTACACAAAGCCCTAGAGCCAGCCCCTGTTCAGCAGGCAATCACGCACCGGCGCGTGGATGAGACGGTCCTTTTGGTGGATGAAGCGGAAGCTGGACTTCAGAGCCCTGCCATCCGGCAAACGAACCGTGCCGGAGCCGTCTTCATGAAGGCCAAGGCCCTTGGCCCCCTCCTCCGGGATGACCTGGGAGAGCCGGTTGTGGCAGCGGTTGCCCAGGAGCAGGTCAAACACCCCGGTTTCCGGGTCCACCGCCAGGTGATTGCCGGTGTAACCCGCCTGGCCAAAGGAGCGCAAACCCATCCAAGCGGGCACCTCACTTTTGTACTGGATGGGCGAGCGGCAAAAGCACAAGAGGCCCAGGAACTGGCGGTACTGCCCTTCATGGGTAAGGTAACCGGTGCGGTTGACGCCAATTTGCATCAAGGTATCGTGGCTAAAGTAGACGCCGTTTAGCATCGCCTGGACAAAACGGCAGACATCCCCGGCTGTCGCGAAGAGACCGGCGTGGCCAGACAGGCTGTGGGCTTTGTCCTTGAGCAACCTGGCCTTGGGGTCATGGGGCAGGCCGGGGGTGACATCGGTCGTCACCTGCCAAACGCCATTCACCCATTTGTGCTCGAAATTGTAATCCATCAGGTCAGCGTATCTGTCTTTGGGAACATCCGCCCAGGTTTCAAAAAGCCCGACGGGGCTTAAGACATGTTGCTTTAGGTACTCAAAAAATTGAAGACCGCTGACCGCCTCCACCACATATTGCAGCACCAGGGCGTTCATGTCGGAATACAGGCGCTCTCCAAGCAATACCGGCACCCGGCGCACGGAAAAAAGCACCTCTCGTCCTGTCTTGGCGTCTTTTTGGGCATCCACCCGCTCATCTGTGCGCAGGCAGGCTAAGTAGGTCAGGCAGTCTTCCACCGTGCAGTCATCCAGATGAACAAACCGGGCGTCCAAGTCCCGGATGTTGTCGTCTAAACGAATCAAGCCTTGTTCGAGGAACTGCAAAACGCTGACCAAGGTGTACACCTTGGTCAGCGAGGCCAAATCAAAAATGGTTGTATCGGTGACTTCTTCAGGCGCGTCCTCAAACACGCCGTTTACGAAAATGACCTCACGCTTAAGCCCAAGGGATGTTGTGACAAAGTCCTTCCGGTTGCCGTAGCAGACCGTGAGACCGGTCAGCATATCCTTTCCCTCACACAGTTCGCGCATGGAGGCTTTGAGCACCTGGTCGGCTTTAATGGAACTCACTCAGGCAAATTCCAGCAGGCCAAAGAATGCCGGCCGGTGGAAACGGGGCTCGCCGGTGGGCTGCCAGGCCTGCAATTCCTCACCCCTGACGCTATGGTCAATGCGGTAGAAGTTGATCGGCCAAGCCTCCCCCTTTTTGGGGGCGCGCTTAAACATGCTGTAGGGCATCAGCCAGACGCTGGTGGTCTGGTGGTTTTCCTTGTCATAGCGGGTTTTGGTCTTAAAGCCGGGCGTGTCCCAATCCATGTCCAGGGAAAAATCCTCATTGGAGCGGAAGGAGATGTTGCCGCAGAAGGTCACGTCGTAGGGGCTAACCTCAATCTCGCGGTAAAAATCCAGGGTTTTGGCGTCTGAGATGAACATCTCAAACACATCCTGGGTGTAGATGGGCTCATCATGCAGGCGGTAGGTGGCGTGGATGGCGTCGTCCTCTGCGAGGATTCTGACATACAGCGCCTGAGCCTTGTCATCCCTCAGCATCCTAAACTCGGTGTTCAGGAAAGGGCGCTTGCCAGAAACCACCTGTTTGAGTTCCGCTGGCGCCGCCTTGTCCCAGGCAGCGTCAGACACCTCAGGGAAGCCGGTGAGTGAAACATCATAGCAGGAATAGCGCTCGGGGGAAACGGGCATGACCTACCTCCTTGTCTGTCACAGAAGCGGTTATAAAAGCGGCTTATTTCAGGGCGCTGACCAATCTGGCGGCCAGGTCACGGGCGGCGGCCAGCTCTTCCTCGTTGGGGCGCATGCGGGCGCGGATGCCTTCTACGGTCTTGGCTTTCAACTGCTCCAGGCGGCCCATCATGTTGCCAACAGCCTCACCGGTCCAGCCGTAGGAACCAAAGGCGGAGCAAACCTTGCCCTTCACGGAGAAGGGGTGCAAGCCGGCCATCAGCTCGGTAATGGGCTGGAGGGTGTCGCCCAGGAAGGTGGGTGAGCCAAAGAGCACGCCGTCCGCTTCCGCGATGGCGGCGTAGGCCTCCGCCTTGTTGTTCTCATCAAGCTCAATGAGGGTCACGGGGTAGGTCTTCTTGATTTCCTCTTCCAGCACTTGGGCCAATTTGTGGGTATAGCCATAGGCGCTCACATAGACGATGGCAACGGACTTGCCCTCTTTTTCGGGCTTTGCGCTCAAGCGGTCATAGATGGCCAGGACATCCTCAATGCCGGTGTCCAGCGCCGCGCCATGGCCGGTGTAGACAACTGAGGGGTTGAGCTCACGGACCTGTTTGATGCCGTTTAGCGCAAAGGGCTGTGAGAAGGGGCTCATGATGTCCATGTAGTATTTTTCAACGTTTTCAAGGTATTCGGCCTTGTTTTTGACCGTGCTGAACAACAGCGGCGCATAGGCGTGGTGAGCGCCCATGAAGTCGCAGGTGAACAGCGCCTTTGACAGGGAGTCAAAGGTGAACATGGTGTCCGGCCAATGCAGGTTGGGCATGGGATAAAAGCTCAACTCCCTGCCGCCCAGGTCCAGGGTGTCGCCCTTTTTGACCGTGCGGGAATTGAAGGGCTGGTTGATAATCTGCCCGATGAAGGTGATGGCGGAAGAGGTGCCAATGAGTTGCAGTTTGCTGTTGCGCTTGAGCAACTCGGGGATGATGCCGGCGTGGTCGGGCTCGGTATGGTTAATGATGAGGTAATCCACCGACTCAAAGGGCACGATGGCTTCGATGTTCTTCAGATATTCTTCCAGATAGCCTTCCTTGGCGGTTTCAACAAGGGCGGTTTTCTCGGTGCCTTTGATGAGGTAGGCATTGTAGCTGGTGCCCTTGGGGGTTTTCATGATGATGTCAAAAACTTCCAGCTCCGGGTTCTGGACGCCGACAGAGTAGATTTGGTGCTTGAGTTCCATATTGGATAAGCCCTCCTTGGTAATATAATCTCTTTTGGTTCCTTTCGGGGACCCTGAAGGGTATTATACCACTTATTCCCGGTAAAAATGAATAATTTGAAAACAATCAGATAGAAAAATACAAATAAAATGGGCATGGTACGAAGAATAATTGCAACTAAAAGCCCCTGGTCTTCCGATGCTTGCGTTTGAAGCAGAAAAACCTTGAAAGCTTGGCGGATTTCCCGAAAACATTGACAGGATAAGGTTAAAACTATACAATCCTATGGTCATGGAAAAGAAAATTAACAAGGAGGTACACATGAAAAAGCTTCTTTCCATCATCCTGATGCTGAGCATGGTCTTCACACTGACGGCCTTTGCTGAGCAGGAAGCCCCGACCTATACCTATGACCTGGCAATCACCGCGTTCCCGACCACCTGGAACCCCTTCACCTTCCAGACCGCCACCGATGGTGACCTGCTGGAATACCTCTCCAATGGTTTCTATGCGTTTGATTACAACGACACCATGGATGGGTATAAAATCGTTCCGCTGGCCGCCAAGGATTTCCCGGTCGATGTGACTGAAGAGTACATCGGCGAGCAGTGGGGCATCCCTGAGTATGTCACCACCGAAGCCGGCGAAGTCACCGAGGAAAAAACCACCGGCCGCGCCTGGAAAATCACCCTGCGTGACGACCTGAAATGGGAAGACGGCACCCCGATTAAGGCTGAGAACTTCGTGAACTCCGCCAAACTGCTGCTCAACCCCAAGGCGCAGAACTACCGCGCTGACTCCTACTACTCCGGCGCTCTGCGCATCACCAACGCTGAAGGCTATGCCAAACAGGGCGTGCCCGCGGACACCACCTACCGTGATTTCATGGGCATTGACGGTGTTGAGGATGCCGAAGAATGGCTGGCGAGCAAAGGCGATGAAAAGGGCTATGTGAACTGGTCCTACTCCTTTGGCGACACCTATGACTTTGAAACCAAGGCCTGGACCGGCGCGGCCGAAGACAAGATTGTCGAAACCCCGCTGACCGTGAAAGAGCTGTATGATTTCTACACCGTCGGTGACGGCGGCGCTTACATCACCTGGGCTGACGAACCCACCCGCAAGGATTGGGCGCTGGATGAGCTCTATGCCAAGTACACCTGGCCTGAGACCGCCTGGGAAAACGTTGGCTTCCTGACCACCGGCGAGTATGACATCGTCATGATTCTGGACAAGCCCCTCACCGGCTTCTACCTCTACTACAACCTGACCAGCTCCTACCTGGCCAACGAAGCCCTCTATGAGAAGAGCGGCACCGAGACGGATGGCGTTTACACCAACAATTACGGCACCACCGTTGAAAACACCATGTCCTGGGGCCCCTACAAACTGACCGGCTTCCAGTCTGACAAGCTCTACACCGTTGAAAAGAACGAAAACTGGTTCGGCTACAACATGGAGAGCAACGCTGGCCGCTACCAGACCACCAAGATTAACACCAACCTGGTCAAAGAGCCCTCCACCCGTCTTGAGATGTTCTTAAACGGCCAGCTGGACAGCTTCGGCCTGGACAAGGACTACATCGAAGAGTACGGCAAATCCGACTACACCTACTACACCGAGGGCGACTCCGTGTTCGCCATGGTGTTCAACCCCGACTTCGCTGCCCTTGAAGCCAACCAGAAGGCCGCCGGTGAGAAGGTCAACAAGACCATCATCACCTTGAAGGACTTCCGCGTGGCGATGAGCCTGGCGATGAACCGCTCCGAGTTCCTCCTGGCCGCTGACCCCGTCAGCCAGCCCGCCCTGGCCATCTACTCCGGCCAGATCGTCGCTGACCCGGACAACGGCATCTTCTACCGCAACACCGACGTCGCCAAGCAGGTTGTTGTTGATTTCTGGGGCCTGTCCGAAGAAATCGGCGATGGCAAAATGTACCCCACCGTTGATGACGCGATTGACAGCATCTCCGGCTACAACCTGGAAATGGCCAAGGAATACTTCAACAAGGCTTTCGACGAGGCTATTGAAAAGGGCCTGATGACCGAGGAAGACACCGTCCAAATCATCATCGGCACCCCCAACATGACCTCCGCCTTCTACAACGCCGGATATGACTTCATCGTCAACAACTATACCGAGGCCGTGAAGGGCACCAAGCTGGAAGGCAAACTGGTCTTCTCCCGTGACGGCACCCTGGGCAACGGTTTCTCCGACGCCCTGAAGAACAACACCGTTGACATGCTGTTTGGTGTGGGCTGGACCGGTTCCACCTTTGATCCCTACAGCCTGATGGAAGTGTTTGTGAGCCCGAACTACCAGTATGACGACTCCTTTGACGCGACCACACACGAAATCGAAATCGAAATCGACGGCGTCAAATATGTTGCCAGCATGTATGCCTGGTATGAGGCGATGAACGCCACCCCCACCACGCTGAAGAACGTGGAAACCGGCGAAACCATCATCACCTCCTTCCCCTACAGCACCGACGCTGAAAAGGCCGCCAACCGCATTAAGGTGCTGGGCGCTCTGGAAGGCGCTGTCCTGCAGCTGTACGACTTCATCCCGCTGATGGGCAGCTACTCCGCTTCCCTGAAGAGCATGCAGGTCAATTTCTACACCGAAGACCAGATTTTCCCCATGGGCCGCGGCGGCATCCGCTACATGACCTATGAGTACGACGACGCAGCCTGGGAAGCCTTCGTGGCCGAGCAGGGCGGCACGCTCAACTACAAATAAGTCTGACAGGTTCATAGTCAGGCCCGGGAGGAGGCTCGCCTTCTCCCGGGCTATTCCAACAAAACCCGTCCCATATCGCATCTCTCCGGGCCGGGAAAAGGAGATTCCGAGTGCTAAAGTACATTATCAAGCGTATCCTGCTGATGCTGATGGTCACACTGATTATCGTGTCCATGTGCTTTGTGTTGGTCAAACTTTTGCCCACCAAGCCCGCTCAGCAGTTCGGCAAGGACATGCAGTTGATTGAAATGCGCAGGGAAGCCCTGGGCTACAACAAGCCGCTCCTTGAGCAATACTTGATTTTCCTCCGCAGATCCGTCATCGGCGGTGACTGGGGAGTTTCCGAATCCCTGTATTTCGGCCAGAATGTCTGGGACAAGTTCCTTGAGAAAATGCCCGCGACCATGGTTGTGAACGCCTATACCATGATATTTTCCGTCCCCCTGGGGCTGATGTTCGGTATCTACGCGGCATTAAAGAAAAACAAGTGGCAGGACCATGTGATATCCACAAGCGTTATTGTGTTTGTGTCCGTGCCCAGTTATGTATACGCCTTCCTGGTGCAATACTTCCTGTGTTTTAAACTCAAATGGTTCCCTTTCCAAATGGAACCGGGCAATGATTTGTTTTCCTGGAAAACCTTTGTGTCCCTGGTGCCGGCCATTCTGTCCCTGGGCTTTGGCATCGTGGCGGGCTTAACCCGCTACACCCGCGCGGAACTGACCGAGGTCCTGACCAGCGAATTCCTGCTCTTGGCGCGCACCAAGGGCTTGACCCGGGCACAGACCACCGTACGCCATGCGCTGCGCAACTCCATGGTGCCCATCTTCCCGATGATTCTGGGCCAGTTTATCGGCATCATCGGCGGTTCCCTCATCATTGAGCAAATATTTGGCATACCGGGGGTTGGCCCCTTGTATGTATCCTCCATCACGGCGGCGACACCCGATTACAACTTCTTCATGCTCCTGTCCGCTTTCTATACCGTAATTGGCTTGTCAAGCGGCATCATCATCGACTTGAGTTACGGATTTGTCGATCCGAGAATCAGAATGGGGAGCAAAAAATAATGAGCGAAAATAAATTCTATCCGGACATCCCAAAGGAAAAGTTTGACTTTGTGGACAACACGGATCGGCTTCACGATAAAAAATTGGAAACCAAACCGATTTCCTACTTCAAGGACGTCCTGCTGCGCTTCAGCCGCAACAAGGCTTCCGTGGCGGCAGCAATCATCATTGTCATTCTAATTCTCTATGCCGTCTTCGGGCCTATTATCGGGGCAAATAAGTATACCGAGTCCCTCACAGACACCATGTACCTCAACTACGGCAAACTGCCGCCCAAGAACAAATACCTTTCTTTCCTGGGGCTGGACGGGCAGACCAAGGTCACCATGAATGAGCCGGAGTACCTAAGTCTCCGCGCGATTGGCGAGGAAACCGGGCTTAACCCCATTGTTGAGGTGTACAAGGAAGCCTATGTCGACCCCACCGCCAACAAAAACGCCCGTTTTTATGACTTCAAGCTGGACAATTACTACCAGATGGGCATGTTCTACCTGACCTTTACACCGGCGCAGTACGAGGACGTGCAAGCCTGGCAGGACAAGACCGGCATCCAGGTTATTTTCCCGGCCATCACCGACGCCAAGCAAAACGACGCCAATATCTGGTACAAGGCCAACAACAAAGGCGCCCCCACCCTGGACAAGGAAGGCAACTTCCAGCCCATCTACAGGAAGACAACGCCTTCTGACACCAGCTATCATTCCCTGCGCATCGCGGCGGATACCGACCCTGATAATCCCCTGGCCTACGCCCGGGTAACCGGCACCAGCACCTCACGCAGCTATGTTGCCCGTGTGAGCCGCTATAACTATTTCCTCTACCGCTATGGCTTTGAGCCTGCCTTCCCCTTTGGCACCACCGACCGCGGACAGGACATCTTTACCCGCCTGGCAGCCGGCGCGCGCTTCTCTTTCATTCTGGCCATTGCCGTATCCGTTGTGAACCTGTTCATCGGCGCGATATACGGCGCGATTGAAGGCTATTACGGCGGCGCGATTGACCTGGTAATGGAGAGAATATCAGACATCCTCTATGGCATACCGTTTATTGTGGCAACGACGCTGTTCCAACTGCACCTGGCCAAGCAGGTCGGCGTGGTGGGGGCCTTGTTCTTCGCCTTTATACTGACAGGTTGGATAGGCATGGCGGCTAACGTGCGCATGCAGTTTTACCGCTTTAAACGCCAGGAGTACATTCTGGCTGCCCGAACCCTGGGCGCCAGCGACAAGCGGCTGATGTTCAAGCACATCTTCCCCAACTCAATGG
>CAZHPW010000041.1:0-19649 GCA_964534515.1 uncultured Christensenella sp.
GCTACATTCGCATTGTAGAGGTCAGCGGTTCGAATCCGCTATGCTCCACCAAACCTGAAATCCCTTGAGAAATCAAGGGATTTTTATCATTCCAGTGATCCGCCAAATCCAAAAATGACATCTTCCCCGCTCAAGTTCATTACGGGTTTTCCCATTGCTTTACTGATGAGACTAGCATATTCGCCTGATCGTTCTCCTTGTATATATGTGTGGACTAAGTTTTGTAGTCAGTAAAAACCCATTCTTACTGCAGAAACTCTGAGATCGTACCATATCCAGTCACAATGGCCTCCCTCTGTGCGCGGGTCAGACTGACATATAACAAACATCTTTCAGCTGTCATAGCTTCTTCACGAGCCGCCTCATCCGGTTGATTTACAGCAGAATATAATGGAATGTTGCGCTTGTTTGCTGCCACGATAAAAACGTATGCAAACTCAAGGCCCTTCACTCTGTGCATGGTTGCAACGCGTACACCTTCAAAGCTTCGTTCCTCTGCCTTGCTGCGTTTTATCTCATATACTCGTAAACCTGCCAAGTTTAGCTGTTCCATGTAAACATCCAGCATTTTATTGGTTCGCGCAATAACACAGATATTTCGCAAATCCACGCCTTTGGCTTCTAAAACTTTAATACGCTCAATTATAAATGCGTATTCCTCACTTGCGCTCTTAAAAATATGAATTTCCGGTTTGGGGCCATGCGTTAGTGACTGGCATAACCGTCCATCATCATAAGCCTCATCCATATCATCAAAGGGTATGCCTTTAAGTAGAGCGAATGCGTGTTTGCGGATTTCTTCTGTTGTTCGGTAGTTAATCCTTAGATAACTGCTCCGACCCTGAATATAAACCCTGCTCTTTGACAGTGTAGCTCTACGTTTGTAAATACGCTGATGAGCGTCGCCTACAATAAACAAATCATTGAGATGCTGCAGGCCACTCATCGCACGCAACAATCTGTACGCATTATTGCTTAAGTCCTGTGCTTCATCCACAATAATATGGGGATATAAACCTTCGTGATGGTGCTTCTCAAGCAGTTTTCTGCACTCATACATTGCGCTGTCTATATCACGTACTTGTTCCTCCTGCAGAATGTTTTGGAACTCAACGAATACTTCCCATACTTGCATCCTTTTTTTGCGATCAAGACGAAGGCCTCTGCCAACTCTGGAGGTACTAAGGTATGTGTCCCTCGTAAACTCTTCTTGGTTTGCCACAACTCTTGTCCATTCATCAGAATAAAACTCAATGCCAAGACCGCTGCTATCTCCAGCCATAGCGATAGATTTTTCCCAAATAGATTCCAGTTGCTCTCCATATACAAGTTTTGAAGTGTATTCGTGCTCGCGCAGAAAACGAGACACCCAGGCATCAAGATTGATTACTTCAATCCTGCGCATTTCTTCAACACTGCATATTTTCCTAAGGTTTTCCTGAATATCAGCTGCCAAATTGGTGGTAAAGGTTGTGAACAGAATGGTTTCTCCAGCCTTCAAGGCTTGAACCAAATGCTTTACCCGATGCATCGCAACAACCGTTTTCCCTGTACCAGCCCCGCCCAAAACACGGGCTGGGCCGCTAAACCTACGAGATACAACTTTTCGCTGTGTGGGATGTAGGAAAATCCGCCATTTCTCCATCGGTTCAGCCAACATTCTGCGCAATTCATCTTCACCTTCAACAATAACAAAAGACTTCAGGCTTTCAGGTGTTTTCAGCGCAGACTCGAAGTCATGGCTTTCAGACATGGCAGGCAAGTTCTCTTTCACCAGGCTTAATACTTCTTCAAGAGAAAAATCATTAATGATCCATTCAAGATGCTCATAGCAGTCATCCGGCAGAACACCCTTGCTTTGATAAAACGACTCCGGCGTACGCAATGAGCGCACATATTCAACCTGAACTTCAGGAACGCCCATCAGGATGAGTTGTTCATCTGTCAAACCTGCAAACAGAGGTTGAAGCTCAACTGTTCCATCACTTGGTAACGCAATCTCTTTTACTTCATACACCTGAAGATTGCCGGTTTGTTGGTTAACCTCAATTTTTCTACGGATTGCCCAGTCATAAGCTTTCTCATGATGATCAACCCAAAGCAGCATGAAGACACCACTTTGTTCTTCCCTGGCAATAACTCCGCGGTATGTCTGATCAATCCTGACAGACAATAGCTTTTTGTCTGCAGCTCCTTTAATTTGTTCAAGATTAATTCCCGGGGCAAGAGGATTGTTGCGGAATTTGTTAATGAACTCCGTCACTTTACCTTGAATCTGTTTGGGCAAGTCCGAAAATGCAGAGAAAAAATCCTGAGAGATACCTACTTTGTATATCATGCAAGCCCTCCATAAAACAGGTTGTCTGACAAGTCATCTGTGCTGGAAATAATCTGCCAACCTTCACTTAAAAAGCTTTGTTTCTCATCCATCTGATTGGGCAGTAAGTACACAATTCGCAGTTCTTCCCAAGCCAGTTCAGCCAAAGCTCCGTTGGACTCTAATTCATAACCAACGCTTGATGGCAATGGCGCTCCAATGGCAATCAACCCATGCACCATTTGCTTTGCTCCTAGGTCAGTAATCAATTCCAACACCTCTCCCCAAGCGTCTTGATCAAGGTTTGATGACGATTGATCAGGTGCACTTGCAGAATGAATATTGTGATAAATGCCCTGCTCAATACCAGAACTAGCCAATGCCATGAATTGGGGCAAAAACTGCATGATATTTGACAAATGCCATAAGGCATTCAGCTCAGCAGCATAATGCGAGGTTCTGTTATCCATATCGTCATCTAGAAGAGCATGCATAAATACCTCTGTGTTGAATTTCTCCTGTTTCATTACACTTGCTTCCACGCCCGCATACAATGACAGATGGGGCTGTATATGCCTGGGATGCCATGAATTACACATCGTTAGGCCAAAGTGCCAACTTGGCATTTCTCTGTTCAAGGCTTTTACGGCCTGCTCTGTTGCAGAGTGCCACTGCGAATAGACAACCCTGTCTTTCATACCTAATGAATCTAGTAAGGAAAGTGAATATGCTCTGGCATGAGCGCTGAACAATTCCTCTGCATTCGTGAAAGCTAAATATGACGCAAGCAGTTCCATAGGCGATAGTCTGGATGGGCTCAAATCTCCAGCCTGGAAGTGCTGGATTGTTGGCTGATACATCCTATCACCAGTAGGATAATTTTGTTGCAGTAGAACGGGGGTGGCGTAATCGATTATTTTGGGTTCAAAAACCGATTGAACGTCCTTATAACTCAGTGAGAACAACCGGAAACGTCCGCTTTGACGGATTGCCTCGCGTTTCAGGGTGTCATCTGCCGCCGTATCCAAGTGATATTTAGCCCCATCTGTGAAAATGACAACCGGTCTTCGTCCTTCCTTATTCCGCACTGGCCAGATAACAAAATCCGCGCGGGAAATCACACTGACCCCTTGGGATGGATCCATCAGCACTTGAGGCTCAATCTCCCAGATAGAGTCTTTTACTTTAAGACGATAGCCTTCTTTTCTGTTTACCAGTGTCTTGTCCATACTGATCGGCTCTGTGCCAACCTTTATGCGACTCAAAGCTTCAAGAAAACGCCGTTCCAGTTCACTTTCCACTGTTGAATTGACCGGAATCTGCCCAAGCCCTCTCACACGGGTCAAGTTGTCCTTTCCAGAAATGATTGTACTCAATAATTGCTGGGCAGTTCTCCGGGATATTTGTCCTATATTCCTGGAGTAGCGATAGGCGTAGAGGCAACGATAACAACCGTCCTTATGCTCGTCCTCACGGCATCTACAGTTCTCAATGGTATCCAGGGCTTGTTCCAGCACCTGAAGAAACTCATGCTCGTTTTGCATCATTTGCTTGAGGTAACCGGTTCCTCCAGGCACCCTGTCAAATATCACCAAGTATTGCTTGCGGTATTGCTCTCCATCTACCGGAACTTCCATCACTGTGCTGTCCAGGTGGTCGACATTGCCATATACCTTCCTCATCCCCAGCATAAAAGCCGCGACAAAGGATTCCATGCGCTTTCGGTCAGTATCCAGCGTTGTTGCTGGAATGAGTATCCGCAGTGCTTCGGTTGTAAACTCCCTGTATAGGAAAAGACAAGGCTCATACGCATCAGCTTCCAACGCGGGTTGCGTCTTGACTCTGCAGGCATAGGAATGGGTAGGTTTCTTCTCGGGCTGTATATAGCCACAATATTTGCAGATGCTAAAACCTTTTCGGATGCTGTCCATTCCAGCGACGGTGACGTTTTCACCCTGGATATCCCGCTCACCAAAGTTGATGTCTTTGAGGGTCGCTTTCTTAACATACTCATAGCCGAAGGCAAAGTCCTCATTGTTCATGCTATAGGCTTTTTGTATGTCCCTGTCTTCATCCACCTCTACCAATAACTGGCGTGTATAGAAGATATGGCTTCGGTTATCGCTGTCATCATTGATCAGGCTCTCTCTGGCATCATCATGAGAATATACCATCTGCAGTTTCAGCAGTGTGCGTAACTGCCCAGCATCAGCCCATCCTTGATTGCCGCAGATAGGGCAGGAAGCCACAGCCTGGCCATGTTCTTCCATGGCGGCGTGGGTACAGCTGGGGCACAAACGCCATTTCTCCGGGGTGGCGCTGGTCAAGTCTATCTGATTGATGGTCAGCTTGCGCCCTTCCACATAGAAGTTGTTCAATGGAGCAAACTCAGTGATGGCAGAAGAAGCTGAACGGCTGTACTCGTACACTTGATTGTGCCGCCTTCTGCTGCCTGAGGCACCTTCTTCACCATCTTGAGTGTTTTGCTTCAAAATCGCTTTCAGGGTGATGCCAGCTTCAGGGAAAGCATAATTGGGTAGCAAACCTTCGTCCGTCAGGAAATTGAACACATCTTTTTTTCGAATGCTGCGCAAGACATCTGCTAGTGAACGTTTCTCGACATCAAGTTCCTTAATTTCTTCCTCATATGAGGTGTCTTTGGGTTTTAGCTTCAGGTCCCTAATCATCTTGTTCAGCTCTTTGATGCTGACAGCCAGGGCATCGCACTGTTTCTTAGCAGCATGGAAGGCCTCCAAAACCCGCATATGCATTGGGCTCTTGACCATTCCCTGGCCAAAGGCATAGTGGTCCAGTTCCTGCTTTGTCTGTTCATCCAGGTCTTCTAGGAACAGATGAACAAATCCTTTGAACAAACCACTTAAATGGTCCTGTACAAAAACCAGGTAATTATTGGGGAATCCCTCAGCTGTTTCCTGACCCAGCAGGGGGAAACAGGCACTGATGGTCTTGGGCACCGCATTTTCCGGCACACCGCGCTTGATCCAGTGATCCATACAGTAAGCCATGAATTGCCGTTCCAATACTGCCGAGGCTTGAAGAAACACTGTGGGCGGGGTAACGGCACCCTGCATCATTTCCCTGGGGTTGGCGTAGTAATATAAATCGTGAGAGGCGCCGCTGGCCACCGCCAAAGCAAGGGCGTTGCCATCCTTCCGGCCGGCTCGTCCAGCGCGCTGGAAGTACTGGGCTTGCCCCGGAGGGATGCTGCTCATAATGACGGTTGACAAGTCACCAATGTCAATGCCCATCTCTAAGGTAGGCGTGCAGGAAAGCACATTGGGATTCCAGGGCTGCGCTATAGTGGATTTCTTAAAGTCCACTTCTAAAGCTTCCCGGTCCTTGCGCTGCAATAGACCAGTATGTTCCCTGGCATTTACCCGCACCAGGTCGCCAGAGCTGTACAGCTTGTTGTAATAGTCCAGCCCCTTCTCAACAGCCATCTGCAGGTGACCACCGCACTTGCGCCTGGGACATGGCGCCCCTTGATACGCTACAGCATGCGCTGTTGCTATGGGCACCTGGCTACCGCACAGCTCGCAGGCCATCTGAGACACTTCTGTGGTGACAAATACTTTTTCTTTGTCTAGAGCAAAAACTGCGCCGCGGACAGGCTCCACCATGTTCACTAGTAAGCCCGCTTTGAACAACTCCGCAAATAGAATTTGTGCAAGGGAAGTAAACAATTCCTCGCCGATGAAAATCTCCTGCGTGCACGCTTTCAAGAAACCTACAAACTTATCGGAGGTGACCCGGTCAAAGGTCTTAATATCATATCCCTTGTTATCATAGGGAAACCTGGGGGTGTTGCGGCCAGAGGAAAGGCCTGGCATCCAGGAAATCCTGTCATTGGAAAGATGATATGGCCTGCCATCCTCTTTGATGTAGTTCGTGAAGATAGTATCATTGAATGCGCCGCTTTGCTTCATCAGCCGCAACACCCCCAGGGTCATTCGGATGAAAGCCGCCTCATCTGTCTGGTGAAAAGCCCCCAGTTCGCTCAAGGCGCGTTCTCGGGTTCTACTGGCAGCTTGGGAAACAGCATTTACGTCAAACACCAAAGAAGATGCGCCGGATTTTTCGAGCGTACGCCCTACCCGGGCGGATATACCGAATTCCAGCATCACTTCATAGGCCACGCGCTGGCGAATATCTGACAGCAAGTTGTGAGCGGTGTAGTTGTTGGCCAACCTGCCGTTTTTTATCATTTCATGGTGGGCGTGCATCCACACCATGTTGGGGGCGATAAAATGCCCCACTAAGGTTTCCGGCGTCCATAGATTATTGTAGTATTCCCAGAAGCCCTGCTGAAACTCCGCCAAAGATTTTCCCTTGCCCTCCCTCAGCACATAGCGTTGAATGGCCCCGCGCAGGCCAAAGCGCCAGGTGCGTGCATTGAAGAAGCCTGCCCGGTAGGCCGCGTCCTGCACATTGTCAGAGAAGGCCATGGTCTTCTTGTCGTCGTTAAAGCGGGAAGCAAAAAGCTGGCTGATGGAGGTACTGATGGCAGTGGCGCTGCGCACGCCCATCAGGGACAAGCCGCCCGGACTGCCGCAGTGAGGGCAGGCGTATTGCATGTTTTGTCCCGTGCCGGCTTCGTTTTGCTGTAATGGGGTTAATACCGGGACGGTTTCTTCATTTCCGCAATGCCGGCAAACAGACGGTGCCCCCTCGCCCGCCATCAGGTGCAGACATTGAGGGCACAAGCGGTTTTTCATAAACCCGATAATATGCTGCCCATCCTCCACAAAGGGATAGAGCATCTCGATGCGCTTGTCCATCTTAAAATAGAGGTTATAAAAAGTACGTAGGTCCTCCAGAGCGTAGCAACCCCGTTCATTCGAATATGACACCCAGCCCGTTTCCCCGCAATCCCGGCAGTTGACCACCGGCAGGTGATGCAAAGCCTGCTCATCATTCAAATCGTGGTGCAGGGCATAGTGAATCTTCCCGCTGCCCCCCACGCTGGCCACCAGGCGGGTCAATTCCCGCAGCCACAGCTGCACCTGCACCGTCAGGAAGGGGCGCAGCCCGCCAGGCGCACCGATGCGGGCGTGGGATACCAGAGCAATCAACGCTTCCAAAGCTGCCTCCGGATGAGGAAGGCTTTTTAAGGCCGGATAACGCTCCTGCAGGTGTTCCAGGACAGGCTCTGTCTGCCAGGGCTCATCCCCCATCAAGGAAAGCAAGTCCTGTAAGAAGGCATGCCCCATCAAGCGTTGACCCAGCTCCAGCCGAGTTTCATCGCTTTGGATATCTTGCGATGAGAGGGGATCATTCAGCCAGGCATCCATCGCCAAGGAAAGGTAACCCACCGCCTCATCTTCATCGGCCAAAGCCAGCAGATTTTTCGTTTGTTCCGCTGCAGGCAAAGTAAAATCCACTGGTGGATGCTTCAAAAAGAACTCCGCAGCGCTCAAGCGGTCCTCGGTGATAACAGCAGTTTCGTCAAAGGGCTCGCCAAATACCTTTCGGGCAAAGTCCAGCATGCTGCCCTGGGAACCCTTGCCGCCCATGGTGGCAGAGGTGCCAACACAGCACAGGTGGTTTTCCGGCGTGCCCAGGCGGGCTTTCAAGCGCCGAAGCAGGCAGGCCAGGTCGGTGCCCTGGGCGCCGTCAAAGGTGTGCAGTTCATCCACCACGACATACTTCAGGGTGTTGGGGCTGTTATCCTTCCACAGCCCAGCATCCGTGGGGCGTACCAGCAGATAGTCCAGCATCTTGTAGTTGGTCAGCAAGATGTCCGGCGCGTTGGCCCGCATGGCTTCCCGGTCGGTTATTAAATAATCCTCACCCATGGCGGGGCTGCTTCTGCCATCTTGGCCGCCCACATACATCCCGGCGGTCACATTGCTCCAGAGGTGGCTACTATCATGGATGGTCTTGGCAATGCGCCGGGCCTGGTCCGCCGCCAGGGCATTCATGGGATAGAGCAGGATGGCTTTAATACCCTTTTCGCCCCGGTGCCGCCAGCAGTATTCCAGCACAGGATAGAGGAAGCACTCCGTTTTGCCGGAGCCTGTGCCCGTGGCCACCAGAGTGGAACACCCACCTTCACCCTTCAAGCGTTCAAAGGAACGCTGCTGGTGCAGGTAAGGGGCAAAGGGCAGGTGGATGCTCTCAAAGGGCTGTTCCGCCTGCTCGGCCACCCGGAAGGGCAGGTGCACGCTGGCATAGGGCGGGTGAAACACACCACCGGGGCGGCTCAACAAACCCTCTAGGCTGCCCCGGAACACCGGGTTGGTCATGGGGAAGGTGGTGGTGATGTAGTCACTCAGCCCGGTCTGCAGTTGTCTCGCCAGGACGGATGGGATCATAAAGGCCTCCAATAATCCATGAAAACAAAGATGCGTTAATTAAACTAATTGACCTGTCTTGTGGCTCTTTTGACAGGTGCTTTGGGCTCTTGTTGCTCAGCTTTAGCCGCCTTTGGTTCATTCAAGTTGCGGGAGCTTGCGACATAAAAACCAGGCGCTTCTTTGGCATCAAGTTTTGACTTAAATAAAGACTCCATATTTTGTTTCATGTCCAAAAGTCTAATCTGATCTCTGGAAACGTCAAGCTCTATCAAAGGTTTCTGCTCGTCTCTTTCAGAAATCTCATCAAAGTAATAAAGGTATCCTGTAGCGCTAATTTTATCTACGCATTGATAATCATCTGATTCAAATACAGTTTTCATCGCTCTTAACAATACTGCCCTGGCAGTATTTTGTCTGCGTTCTTTAGTTTTTTGAACATCATATCCTTTGTACACATGCATACCAGTTTTCTTATCCACATTTATCCTTAAAACTGGTGGGACTTCTTCTTCATATGGAAGCCTGTATCCAAGTTCCAGCACTTTGCTTTCCTTGTTGTAATCAATATCTCTTATTCTATTTTCGTACTGATGTAATGCGTTCACAAAGAAATCATCGGATTCTAGAACAAAGGAGAAATAACTGATTACTTGTGATAATTCACAGTTTTTCAACTTATCACGCTCCTCGGTACGAATCAACTCATACTGTTTCACATCTTCATAATAAATATTTTCTAATCTAAGAAGCTCTGTCTGTATTTCTTCTTCTGCAAATTTTTTTCTGAGTTCCAGCTCCTTCTTTGTGTCGTCATTGAACAACGATTTAAAACGTAAAATTTTGCGTCTAATAAATCCAATGCCGTGATTCTTTCTAACTGCACTTTGAATACTGCCCTTTGACGGCATCGTAGGTTTTGTATATGTAGTTTCATAGTAATAATTAAAATCGCAAAGGTGTAAACTCTCATATAGTTCCGCTAAACACGCATCTTCTTTTCTAACACGCTCTAGCAATTCTCCAATTTCCATATTCTCTTCAGGTCTATAATCTGTATTCATCAAAGTCTCTCCTTTTTCATTCTTTGGCTTTACTGAAGAATGCCCAGGCAGTTTCATAGTCCTGTTCACGGTCACAGCGGTCAAAGGGTGCCATATAAGTGATGGTACGCTCCACCGGGCCGCCAGGATGCGTGTCGTCCATGATGGTGCGGGACACGGTGCCACCGGGCATGTGGCGGATGTTTTCCCATTCAGGACGAGAGAAGCCAACCCCGCTGAGTCCTCTGTTGTTGGTGAACACAATGCGCCCCTTTTGGTCGTACCAGGTATCCGCTTCGTAACTTTGCAGCACTGGAAATTGGATGCTGTAGATGGTCTTGAGTTGTTCCAAGGTCATGCCCAAAGCCATAGCGGTGAGCACATCAATTTCAACCAAAGCCTGGCGGCGTTCGTAGTCAGTGCGTAATGGAAGCTGAATATTCCACTGGTTAGTCAAGGCGGCAAAGTGATTTTGATTCAATCTCTTATCTTGCTTAGACCAATTGTCAGCACAAAACTCTGGATTCCAAATCTTCTTCCATAGTTCTGAGTACAATGAGTTCAGGAAATTTAGGAGTGAAACTCTAGCAATAAGATTAATGTTCAAAGTGCTCTCAAGAATAGGAAAGTTGCTAAGAACTCCAATGCCTCCCGAACCCTTGCCCAACACTCGAATATAAAAGTCTAATGGTAATGAAGCCATTATTGCTCCCAATACTACCAACTGCGTTTCCTGCTTCATTGTAAGTTCATAAACCGCATGTACATGACCAACCAATGGTGGCATTATTGCAGCAACTAATGTTCTCTCGCCGCTAAGATTAAACATGTTACGCATGAAAACTCGCGGATGTAAAACACATTTCGTTCCCCACCCAGTCATTGGTATTTTTTCCATATAATCACCAAATGTAGGAACCGGTGTAAATTTGCATCGTGGCATGTAGTTTTCGCCTATTTGTACTATGTCTACGCTATCATAATCACTGTTCAAATTGCTTTCTTTTCTTGCGGACTTAAAAAACGGGTTCGCAACACCTAGATTTGGACCCGAATATATAAGTTCGTAAGCTGTTTCTGGAAATTGTGGTTGCTTTATTATAATGTTATTCGTTTGTGCATTAGTTTCATGCCAAAGCTCTGAGCCAAAAACATTTACTATGTTGCCCTTTATTGTATTGGATTGCTTTGTAAATCGCTCTAATACACTTACTAATGTTTGCGCATGTAACACTGGCAGCCTTGCTTGTTTCCAATTGTTTGAGCCATCAATCAATCGCGCGAAGAGCTTCAGCGTTTCAGTGTTTACATTAACAATTCTGTCGGGATGGCCTGCTGTTTCCCAATTATTTTCCTCGTTTTTAATGCCGGGGATTTTTCTATCACTTTCAATCAAAGCATAACATTCATCTATTGTGTGTGGATGAAAAATGTTTGATATACTATCAAAACTTAAAGTCAACAAATTGCTATAAACATTTAAGCTATATATCGTATGATGGTCAACTTCAGCAAATAAGTTCAACTCGTTAATGAACTGATAATGCCTTCTTAGCCGCGGATACAACATCTCGCGAAGCAGTCCTCCTCTTGGGTCATCATAGACGCCATCAGGATGAACGTACGCATTTACGGCTTTACCACTTCCAAACTGCCAGGCCTGGGGCAGAAAGCATTTGAATAAATTTGTCTGTTGTCCGATTAAATCTGGATAGTTTTGGATTGCATTATAGTAATTCTGACTCCCTGACAAGCTAGAATATTCACTAAAATAAAGCTCTAAAGTTGGAAGGTCTTTCAAGGCTTCTTCTCGGTTCTTTGTAGATTGAGCATCACTTAGTTTTTTTAGAGCAAACATTGGATTCCGGTCAGATAAAACATCATGCTCTTTCCATTCGAGTTTGACCCACGGAGGATTCCCCACAATCAAGTCAAAGCCGCCCCGCTCCTCAAACAAGTCGGCAAATTCCATCTCCCAGTGCAAGAAGCGGTTCTGCTTTGCAATCTCCTTGACCAGTGCCAACCTGGGTTGCCGCTCACAGAGGGCAGGCAGATCTACCACCCCCAGGTCGCTGTACTGCTCAAAGATGTCCAAAGCCATCTGCTGTACTTCACTTGGGAACATTGACACTTGGATGCCCTCGCCCTTGCGGGGTTTGCTGTCCGTGACCACCGCTTGCACCGTGCCTTCCAATATCAGGGACATATCAAACAAGAACTCTGCCCGGGAGGGCAGCAAATCATACTTCTCAATGGGCCAGAACCACAGGGCGCACCAATAATCCATGGCAAAGCGCAGCCGGGCATAGGGGCCGGCGTTTCTGGCATCCTCCGACAGATACAAGGTTTTATAGATGCTGTCCTTCTGGCGGATGGTGGTATGGGTAGCGGCGGGGCGTTCTTTCTGCCCGAAGACTGTGAGGGGGTCCCGGGTTTTGTCCGCTAGCTCCTGGCGCAGTTTGACCTGAGTGTCCCATAATTGGTCGATGATATCACTCAGCCGCAGGGCAGTCTGGGTTTCGTCCTCGGTAAAGGGGCGGACAAACTTTTTCCGCCAGGTTTTGATGGCGTCGGTCTCCTCTTTCGCCAGGGAGTGGATGACCTTGTCGGTATAATTGCTCATGCCCTCATCCCCGGTGAGGAAGTGATAAATCTGCGACCGCACCTTGCGTTTGCTGCCGGGCTTGATGCGCTCGGGCGCCTTGTTGTACCACTTGCTGGCGGTGGCGGTGAGCTGGTCCTTGGTGTATACCTGGCGCCTTGCACCGATGAGAGAATTGCCGCACACCAGCTGGGTGCCAAACCAGGGCACATAGCCCCCTTCAAAGATCGTGTTCAGCCACAGGGAGACCTCCGCCAACTCCACCGCCACCGGGTTTAAGTCAATGCCGTAGACATTGCGGTCGGCGATGTACATCTTGACCTTTTGCAGCTCCACCTGCCGCTGGTCATGGGGGATGCTCGTGCCCAGTTCCTTCTGCTTTTGCTCTAGATAGGCCTCTGCCAGCTGGTTGATGGCTTCATTCAGGAAGGCCGCGCTGCCCATGGCAGGCTCGCAGATGGTAAGGGACAAAATTTCATCCGCCGTCTTGCCGGGCAGCAGTTCCTTCAAGGCGTACTTTACCAGGCAGTGGGTGAGCACCTCCGGCGTGTAGTAGGAGGCGGACTTCTCCCGCTCCCGCCCGGCAAGGCGGTAGATGAAAGTTCCCTTCTTGTACCGACGCAGTTGACCTTGCTTTTCACCGCTTTCGTAGCGGACCCGCTCGTCCTCGTCATATTGATCCAGCTGGTTTTCCGGCACGAAGTAGCCAACATCCAGCTCGTCAAACCTGTCCTGCTTGCGTTTGACCTCAAATAAAGTGGTTTCCGCGATGAAGCCACGATAGCTGAGCAAGGCCTCATACACTGCGCCCATCTGGTTGATGCCCAGGGCGGAATAGGAAATGCGGCCCGGGCGTTCCCCCCGGCGGCCAGTGGGGCGGGTGAAACTCATCAAATCGATGATACGCAGCATCACCTTGTTGCGCAGGCGGGCGGCGGTGATGTGGGGGGTCAGCTCCGGGTCAAAGATGTGGGCCTTCAAGGGTTCAATCAGAAAGATTTCTTTGATAGACTCCTGCGCCTGTAAATCCCGCAGAATAGCCGGATCACTGGGATAGCCCTCATAAATCAAATCAAAGAGTTTGGACAGGGTTTCAAACAGGAAGAAGCCATCCCCCACATGGGTAGTTTCCTCCCGGACGGATTCGGCAATGTCCCGCAGGCTTTCCAGAGAATAGCCCTGCACATAGGACTGAGCCTTCATGGGGGCATAGCCCAACTCCGGCCGGGCCTCGATAAACAACATAAACAGCATGCGGTACATATAGCGCATGCACTCCAGGGTGAGGGCACCGGCATCCACCGGCTGCTGAGTAAAATCCCTGCCCAGGCGTTGCTGCATGTCATAGAGCACCTCATTGCCCAGCAGCTCGATGCTTTCCCGCAGGGCGTACTTCAAATCCTTGGATACAGCCGACGCATGGCGGTGGGAGTTGTCGTCCATCTGGTCCAATAGGCTGCTGCCCTCGCTGGGGCAGAGGCTGTCATGGTGCAGCAGCACCGCCATGGCCTGGAATGTGGTCTCTTCCCGGCGGCTGAAAATTTCTGCCAAGTCAAAAGTTAAAAAACGCTTCTCATTCCACTTGTTGCGGTCTACTAAGGCAATCTCATCCAGGGTGACCAGCAGCAGCCAGCGGGGCGGGGTTTCGTTGGCAAAAAAGACCTTGGAGACCAATTCCTCATTGCTGATGGACAGGGGCTGGGCAGATGTGCCGTTCTCGCTGATGGTATCCGGGGCGGCAAAAGCCCGCGCTTTCAAAGCACCGGGCTCGTCCTCCTCTGCCTGGGCCAGGATGACCCACAGCAGCGGGTCTCCATTTTGCTTGTTGACTGACAGATACACCGGCACCTGGCTTTGGTCTTCCAGCATTGCCATTTCTGGCCTGGCAGCCGGATAGCTGAGGGCATCCAAATACAGGTCTGCCATATCTCTGGTAAGGCGCTGCAGCGCCGCGCCGCCGCGCAAGCGCTGGGCCTGGTCATGGGTGACAGCATACTGCCTGGCAATCTCTCGCAGCTTAGCCCAGGGGGTCTGCTCCTCACTCTCCCTTGCCTGGGCACGCCAGGCGGACAGGGTGTCTGTTGCGTTTTCCTCAAAGATGGAGGAGAAGTAGTGGTTGGTGTAATACTCGTTGAAGTTGGTGATGCCGGTTAAATCCATGCTCATGCTTCCACCCCCGTGAACGCGGCGATAACCCGCAGATAAGGCGTTTTCTCGGTATCCAGGGTGTCCTCCACCCAGGTTTCCAGGTTGCGGAACAACTCGTCCACCCTGCGTTCCCTGGCGGATTTCACCGTATCCAGGATGGTCAGCTGACGAACAGCTTCCTTATGCCGCCCTTCCAATTCAATAAGCTTTTCCAGCTCTTGCTCCAATAAGGGGGCAATCATCTTTTGATAATCTTCCCGCCTGCGTTTCATCACAACCTCTGCCTCATTTACAGCCTGGGGCAACAAGTTTAGAATGGATGTGATGCTTTCTGCCGTCAGCTTATTGCGGTTGGGCGCATCGGTGCGGCCATAGCCGGTGTGAGCAAGCATTTCTTCCATATCCAGCTTGACCTCAAAGTTGCCATCCACAAAGCGCAGGGCAAACCAGGCATCCACCACCGAGGTGGAGCGGCGGTTGGGCAAAATGCCATTGAATAAGAAGATGGCTTCATTGCAATGTAACCTGTCCAGCCCAATCAGTGGCGCTTCCCCACGCTTGAACAATAAGCCCGCTTTGTCGTTCACCCAGTCAAACATCGGGTGCAAACGCCACAGGTATTGAGTGGTCGGCCAGGCCTTCTCCGACAAGGCGTTTTGCAGGCTGCGCTTCATTTCTTCCATGCAGAAGGCCTTGTCGGGGCTTAGGCGAAGCACACCATCATCGGGCATGGTTTCTTCTGGAAGAAGTGCCGCAAGCCTGCGCCTCATCTCCGGCGTCAACTCAATCATCAAGCCCTGCACCGTTTGCATCTCCTGCACACTGATGCGCTTTTCTTGAGAGAAGTGGGCAAGTGCCTGGCGAAGATAATCCAAATCCTTATACAAAGTATTCTGACGCACCACCTGGACGGGGTGTTTGGCTCTCATGGTGGGCTTCATCAGTTCCTCAAAGGGGTCAAACTCATCCTCTGTCTGGTCGATCTGTTCCTCAAAGGCTTCTGCGCTCAAGCCTGCCTGGATGGCCTTGGCGGTGACCTCTTCCTCTTCCTCGATGTTGAACTTGCCCATCAGCAATGCAGGGTCACCGATGTTCTTGTACGCCTGGCCTTCCTTGGTAATCAAGATTTCCATGATGCGGATATCACCCTTGATTTTGGGATGCTGGCTTTGGGTCATCAGGTAGCGGATGTCCGGCTTGTTTTTCTGGCCATAGCGGTCAATGCGCCCATTGCGCTGCTGGAAGACCATCAGCGACCATGGAATATCAAAGTGTATGAGGCGGTGGCTGAGGTAATGCAAGTTGATGCCTTCAGAGGCAACATCAGAGGCTACCAGGATACGGATGGGCGACTCCGCCCGGCCAAAGTCCTCCACAATTCGCTGTTGTTCGGCATCTGATAAAGAGCCGTCCATTTCACAGACAGCAATGGCAGGCAAGCCCAAATCTTCCCGCAGGTGCTGGGCGATATACCGCTTGGTCTCAATCCGCTCTGTGAAGATGACAATCCGGTCATCTTTATTCCATTTCCAGGCATAGGCCGGGTTTTTAAACAAGTCCAGCAGCTTTATGTACCGCGAAAATGAACGCACATCAACGTCCTGCAGAGCTGCAAGCATTGTCTGTAATTGCAAGGCATCATGGCTTTCGCCATGGCCGTGTTTGCCGGCTAACTTCTTCAGACGGTTTTCAATCGTTTTGATACAGGCTGCAGGGCTTGAAAACAAAGATTTTTCAAGCCCGGTCTTGAACAGGACACCGCCGGTGGCCGCATTCCCCCGGTCCATATGCAAATCCAAGTCTGCCAGGATGCAATAAGCACGCTCTTCTTTTGCGCTGGCAGGGCAGTGCTCAATAAATACGCTACGTTCCTGAAAAGCTCCCTGGGCCTCGTTTTTAACATCCTTCTTAAAACGCCGGATGCACAAGTCCTGGATATCTTCCTTTCGATAGTCCTTTACATCCGGAATGGCGGTTGGTTCCAGCATCTGGATAAGGGAAGCAAAGCTTTCCGAACGCCCGTCATGGGGAGTTGCAGTCAGCAAAATCAAGGTATCAGAACGGTCCTTCAACAGGCTTGCCAGACGAGCTCGCTGGGCGGTATGGCCGCCGCGCTTAGCAACATTGTGGGCTTCATCAATGACAATAATGTCCCAGGAAGCGTTCTCCAGATGAGTTCTGTACTCCAGATCTCTTTTCAAAGTATCCATGGAAATGATTGTTTTGTCGTGATAAAAGAAAGGGTTGTAGTTTGTGGGCAGTTGGTTGCGAATGCGTTGAATCCTGTTAGAGTCTAAGCGCACCAGGGGGATGGTGAAGCGGTTCCACATTTCCTTTTGAAACTGGGTCATCATGCTCTTGACTGTGACGACCAGTATTCGTTTACCCTTACCTCGTAGGATAAGCTCACTCATCAGGATACCGGCTTCCAGCGTTTTGCCCAGGCCGACCGAGTCTGCAATCAGAATACGTTGCCGGAGCCTGTCTAAGGCTATCTTGGCTGGCTCCAACTGGAAGTTCATTAGATCCATAGCTGCCTGATCGCCTATGTAGAGACCTGGCTCAGTAGGAATCTGCTGACGCCACTGGCTTTCAATATACAACCTTGAACGCTTGAACAACTGGGATACATCCGGAACCAGACGCATATCAGCTGGATTGACCGGAGTGATATCCTCCAGATCAGCGATAAAGATGGATTCCCTATCCTTAACCAAAGGGGAAACGCCAACGCAATACAGACTTTGACTGTCAAGGCAATTGCGCTCGGTCTTCCTGATCATCCACTCTTCATCGCGAATCAAGACTCGCATACCGGGTGAGTATTTACTCATGTGTGCCCATGCTTGCTTATCAGCGTCCAATATTTGCTTTTCAAATCCTATGGCAGCTGAGTTGTTCTCCATCATGAAGCAACCTTTCCAACCCGAATAAAACGAGTTTATATATGCAGTTGTTTAATAATACCACGTTTGTGAGAAAATTCAAAGGAAATCGGCCATTCTTCAGGCGTACTCAACCTCAATACCGCGTTTCTCAGCATATTCGATGGTGTTCTTCGTTCCTCCTGGCACGCCATCGTACACGGCAATGACCCTGGCAGCCCGGTCAACCATCCACTCGTCGCGTTTCTGGAAAGACGCCATGCTGTACTTTGTGCTGGTGGACTGAACCAGATCAGCAGCCTCTAGCAGTTCAGCATATTGCCTTTTCCAACCAGCTGACCACCGGCTGTCACAGCCGGGATAAGGAAGCGCAATAATTAGGCGGAGCTCCGGGTTGCTTTGACGGAACCTCAGTACGATCTGCCCAGCCCAAATGTCCACACCTCTCGCCATCCCGGTGATGAAGGTGGTGTATCCATCCTTGATAGCCTTGAGGATAGCAGCCTCAAGGCTCCTTTTGACTTCCTCTTCTGTTCGAGTTAGCTTTTCCGGCCGGTGGCCTGTGAAACAACATCGGTGGCTTCGCAATTCTTGCTCGCTCATATTAGTGATCCCTCAAACTTAATCTTTAGTTATGTATTTTTCTCCTTATCATCAGACAATTCTCCAATGCGTCATTGCTCTCAGCATCCTTATGTCGAGCCGAGGTTTTGTCCCGATAACCTACTGCGTTGGTGCTGTAGTCCCATTTCTGCAAAACGGATCAGGTTCTGCAAGCCATCACCTTGAAGAAAGAAGGGGTACACGGTTTTGTCTTCCAGCATATTCACGTAATCATTGCATATGTTCGAGCTGAGAAGGAGCAAGTTTTCCATTTCCTCAAATGAAACCTTGTACCGCTCAAACAGGCTGCCCAAGTCTCTAAATGCGGCTCGATCATAATGTGCGAAGTATTTGTCCCGGAGGCCCTTAACTCGTTCTATGCACGCAGCATGACTCTCAATTTGGTCTTTGTTATGGATAATCATATCCATGGCACTATCGTATTTGAATAGCTTGCCATCCTTAGCATCCATTGAGATGAAATGAATGGAGCTAAACTCCCCGTAGTTGAGTTGATGGATATTCTTCTGATGACTATCCAATAGGACGGGGATGCTTTCATTACCATGCTTGTTCTCAAATAACTTAGACAATTCCATATAGAGAGTAGTGATAAGCGATTCGGTTGCTATTCCAAAGAATGTCGTTGATAGATTTATAGCCTCATTGTGATCAACTTGAGCTTTCCTAATCTGTGTCAACGCAGTGAATGCTGTGTTAGCTCGCATCGATCGATCGATGAGAAGTTCTACCTTCACTTTTACCGATTCAGGGTATGTTTTCATCATTTGAGTATTCGGTTTCCTTCACAAAGATTTTGATTTGCACAAATTCTGTCTAATAACCTTCAGGCACTTCATCAGCGCGTCAATGCTTTCAGTATTCGAGAAACTCATCACCACATCGGTATCCAGGATTTCTACCTCTTTTCGTTTCTGTCCGCTTAAAAGTTTGCCGATTTGAGCTGGCTTGTCCAGATTCCTGAATAGCAGTAAAGCGACATCGGATGTATCACCCATTTGGATTCCAATGTCGCCTTTGCCAAATTCTAGGTGATTTCCTTTGTTGTGGATCAATCTGCTTCTCCCAATCTCATCAAATGCCCCTGGATTCAACGAACCACCGACCTAGATTACTTCCAGATAAAGCACCACTTCGCTCAAAGAACAGATAGCTCTGCTTGCCACGGATCCAAACTTCGTAGCGGTCGCCCTGGCCGCCAGCCTTCATAGCGGCAGCCTGCCGGATATCGCTTACCTTGTCTATCTCAAACACCTTACCATCAATCCACTTGATCTCCAAAGGCATCAGGTTGCCGGAGGCGTTGAAGGCGGCTTTCACGTCCACATAAACCCGCTCAAATGTGTCACTCTTCATGGAAGCTTACCTCTATGTCCCGCAGAAACTTACTGTCCGACTGATATGGGGGCTCAACAAATTGATAGCCTTTGCGCTTCAGCACGCGAAACTTAAAATCCAGTAGCTCGGGCGGTACGCGCAGGATCGACGCAACTCCGAAGAAGGAAGTGTCATCGTTGAGGAGTTCAAAAACATCCTCGTCCTTCAGGAGCAGTTCAGCGGCAAACACATTGGCTTCGTACTCTGCAACGGAGGCGGCGTCAAACAGGGCAAAGTCATGAAACGACTCCATCCCCGGCATCTGGGAATGCAGAACAGCATGTCCCAGTTCGTGAGCGCAGATGATCTTCTGGATCATCTTGGGTAGATCGCTGTTGA
>CAZHPW010000042.1:0-18979 GCA_964534515.1 uncultured Christensenella sp.
GGCCCCGCGATGCTGGGCCTGGGCCGCGCCGCGATGTTCATCGACGGTTCCTGGACCTGCGGCACCTTCGCCGACTACGGTGTGGAGTGGGGCGCTTTCGCCATCCCCGCCCGTGAAGGCGCGACCGCCGGCATGTGCTTCCATCCTGACATGGGCATCACCGGCAACAACGCCACCAAGTACCCCGAAGAAGTCAAAGCCTTCCTGGCCTGGCTGGCCACGCCCGAAGGCGCTCAGATTACCGCGGACTACCTGCCCCTGGGCTTCTTCCCCATGATTAACGCCCCCATCACCTTTGCTGACCCGGCCGTCACCGAAATCCTCGCCCTCAACGAAGGCAAGGTGCTCGACGCCCGCTTTGTCTGGGCGAAGCTGCTGGGCATGTACACCCCCATGGTGGAACAGCTCAACGCCCTGGCCAAGGGCGAGACCTCTCCTGAAGCCGCCGCTGAAGTGTTTGCCGCTGAGCAGGCCAAAATCGTCGGCCAATAAGTAAACCAATAACCCGACAAAGCCGGGAGCCGTTTGTCCGGCTCCCGGCTTTTCCTTTGAAAGAAAAACATTCAGACATTTATTGACCAATATGCCTACAACAACGCTGACAGGAGGAAGCATGCAAACGACCACGCACCGCAAACTGGCTTCACGCAGCCGCCTGGACCCGGGCGGCGGATACTGGATATGGTATATCCTGCCGGCGCTGATAATGTATTGCCTGTTTATGGCCTACCCCATGCTGGACTCGGTAAGATTAAGCCTGTATGAGGGCACTACCGGCTCCCGGACCTTTGTGGGGCTGAACAACTATGTCAGGCTATTTACCGACCCTGAGGTGTCAGCCCGCTTCTGGGGCGCGTTTAAGAACACCTGGGTCTTCTTTGCCTATCACATGTTCATGCAAAATGTGCTGGGTATGCTCTTCGCGGTCATCCTGACCAACCGCACCATGCGGGGGCGCCGCTTCTATCAGAGCGTGATTTTTATCCCCTGCACCATCGCGGTCATGGTAACCGGCTACCTGTTCAAACTGGTTTTAAAC
Organism: uncultured Christensenella sp.; assembly: GCA_964534515.1. Taxonomy (GTDB): domain Bacteria; phylum Bacillota; class Clostridia; order Christensenellales; family Aristaeellaceae; genus UBA6115. The sequence goes on from CAZHPW010000042.1 coordinate 1,040, forward strand.
CCCCAGTTCGCGGGGCCAACCCTGCGCGGCTTGGGCTTGGGCGCCCTGGTAAAGCCCTGGCTGGGTCAGGAGCAGTCAGCGCTGCACGTCATCAGCCTGGTGTCCGTCTGGCAGTGGGTGGGCATCCCGACCATGATGTTTGTGGCCGGCCTGCAGGGCATCTCAGAAGACCTGTTGGAAGCGGCCGACATCGCGGGCGCCAACTCCTGGCAGACCTTCTGGTACATCAAGTTCCCCCTGCTGCTGCCTGTCATCGGCATGATTGCCATTTTGACCTTCGTCAGCAACTTCAACGCCTTTGACATTGTCTACGCGATGGCCACGCCGGATGGCGCGCCCAATTACTCCACTGACCTCATCGGCTCCCTGTTCTACCGGTATGGCGTCGCGGGCAAGCACCCCATCGGCATTCCGGAACCCGGCGTGGGCGCCGCGATTTCAACGGCAATTTTCTTCATGCTGTTGATTGGCGTCATCCCCACCCTGCGCGCTACCCAGGGAAAGGAGTAAGGCATGAGCATCAAGAAAAAAGAGCACAAAGGCAGCAGCCTGAAAATCATGAACATGCACATTCCTTCGCACATCCTCATGATTTTGTGGGTGTTCATCGCCCTTTTCCCGGTGTACCTGCTGATTGTCAACTCGTTTAAGGGGCGCATCGCCATTTACGGCAATCCCTTTGGTCTGCCGGATGTCTGGACGCTGGACAACTACTTCAGCGTGGTGCAGGGCGGCAACTTCTTCCAGTATTTCTTCAACAGCATTCTGGTTGTGGTGGTATCCCTGTTCATGATTCTGCTGCTGGGCTCCCTGGCGGGCTACGGCCTGGCGCACTGGCGGGGCAAATGGTCAAAAGGTGTCTATTTCTTCTTTGTCCTGGGCATGATGCTGCCGATAAAAATCGCGACCATCAGGCTATTGGAACTGATGAAAATCTTTGACCTGTTCAACACGCTCTGGAGCCTGTTCTTTGTCTACATCGCCATGGGCCTGCCCACCGCGGTCTTTATCCTGACCGAGTTTATCCACGGGCTGCCAAGGGACCTGTATGAGGCCGCCTACATCGACGGTGCGCCGCGCAGCAAGATTTACTATTCCATCGTCCTGCCCCTCATCAAACCGGCCCTGGCCACGGTTGGCATCTACAACCTGGTGCCCATCTGGAACGACCTGTGGTTCCCCCTCATCTTCATCACCCAGGAGGACAAGAAAACGGTTCTCCTGGCGGTGACGCGCCTGCAGGGACAATACGCGACTGACTGGCCCAGGGTATTCGCCCTATTAACCCTGTCCGCCCTGCCTGTCATCCTCCTTTACCTGACGATGAGCAAGCAGTTTGTCGCCGGGTTGACAGCCGGCGCCGTCAAAGGATAAGAACCTTGACAAGACAGCAGAAGCCCCGCGAATTATCGCGGGGCATTTTGTATGCGGGCTGTTTTCAAGCCTGGCCTTCCCTGGCCTTTCTTAAGCCCAATAATAAACGGCTTAAGAACAACTGCAGCGCCAGCAAAATGAGTGACCACCAGACAACGCCCAGCTTGCCATCCCCCGCCGTAAGCCAGCCGTTTTGCTCATAGTCCAAAAAGAAATAAGGCGCGACCCCGCTGTGAAAGCGATAGCCGACAGCGGCAAGGAGCAGAAAGAGCAAGAGGTATGAAAACGGCAGGATGAGGCCGTAGCGCAGGCGCAGGTCCTTGGCCCTTCCCTGATAAAAAAGCACAAAATCAATGCACGCAAGCAGCGGCACCAGGATGTGCACCAGCAGGTTGTCAAGGGACAGGAGATAGGACGCGGGCATCAGGGGGGCTAAGAGCAGGGTAAAGCCGGTAAAGGTCAGCATGATGCCGGCGGCCAAAATAAACTGCAGGACATTGAGCCCTTTGGAATAAGCGGGTTGCGTTCCCGCGCGCCAGGCCCTGATTTCCTTGACCAGCATGACAATGGCCAGCGCGAGCACCAGGATGTTTGAGATATTGGTGTAGTACAGGAAATGCGCGCCGGACATAAAATTGGAGCGCCCCAGGGTCAGGAGCTGACCCGGGACGCCCAATAGAACAATCAGGGCTTTGATGAGGATGGCGGGGAAGCGCGGGGAACGCGTCAATTTATTCATGACTTACTTACACAACGCCCTGGGCCATCATGGCCTCGGCGACCTTGAGGAAACCCGCGATGTTGGCGCCGCTGACATAGTCGGTCGGATTTCCGTATTTAGCGGCGGTTGATGCGATGTTTTTAAAGATGTTGTTCATGATGACCTGGAGCTTGTCATCCACCTCGTCCGCGTCCCAGGAGAGGCGCATGGCGTTCTGACTCATTTCCAGCGCGCTGACCGCGACGCCGCCGGCGTTGGCCGCCTTGCCGGACACAAAGAGCACGCCCTTGTCCTGCAGATAGTGGGTGGCGTCCAGGGTGGTGGGCATGTTGGCGCCCTCGGCGACCGCCTTGACCCCGTTTTTGACCAGGGCTTTGGCGCTTTCAAGGGGTAATTCATTCTGGGTAGCGCAGGGCAGGGCCAGGTCACAGGGTGTCTGCCAAATGTCCCCGCCATCCACATAAACACCGCGCCCGGCACGGGCGGGGTACTCACTGATGCGGCCGCGCTCCTTGAGCTTGATGTCCATGACCACATCCAGGGCGATGCCCTCATGGTCCACCACATAGCCGTTGGAATCGCTCATCGCGATGACGACGGCGCCCATCTGGCGGGCTTTTTCAGCGGCGTAAATGGCCACGTTACCGGAACCGGAGATGACTGTATTCATGCCGGAGATATTGAGGCCATTGGCCTTGAGCATGGCGCTGACCAGGTACAACAGGCCGTAGCCCGTCGCCTGGGTGCGCCCGGCGGAACCGCCGAAGGTAAGGCCCTTGCCGGTATAAGCGCCGGTGTACTGCCCGGTGATGCGCTTGTACTGGCCGTACATATAGCCCACCTCACGCGCGCCCACGCCGATGTCGCCCGCGGGCACATCCACGTCCGCGCCGATGTGACGGTACAGCTCGGTTAACAAACTCTGGCAAAAGCGCATGACCTCGTTATCGGACTTGCCCTTGGGGTCAAAATCGCTTCCGCCCTTGCCCCCGCCGATGGGGAGGCCGGTCAAACTGTTCTTCAAGGTCTGCTCAAGACCCAGGAACTTTAAAACGCTCAAGTTAACGGAGGGATGAAACCGCATGCCGCCCTTGTAGGGGCCAATGGCGGAATTGAACTGAACGCGGTAGGCGCGGTTAACCTGCGCCTGGCCCTTGTCATCCACCCAGGGAACACGGAAGAGAATGACGCGCTCGGGCTCCACAAAGCGCTCCAGCAAGCCGGCCTTCTCATATTCCGGGTGGGCGTCAAACACCGGAGAGAGCGAAACAAGCATCTCCTCCGCCGCCTGGAGAAACTCCTTCTCATGGGCGTTGCGCGCCTGTAAATCACTCAAAACCTTTTGAACATATGCGTTCATCCTGTCTGCCCCCTTCATCAACCTTTGCTGCCTTTGGCGCCTGATTGCTCATTGGCCAGCGCCCTTGTAATGATTTCGGACTGGAAGGACAGGGTGACCTGGTCTCTCTGGCGGTGGGCCTCAAAAGCCAAGTCCACCAGCTTGTCAATCAGCTTCCGGTACGGCAGCCCCTCCCCCGTCTTCTCCCAGAGATAAAGGGCCAGGGAGCCGGGGATGGTGTTGATTTCGGTGATGTACAAGCCGCCTGTCGTTTCGTCCATCATAAAATCTACACGAACCACCCCTTTGCAATCAAGGGCTTTAAAGATGGAAACGGCTGTCTGCTGTACTTTTTGTGTGTCTTCTTCGGAAATGGGCGCCGGGATATAGCGGCTCAAAGCCGCCATGCCGGAGGAAGAGCTGTCGCCCAGGTACTTGGTTTTGTAGTCCAAGAGGTCGCCTGAGCGGACCGGCTGCTCCACCACGGAGGGCTGAACATCCTCATCAAAGCCCAGGACAGAGCAGTTGACCTCCCGCGGGTTGGTGAGGCCTTCCTCAATGAGCACCCGGCGGTCCAGGCTAAAGGCCACCCGCAGCGCTTCCACCAATTGCTCACGGTTTTCCGCGCGGGAAACCCCGATGGAGGAGCCCAGGTTGGCGGGTTTGACATAAACCGGGTAGGGCAGTTCGTTTTCAACGCTTGCGCAGGCCTTCCCCTCATCGCTCTCAAAGGCGGTGCGGGTTAAGGAGGTGTCCTTTAAGACCGGGAAATCAAAGCCGCGGAAAATGCGCTTCATCATGACCTTGTCCATGCCAACAGCGCTGCCCGCGATGCCGGTGGCGGCATAGGGCAGATCCATCATCTCCAGAACGCCCATGATGCTGCCGTCCTCGCCGTTCATGCCGTGAAAGACCGGGATGACAACATCCAGGCGGGCAAAGACATAACGGGTTTCACCCATGAAGGGCTTGCCGCGCTTTGCGGCCATAAGGGCGTGGGACTTGGCGGTCAAATCGGGATAGACGCGGGTTAATTTGCTCTTCCTGGGGTCAAAATTGACATAGGTTTCCATCTTCCACAGCGCGCCGCCCGCGTACCATTCGCCCTTTTTGGTGATGTACACCGGGATGACCTCATAGCGGAAGGGGTTGGCCATGCTCATAAGTTGCAGGGCGGAGACGATGGAGACCTCGTGCTCGGTGCTGCGGCTGCCAAAGAGGACGCCCAGTTTGATTTTGTCGTTCATGTTCATCCTCCTTTACGCGTAGTGGTCGGGCAGGTCGTTTTCATACAACAAGACATCCCCGCGGCCATAGGTGGCCGTGATGAACTCATTGGCCTCGGCCAGGCTCCCAAACACCTGGATGTTTTCCCTCGGCATGCCGCTTTCAAGGAGGCCCGCCAGGATGGGCCTGGTGTGTTTTTCACCAATCAGGATGGCCTCCTGCGCGACAGCCGCGATGTCATTGCCCAGGCGCTGGTTGGAAGAAACTTCCTGCCTGCCCAGTTCAATAAAGCCCGGTGTAACCACAATGAGCCGTCCAGGATGGGCCGAGAGCACCTCCAGCGCTTTGCGGCTGGAGTCGGGGTTGGAGTTAAAGCCGTTGTTGATGACGGTATAACCCTTCTGGTGGATGTAGGTTTGAAGCCGGGAGGCGATGGGCATGACACCGGTCAAGGCCTCCGCGATTTTGGGCAGGCTGACGCCGAAATGCCGCGCCATGGCCGTCGCCAAAAGGATATTGGCCACATTGTGCTCGCCCGTTAAGCGGGTGGTGATGGCCTGGCGCTCACCGGTCTTGGCGCAGAGGACGAAGTCAGCGCCCTTGGTAGTCAGCACCACATCCTCCGCCCAATAGTCATCCCCCTGGCTGCCGACCAGGGCCTTGTTGACCTCGGCCTTTTGCCAGGCCTCGCTCACACGCTTGCCATCGTTGTAAAAGACGGCATAACCGTCCCCCGGTAAAGCCCGGATGAGGTCGGTCTTGGTGCGGGCGATCTTGTCAATATTGCCCATGGTTTCCAGGTGCTGGGGGCCAATGGAAGTCAAAATGCCGGCAGTGGGCTTAACCATGCGGCAGAGCACCCGGATGTCCTGGGGATGGCGCGCGCCCATTTCGGCGATGAAAAAGCGGTGCTCCGGCCCCAATTCCTCCCGGATGCAGCGGGAGAGGCCCAGGGGCGTGTTGAAGCTGGCGGGGCTGGCCAGGGTGGGATAATCCTGGGAGAGCATGGCGTAAAGCAGGTTTTTAACCGTGGTTTTGCCATAGGAGCCGGTGATGCCAATGACCTGAAGCCCTTGTGCCCGATAGCCGGAAAGCACCCGGCTCGCGTCTTTTCGGTAAAGCAGTTGGATGGCCTTTTCAAGAGGCCAGGTGACCAGCATCGAAAGCAGGATAAACAGCGGGGTCAAGACAGGAATGAAGGCCGCGAAAACAAAGGAAGCATTGGCCCTGTAAAGCAGGCAAACAACCAGCAAGCCCAGAAGAAGCAAGGCTACATAAAGCCGTTTGACCCTGGGGGTAATGACCAGGGGCACTTTGACCATTTTTTCCCGATAGGTGATGAGGGACAGAACATAGGCGCCAAAGACCAATAGCGCGAAAACCAACACGCACAAAATGAAGGCCAGCACAGGCGGGGTCCTGAGCAGCAGCAGGCTGATGAGCAGCAACACAAGCGCGGCCAGGCCATAAACGCCGCCGGGCCAGAAGCTTGGCAGGGGACGGCGCTTGACCGCGCGCAGGTAGCCGCCAAACTGGTAGCTACTCAGCTGGACAAACTGCATGAGCTGCCGCGCGATGAGCAGCATGCCCAGAACCGGCGCCAAAAAGAGCAGGAGACGGGACAGCGAAAGCAGGATGTTCATGCCTCCTCCACCTCCTCCAAAAAGGCCTCAACCGCGGTCACAAAGCGGGACAATTGATTTTTATATGCAAAATGGTCATCCGCCTCGTAGACCAAAAGCCTGGCGTTCTTGATTTCTTTTTCCATGGCTTTGCCCATCCAAAGCGGGGTGGCGCTGTCCTTTTCGCCCCAGACCAAAAGGGTGGGCTGCTTGATTTTGGGCAGCAGCGGCCGCAAATCCAGGCCGACCACCTTGCTGAAGCTGCCGCGCAGGGCTTCCGGCGTCGCCAGGTAGTCAGCGGAGGAGAACTCTTTGCGCAGGGAAGTCAGCCAGCCTTCTGTCTTGGGCTTGAGCGAGGGAAGCAGGCTCAAAGCCTTGATGCCCAGGCGGCCCAAGCGGAAGGTGTACTTGCGGACAAGGGACTTCAACGTGGGCTTGGAGCGCAAGCCGGCAGCCCCGGTTAGAATCAAGGCTGATACCCGATTTGGCTCATTGGCGGCCAGCCAGAGCGCGACGCGCGCGCCAAAGGAGTGCGCGATGATGACCGGCTGCTCAAGGCCCAACTGATCCATAACGGACAGGGTGTAAAGGGCATAGTCGGACACCTCATAGTTTTCTTCCGGCAATCCGGAAGTGCCATGGCCGGGGAACTCAAGCATGGTGACGGCAGAATTCTTTTTTAGGCGGCTGCCCAGCGGCAGCAGATGCTTTTCAAGCGTCACACTGCTTGGGCCCCAGCCGTGCAGCAGGAGGACGGGGCGGCCTTCACCTAATTGTTCCACATGGGATAATATGCCCCTGGAGGTCAAGTTCATTCTTCTATCCTTTCCGCGTCAGTCCGATGAAGAAACAGGATATACCGGCATTTCGCGGGTGAATTCATGCATAGCGGGCGGTACTGATAGGGCACGGCCACGATGCTTTCCAGGACACAGCCCAAATGCTCACAGGTTTTTCGGGAGGGCAGGTTGTCCGTGTCCGTGGTGATGGAGAGGGTGTGAAAGCCCAGGTACTCAATGAGGGGCAGGAGCGCTTCCACCGCTTTCCTTGCGTAGCCGTGACCGCGGTAGGGCTCCTCCACCCGGTAGCCGATGTGGCCCAGGTAATAGATTTCAGGGCTCTCCCCCACGCGTAGGCTGACATAGCCCAGGTAGATGCCACCCTCTGCCTTTAAAATGTCATAGGTCAGGCTTTCCTTGATGCCCAAGCTCCTGTCACGCAGGGTGCGCTCCCTGAGTTCCAGCCTGATTCCATCCCCCGAAAGGGTGTTGAAGGGGAAGAACAAGCGTCTGAACAAAATCCGCCTCCGCTTACGATAATGCGCCTTGTAGTATAGCACAAGACAAAGGCTCCGCTCAATCAAAGAGCCCCGGCAAAACCGCGTAAAGACAGTTTTGCCGGGGCAATGATGTGGATGAAATTACTTCAGTTCAAAGGTGATGGACACAGAAGCGGTCAGCGAGGTGTTGCCGGGCAGGATGGGGGTGGATTTGTCCTCAGCGGCGGCGTAGAGCATGCGGTTCTCAGCGCCGAAGCCCTGGAAGCCTTCGCTGGCTTCCATGACCAGGATGGCGCCCAGTTCACGGCCACCGGCCGCGGCCAGCACCTTGGCTTTTTCAGTCGCGTCCTCAACCGCCAGTTTCAGCGCCTCATGGTAGGCTTCCTTGGTCTTGCTGGAGGTGAAGGTCAGGTTGTAGGCGTTGTTGGCGCCAGACTCGGCTGCCAGGTCAATGACCTTGGACAGAATGGACAGGTCTTTCACTGTGATGCTCACCATGTTAGTCACGGCGAAATTGCCGTTCTCAGCCTGCTGAGCATAGCCGCTGTAGGAATAGTCCGGCTCAAAGCCGATGTAAAACTGGGTGGTGCGGATATCATCCTTCGTAAAGCCCAGTTCGGTCAGGTTCTTGATGAGCTTGTCCATGATGGCGTTGTTGGCTTCCTGCGCCTTTGCCACGGTCTTGTCCAGCGTGCGGGCTCCCACCTCGATGGTAGCAGTGTCCGCCTGGAGTACGACGGTATAGGTGCCAGACAGGGTCAGTTTACCGGGGGTTACAACAGGTTCCTCGGCAAAGCCGGTCAGGCCAAGGGAGAGAACCAGGGTCATCATCAATAGGATAGAAAGCAGTTTGGTCATTTTTGTTTCCTCTTTTCATAAATCAGTAGTGCAAGCAGCACTAGCGCTGCCAGGGTCAACAAGTAAATCAGGTATTCATGCGGGATGCCCAGCATCCTATCCTCAACATGAGGGGCGGCTGTCACAGGCTCTTCAGACTTGCTCTGCGCGGCTTTAGGCGCCGGGGCGGCCTCATCCATGGGCGCGAAGTCGGCTTCTGAGGTTTCAGCTGCCATCATGACGGAAGCATTCTGGGACAGGTCATCGGGCACTTCCGCCAAGGGCTCCGCCATGCGGCTCTTCTGCGCCGCCACGGTGCCGTAGGAGACGCTGGCGTCGCTTTCCATCCGCCTGACGCCCAGGAGGTCCAGGTCACCGGCTTTGTAGGCGCCGATGAGCAGGAGCACCAGGGTCGCCGCCATCGCCACCCATTTGGTGACCTGGGGCAGGCGTTTGACGGGGGCGTGGTTTTCTTCGCGCAAGCGGCTTTGCCAGGACGCGGTGAAAGCGGGCGGCACATCCTCATCCTCATGAAGTGTTTTGAGGTCATCCATCATGGTGAGTTCAAATCGGCATTGGGCGCAGGTTTCCGCGTGCCGTTTCAGGGTTTCATGTTCTTTTTGAGTTAACTCTCCTTCCCTCAAGCGCTCAAGGAGGTCAGAATATTCATTGCACACCATGGCTTTCCCTCCTTTCATCATTTAGACGCCGCGCATCGGTAAAAAGTTCCCGGTTCTTTAATAAACTTGCTTGAAGTATTTTGCGGCCCCGGTACAGCCGGCTTTTGACGGTGCCCTCCGGCAGGGTGAGCACCTGGGCGGCCTCCTGGTAAGACAAGCCCTGCAGGTCCACCAGCACCACCGCCATGCGGAAGTCCGCCGGCACCTCTTTTAGTGCCAGCTGCAAGAGACGTTTGCGCTCCTTCTCCTCCAAAAGCAGGTAGGCTTCCGCCTGCTCAGAAGGCGGCTCATAACCTTCATCAAACATCGCGTCCAGGGAGAAGACCTCCTTGCGCCGTCTGAGCGCGTCCAAACAGACGCGGGTCACCAGGGTGTACAGCCAGGTGGAGAACTTGGACTGGCCTTTGAAGGAATCAAATTTCCGGTAGGCCTTCAGCAGCGCTTCCTGTGCGCAGTCCTCCGCGTCCTCCTTGTTGCCCATCAGCTGGAGGCAGGTGAAATAGACCTGGCGCTCAAGCGGAAGAATCGTCTGCTCAAAAGCCTTGGGATCCGCCCGTTTAAACAGGCTCAAAAAACCACCTCCTCAAGCAATGGATGTATACCCATCAGACGCTTGAAGAGGTGGTTTTCTTGCAGGTTTTTAGATTTTACAGCCCCAATAATTTTCCAAGGCGCTCAAAGAAGGAGCCGGCTCCTTCGGCAGGTTGAGCCGCTTCGGACGTATCCGCCGGTTTCTGCGGGATTTCCTCAGTCATCATGACAAACTGAACCGCGCGGACCTGGTTGCGGCTGTCGGTGAAGGAGGTGACCGGCTGACCCTGCATGGCGGTCAAAAAGCCGCCCATGAGGTTGCCAACCGTGGTCTCAAACGGCGTGCCGGCCATGGCTTTGGCGGCGGCTTCCTTGTACATGTCCTCATCCATGCCCATGCGGACGCCGGCGATTTGAATGGCGGGCATGGCAAAATCTGTGGCGTCAAGGGAAAAGGTATACTCAGCCGAATGCCCGGGTAGCACGACATAAGCCAGGGTCAGGTTGCCGGCGGCGTGCGCCAGGGTGGCCTTGTCCGCGATCACGTTCAGGCTCTTGTCCCCGTTTAAAGTAACGCTGATTTGCAGGGACAGGCTGTTGGCCAGGGACTGGTAGGCAGGATTGACTGCCACCTTGATGGTACCCTGGACCTGTCCGCTCGCGCCGGACAGGGACAGCGCGTCCACCGGCTGACCATCCAGGGTATAAGAGATGCCAATCTGCCAAGGCAGTTCTTTGCTCTCCAGGTTGCCCTGGTAGGCAAAGCGTCCCTTTTCAAGGGTAAAAGTGGTTTCACCGTTCTCATAAGCAAAGCCTTCCGCCTTGCCCAGGGGCAGGGAGCGCGTGTACACGCCATAGTCCTTAACCGGGCTTATTTCATCGGCTTCATAGGTGTTGACCACGTAGATGTCCTTTACCGACCCATCCGCGTTCAAAGCGGCATAGACCACCTCATCCTTCACCACCTGGGCAAAGGCGAGACTGATTGAGCAGGTCAGGACTACGACCAGGAGCAAGGCCAAAAATTTGCGGTTCATGAATGTTCCTTTCTTTTGCGGAGATTGGTTTTAAAGATGAGTTTGTCCAGCCACACCAGCACCTTGGGCAACACCAGGAGCACCATCAGGCAGGAGAAGACCGCGCCGCGGCCGATGATGATGCCCATTTCGGAAATGACCAGGTTGCCCTTCACCATGTAGCCCAGGATGAAGCCGGCTACCGCCAGAATCATGGCCGGGGGCAGGATGGAGCCGGTGGATACCTCAAGCGCCCAGGCGCCCGCCTCTTTGGGGGACTTGGTCTGCCGCCCCTCCAGGTAGCGCTGGCACATGAGGATGCCGTAATCCACCGTGGCCCCCAACTGGACAGAGGACACAATCTGGTAGCCGATGTAGTTGAGCGGCTCACCGGAAACAAAGGGCGCCGCCATGTTCAGCCAGATGGAGCCCTCAATAATGAGCAGCAGAATGAGCGGAATGGTCAGGTTTTTGAAGTTGAACAGCAAAACCAGGCCAATGGACAGGACGCCCGCCAAGAGCACGGTCAGGTTGTCAGCGGAAATCGCAGTCTTCAAATCGTAATTGACAGGCGCCTCGCCCAGGAGGTAGCTTTCCTCATAAAAGGGTTTGACCGCGCTGCGCAGGTCCTCAACCATTAAAAAGGCGTCCTCGCTCTCATCCGGGCGGTCGGTCTGCAAGATAAAGCGGGAATAGCCGTCCTGATAGAACTGAGAGGTGATGGCCTCTGACAGCATCTGGGGCGGCACATGCTCAGACACGGTATCCACATAGGACATGACGGAGGTAATGCCGGGCACCTGTTTAAGGGCCGCGCTCAACGCCATCTCCTTGTCGCGCTCTCCCCTTGGCACGGTCAGCAGCATCATTCTGTCGCCGGAGAAACGCGCCTCCAGCGCCCGTGATTCCTGACGGATGGGAGACTCGGGGCTGTGCATGCCGCCGGAACCATAGATGAAGGTGTTCTGGCCCTGCATGAGGTAAGCCAGGGGCAAAATGAGCAGGATAACCAAGGCCAGAGGCGCGCCGAAGCGGATAACCCCGCGCCCGAATTTTTTGAAGCTGGGGATAAAATTGCGATGCCTGGTCTTGTCGATGATTTTGACCGTGCTGACCGCGACCGCGGGAAGGAAGACCATAACGCTCAGGTAGGACAGCAAAACGCCCTTGGCCAGCACCAAGCCCATGTCCATGCCCAAACGGAACTGCATCAATAGCAGCGCCAGGAAACCAAAGACCGTTGTCAGCGCGCTGGACGCGATGGTGCCGGAGGCCTCCACCATGGCCATTTTGATGGCCTCAACCGCGTCCATGCCCTCATCCCTGAAGTCGTGGAAGCGGTGCAGAAGGAAAATGGCGTAGTCAATGGAGACCGCCAGCTGCAGGATGGCGGCGCAGGCCTGGGTAATATAGGAAATCTCACCGAAGATGATGTTGGTGCCTTCATTGAGTAAGATAGCAGTGCCAATCGCGAGCAGGAAGAGAACCGGCTCAAACCAGTGGCGGGTGGCCAGGAACAAGATGAGCAGGCACAAAGGGAGCAGGAAGACCATGATGGAGGAAATCTGCCCCATGGTGACGTTGATTTGCTGGGCGTTGTCAGCGGCCGTGCCTTTTAGGAGGGCGTCAGGATAGGTCTCGCGCAATTGGGCCACGGCGGCCGCCTGCTCAGGCTCGGGAATGGTGAGCTGGTAAAGCGGACCATCGCTAAAATACTGTTTCAGCAGTTCCGGGTTGATGGTTTCAACCGGGACATTGCGGATGTCCATGACATTGTCCAGCCACATGACGTCACTGACCCCGGGGACTTTGAGCAGCGTCTGCTTTTCCTCAAGCGCCTCCTGCGGGCTTAAGCCCGGCAGATAAAGCTGCAGGCTGGGCATCTCAACCGTGACCTTGTCCAGCGCTTTGCGGCTTGGAGAAGAGGTGGGCAGATAGTCGCTCAAATTATAGTTGACCTTGACCGTTGTCATGGCAAATACGCTGAAGACACACAACACCAAGGTCAGGATAATGACAGCCTTCCGGTGCCAGATGACCGCCTCACTCAGTCGTCTCATAGGCCTCCCCTGATAAAATCATTGATGACATAGATGAATTATACATATTATATCGGAAACACCAAAAAGGTTCAGCGCCGAACAGCGCCTTCTCGTCTCAAAACGGACAATAAGATGATGTTCTGTCCGGGATATAAGCAAAATTTACAATTTATACATCATTGCCCCAATGTGACGGAAACGCAAAAGCGGCCTGATTCAGGCCGCTTGAAATACATATTGCTAAAAACCATCCGCGACGGAGAAGGGCAGGGGCAGCGGGAACCAGTTTTTAAAAGCTGTCGGCACACAGGTAAATTCGTTGACCTGCAGGAATACCAGGCGCACCGCCTCAAAGGCGTCTACCACCAGGTCAGGCTCCTTATCAGTCTCAGAGACGCTTGGCACCCCGTCCTTCACCTTGATTTGATAGGTGCCCTTGTCTTTTATCCTCATCACGGCGCTGCCGTCCTCAAGCGTGCACTGCCCGGCTTTGAGCTTCAGGAAGGCATCCAGGACCTTGCCCCAGTTGAACACATGGAGCATGAACCGGGGGGTGATGTTCCAGGAATCTGCCGCGGTAAATAGCAGCGGCTGGCGGGCAAGCAGGGCCTCATCGCTTGAAAGGGTGAGCGAATCCAGCCCCTTTTGATTGAGGTAGGCGGAAATGACAAAAGGCAATACCGCTTCATCCGGGAAGCGCTGCTCGGTCATTCCGCCTTGCACCAGGGCGCAGTAACCCAGCTTCTTTTCCCCTTCGCTCACCACAAAGGCCTGGCCTTCCCAGGATTTGAGGGTCAGGATGAAGTCTTCCTTCCTCCGGTGGCAGAAGCAATCACTCTTGGTATAAAGCTCATAGCAAAAATCCACATCGCTTTCATCCCAGGCGTCCATGGGTTTAAAGACATACTTGCTTGCATCCACAGGGCCGATGGTGTGCCGCAAGCTGGTTTTGGTGAAGGTCAGGGACAGCCAGCTGCCCGCGTCCTCAAAGCCATAGTGCATATAGCGCTGGCGCTGGCCGCTGAGCACGGAAAAATCATAGTTTTCCTGTGCCATGTGTTCCATCACCTGGGGCATCAACTGCTTCATGATGCCCTTTTCCCGGTGGTAGGGGTGGGTGGACACAGTACCAATGTAGCCGTATTTCAAGGTTTTATCCCTGACCTGCATATGGCCCGGCAGGGACGCGACCATGCCGATGACCCGGCCGTCTTGCCGCGCGACGCGTGAAATCCTGCAGAACCCGGGGCGGTCATAGACCTTGGGCAGAATCTTTTTAAAGTCTGTCGGCGCGTGCGCCATGGAGAAAACCAGGTTGCCAAAATCCAGCAGTTCATTTTCTTCTTCGGGGCGAGCCCAAGCGTATTCAATCATCTTTTTCACCTCGGCATGAGAATAGCACATTGCGCCGTTTGATTAAAGCAGGGGCAAGGATTTTAAAGGCTTTTTTCACGCCCGGATTTCCTTGTAACAATTTTGCAAAAGGATGTTTAAAAAGGTATACTGTAAAATTGAGGAATGGTGAAGGAGGGCAAGGCTCTGCGCAAGGAAGACGCGGTCATTCTGATTCCGTCCCTGCACCCGGATGAGAAGCTGGGCAGGTACGTGGATGACCTGATTAACAACGGATTTAACAAGATTGTGGTGGTGGATGACGGCTCCGGCCCAAACTACGCCTCCTTTTTTGACGCGCTGAGGGAGAAGCCTGAATGCGTTGTCCTGGGCTACCCTGAAAACAAGGGCAAGGGCTTTGCCTTGAAGCACGGCATGCATTACATCATGATGAACATGCCCGACGCCCCCGGCGTCATCACGGCGGACTCAGACGGCCAGCACACCTCCCATGACTGCCAGGCCGTGGCCGAGGCCATGCTGAAGGCCCCGGATAAATTGGTGCTGGGCAGCCGGGATTTTTCCAAGGCCAACGTGCCGCCCAAGAGCAAGACCGGCAACCGCCTGACCAGCTTTTTCTTTAAACTGCTTTACGGGCATTGGCTGCCCGACACACAGACCGGCCTGCGGGGCATCAGCCGCGAGATGATGATGCAGTTCATCGACGTGTCCGGCAACCGCTTTGAGTACGAGATGAACATGCTCATCCACGCCGCGATTTACTCCATCGGCTTTGAGATTGTGCCGATTGACACCATATACTTAAACGAGAACGCTGGGACCCACTTCCACCCCATCCGCGATTCCTGGCGCATCTACAAAAACCTCTTTGGCAATTTCGCGAAGTTCGCGACTTCCAGCGGCCTGTCCACCTTGATTGACATCCTGCTGTTTACCCTCTTGGACTCAGTGCTCATTCCCTGGCTGTTCCCGGCCTTTGCCCAGAACAGAAACTATGGCCTGGTCTTAACCGCGACGGTCATCGCCAGAATCGCAAGTTCCCTGTTCAACTACAAGGTCAACCAGCAGTACGTCTTCCGCGCCAGGCGGAGCAAGCGCTCCATGCTGCGCTACTTCCTCTTGGTCATTGTGGTGATGTTCTTATCCGCCACCCTGGTGAACGCCTTGAACGTTTACCTGGGCATGCACAAGACCCTGGCCAAAATCATCGTGGACAGCGTGCTGTTCTTCCTCAACTACCGCATATCAAAATCCTGGGTGTTTGCCCGGGAACTGGAGAAATAAGTTTATGAAACAAAAAGCGACCCTCATTTTGGTTTTTGCCCTGCTCTTGACCCTGGTTATCCCCTTTGTGCTGCCCTCAGGCGCCGTCTTGACCGACGACAAGGACAGGATGCTCAACGAGCTGTGGGAGCAGGAGGATAGCGAAGGAAGCAGCCTGCTTCACCTGCTCTTCCCCCGCGCGCAGGCGGAAACCGCGCCTGCCATCACACCGCTGCCGATGGATTTCTCCCCCGGCAAGCCCCTTGACCCCAATGGATTCACCGAATCCGGCTACCAGGACGCGAGCATCCAGGTGACGCTTGAAACGCGGGAGACAGACGGCAATGTGCTGCGCATCGCGACCATTGCCATTCAGGACGCCAGCCAGCTGCGCACCGCGACCGCCGGCAAGCCCTCTTCCAGCCGCGTGGCCTTGATTTCTTCCATGGCCGAAAAGAACAACGCCGTCATCGCCATGAACGCCAACTACATGAGCAATGACCCGGTGAAAACCAGCTTTGAGTACCGCATGGGCGAGCGCGTGCGCAACAAGCCCAACCGCACCAAGGACCTGCTCATCATTGATGAAAACGGGGACTTCAACCTGTTCATCAAGTCCAATAAGGACGAGATTGCCGCCTTTGAAGACAGCGGCAAAAAGATTGTCAACGCCTTTACCTTTGGGCCTGCCCTGGTTAAGGACGGCGAGCTTTTGACCCTGGACCCGGATTACGGCTACAACCCGCATGGGGAAGAGCCGCGCATGGCCATTGGCCAGCTGGGGCCGCTGAACTACATCATCGTGCACGTGGAAGGCCGGGTGAAGGACTCTGACGGCATGACCCACGAGCAGCTGGCCAACCTCATGTACGACCTGGGCTGCATGCAGGCCTTCAACCTGGACGGCGGCAACTCCGCCACCCTGGTGTTCAACGGCGATTACTACCAGAGCAAGACCAAGTCCAACGAGCGAGCGCAGAGCGACATGATTTATTTCGCGAGCGCCGTACCGGAGCAATAAAGCATGTTTGAAGACGCGCGCGCGTTCAGTGTTTCTGGCACGCCCCTGTATCTCTACGGGCTGTTTGTCATGCTGGGCGCAATGGCTTACTTGCTGGTTTTATTCTTCAGAAACCATCAGGACGGGAAGGAGCGCCTGGCCGCGGCCTGCACCGGTCTGTTTGGCCTCATCCTGGGCTTTGTGCTGAGCAGACTCATGTTTGTCCTGCTCCAGCCTGACTACAAGCCCTTTTTAAACCTTAAAAATATCCTGGATGTCACCACGGGCGGCTTTGCCATGTTTGGCGCGCTCTTGGGCGCTATTCTGGCCGCCCTGCTGGGCGCCAAAGCAGCCGGCAGCGACGCTAAGAGGATGCTGGACAGCGCGGCTGTCGCCATCCCGGCCTTTTTGTTCTTTGCCCGCTTGGGCGAGGGCTTTACGGCCCTGGGCATCTCCCGCCCCCTCACCACCGACTGGCTGGCCAATAGCTTTCTGGCGATGCGTGATGAGTATGACGCCTACCTGCGCACCTACCTGCTGGAAGCGGCGATTGCCCTCATCCTGCTCATGGTCTTGTCCCGCTTCGCGGCCAAAACCAAAAAACCGGGCAGGGTGTTCGTCCTTTTTTGCCTGTTGTTCGGCATTACCCAGACGCTGATGGAGTCCCTGCGCTATGACGGCCACCTGCGCTACAGCTTTATCGGTGTGCAGCAGGTGCTCTCCGCCGTGCTGTTCTCCCTCACCCTCATCTGGCTGGCGGTCCGGCTGCTTAAACACGGCCAGGGCAGCAAAGCCCTGCCAGTCATCAGCCTGGTATTGCTGCCCCTTATCCTCCTCGCCATTGTGGGCGTGGAATTCCTGGTGGACCGTTCTGAAATGGGCAAACTGTTCAGTTACGGGCTCTATCTGCCCGCGCTGGTCTTGCCCGCCGTTTTGGGTATACTGATGCTAAGACAGGAGGTACAACTTGGACAAGAAACTCATTGACAGAATCAACGAACTGGCACGCAAAAAGAAAACCGAAGGCCTGTGCGACCTGGAGCTCAAGGAGCAAGCCGACCTTCGCCAGCAATATTTGGCAGAGTTCCGCGCCGGTATGGAAGCCACGATGGAACAGATTTGGCTTGAGAACGAGGATGGTGTGTATGAAAAACTTCAAAAGAAGGGTGAATAAGCGCTCCCTTTTGCTGTTGGGCTTGGCCCTGGTGCTGTTTGTGACCGCGGTTCCCGCGGGCGCAGAATCCACCAAGGTGCTTTACAACGCCAAAATCAGCACCTATTTCCCCAACAGCACCACCAATGTCTATGACATCCCCGACCTGAGCGGCAAGGTGCTGGCCAACTACAAGCCGGGCACGCCCATTCAGATTGTGGATGTGCAGCCCAACTTTGTGGGCATTTTGCTCAATAACAAGGTGGGCTGGGTTCTGCGCCACCGCATCATGGACCCCATCGCCCTGGATTTTGCCAACACGCCCAAATTCGGCACGGCTGTCAACCATTATTTCGCGACCATGGACCGGGACATTGAAATCAAGGCTTCCCCCGACGCCAACAGCGAAACGCTCATCACCCTGCACAGGGGCGCGCAGGTCGGCTTCCTGGATGTGGACAACGGCTGGGCGCGCACCATCTTCAAGCGCCAGTACGGCTATG
>CAZHPW010000043.1:0-18546 GCA_964534515.1 uncultured Christensenella sp.
CATGGCGGTTGCGGTTGACCAGGTTGCCAATGTCATGCAGGTAGCCCGCGACCGCGGCCAATTCGCCGTCCCGCTCGCTGTGGCCGGTTTTGCTCAGGATGTCCCTGGCGGTGACCGCCACCTTGGTGACATGGGCAAAGCTGTGCTCGGTATAGCCGATGACCTTTAAGGACTCATCCGATTTTTGTATATAGGCGCGCACCGCCGGGTTGCGCTTGACGTCTTCAAGGGTAATGCTCATTGTTCTCTCCTTTTGGGGTTTGGTTCACATGAGCAATATACCCGGAAAGCGTAAATAAATCAGGCCAACCTCTTGATGTAGACCTCGCCTCTGATGCCGTGCATCCCGTCCAGCTTGCTCAGCGCGTGAAACCCCATCCGTCCGTAAAGCCCGCCGATGTTGAGGTGGTAGGAATGGGGCTCCTCCCCCGGGGTTAAGTAGGCTTCCTGGCGGATGTCGTTGATGGTCATCCAGGCTTCCTCGATGCCCAGGTTCTGGTGGCTGTCCTCATGCAGCCTGAAGGTGATGAGGTACTGCCCGGCTTGGGTGATGAAGCGGTCCAAGGGGAAGGAAAAGCGCGCCTTGAGGCATTTTCTGTCATACAGCTCCGTGCCAAAGTCGCCCACCAGCTGCTCACCTGGCAGGTTTTTAACAAAAGGCGCGGGGCGCTTGCCCACGTTGTAAAGCGCGATTTTTCTCAGCAGCGGCTGACCCACCGAGTTGACAACGACCAGGCGAACCTTCTCAGGACGCACCGGCTCAAAATAATCTATTTTCTTATGCCCAATGGCGCTGCCGGTGGACAAGACCTGCCAAGTGCCGCCTATCAGGGCTTCCACCCGGTACTCCCGCACACGCTCACCCTTTTTGATGTCCTCCATCAGGAAGATGTGGTCAAAGACAGTTCCGGGCTCAAGGCTCAGTTCAATGACCGAGCCCTTGCCCCTTCCATCAAGGACGGGCTTGTCAAAGCGGCGCTTGATTTCCTCGCCGAATTCCTTCATGCGCGCCATGTCCTCTTTGATGATGTGCCCCTTGGGGTGGGGCGCCTGGTTGATGAGAAGCACCGCGCCATGGCCGACGGAATTGTAATACATGCCCATTAGCTCATCCAGGCTTCTTAGGGGGTTTTCAGCCAGGTTCTCATGATACCCCCAGTCCGCGCGGAGGCGGGCATCGCACTCCAGCGGCAGCCAGACATCCCCATGGGGTGTGCCCTGGCGCTGGGTGGCGACGCCGGTCTTGGCGTCCTCAAAGCGCACCGCGTTCCAGGCAGGGTCAGAGGCATAGCCCTCCTCCTGCCCCACCCAGCGGATGGTGGCAAAGCGGCTCTGGAAGACCATGGCACGGGGGGCATAGCGGCGCAGGATGTCGGCGACGTCAATGTTCAGGGAGCCGTCAAACCAGACCTCCACCACATCGCCGTAGCGGCTGAGCAACTCAGTGAGCCACTGGCGGTAGATGCGGTCATATTCCTCCTGGAATACGGGGTCACGGGCGATGCCGGCCTGGGCCACGTTCATCACCATGGTGTCAGCCGCCAGGTAGATGCCCAGGCGGATGCCCGCCTTCTCGCAAGAGGCGGCCAAATCGCGCACCACGTCACCCCGGCCGTTTTGGTAGGGAATCTGCTTCATGCCAAAGTCGCCCGCGTTTGTTTGCCAGGCGCAGAAGCCCAGGGCATGCTTGGCCACAAACATCAGGTACTTGGCGCCCAGGTCCAGGGCGGACTGCACCCATTGGTCGGTATCCAGACGCTCACAGGTGCACCGGGCCAGGAGTTCCTTTTGATAGGCCTTGTCCATGACCCTGGCCTCATCAATTTCCTGGTACCAGCCCATGGGGAACCAATGGATGAACAAGCCCAGTTCCATGTCCTGCCAGGCCATTTGTTGTGGGGTAGGAACCGCAAGACTGACTCTCTCAGACATAATTTGCTCCCACAAAATAATTTTTGCTTATTATACATGAACCACCCCTGCTTTGGACAGCCCCGGGGCAAGATTTCACCCACCGGCAGCGCGTGACGAACATGTCCGGCTGTGTTAAGATGAAAGAACCGTTTTTTGATGGAGGAAGACTTTGAACAAGGAACAATTGCAGCGCCTGGAAGCACTGATGGAGCAGGTACAAAAGCCTGCCCGGTATACGGGCGGGGAGGTCAACAGCGTCAGGAAGGATTGGGCCAACAAAACCACCTTCTGCTTTGCCTTCCCCGACAACTATGAGGTGGCGATGAGCCACCTGGGCATGAAGGTGCTGTATGAGACGGTCAACCTGGAAGATGACCTGTTGTGCGAGCGCGCGATGATGCCCTGGGTGGACATGGCTGACAGCATGAAGGAGCAGGGCATCCCCCTGTTTTCCCTGGAAAGCCGCAGGGCATTGAGCGAGTTTGATGTGGTGGGCTTCACCCTGCAGTATGAGATGAGCTACACCAATATCCTGTCCATGCTGGACCTTGGCGGCATCGCCCTTCAAAATAAGGACAGGGATGAAAACGCCCCCATTGTCATCGCGGGCGGCCCTTGTGCCTTTAACCCCGAGCCCCTGGCTGACATCATCGACGCCTTTTTGATGGGCGACGGCGAAACCGCGACCAACGAGATGCTGCGCGCGGTTGGTTCCGGGCGCAAAAACAACTTGAGCCGCCGGCAGATTTTGGAAAGCCTGGCGCAGATTCCGGGCGTGTACGTGCCCGCGCTGTATGAGGCACGCTACCATGAGGACGGCACCCTGGCCTCCTTTGAACCGACAACGGACATGGCGCAGAAAACCATCCGCAAGCGCATTGAACTGGACCTGGACAACGCGCCCTTCCCCAAGACCATTCCCCTGCCCTTCACCGAAGCCGTCCACGACCGGATTGTGCTGGAGGTGATGCGCGGCTGCACCCGCGGCTGCCGTTTCTGCCAGGCGGGCATGCTCTACCGTCCGGTGCGCGAGCGCAGCCCCGAAAAACTGCTGGAATTGGCGCAGAGCCTGTTTGACAGCACGGGCTATGAGGAAATGAGCCTGTCCAGCCTGTCAACGGGCGACTACACCTGCCTGATGGAGTTAATCGGCGGGCTCAATGAGCAGTTCAAGGATAAGATGGTCGCCCTCTCCCTGCCCAGCTTGCGCATTGACAACAAATTACAGGACGCGCTGACAGATACCGCCCAGGTCAAGAAATCCGGCCTGACCCTGGCCCCGGAAGCCGGGACGCAGCGGCTGCGCGACGTCATCAACAAGGGCGTGACCGAGGTAGACCTGATGCGCTCGGTGAGCGAGGCCTTTGAAGCCGGATGGAGCCAGGTCAAATTGTACTTTATGATTGGCCTGCCCACCGAGCGGGATGAGGACCTGCTGGGCATTGCCGACCTGGCGCGTAAAGTGGTCGCCGCCTATTACGCCCTGCCCCGGGAAAAACGAGCCAAGGGCTTGAAAGTGGTGGTCAGCGCCTCCACCTTTGTGCCCAAGCCCTTTACCCCCTTCCAATGGGCGGCGCAGGACACCCTGCCCGAAATCAAGAGAAAGCAATTGTTGCTGCGTGAAGCGCTGCGCATCAAGGGCGTGACCTTCAACTGGCACGACCCGGAGACCAGCTTCCTGGAAGCCTGCTTTGCCAGGGGTGACAGGCGGCTGGGACAGGTTCTCCTGCGCGCTTATGAACTGGGCTGCCGCCTGGACGGCTGGAATGAGCATTTCAAGTATGACGCCTGGCTGCAGGCCTTCTCCGACACGGGGCTTGACCCCCATTTCTACGCCAACCGCGTGCGCACCAAGAACGAGCTTCTGCCCTGGGATTTTGTGGACATCGGCGTCACCAAGGCCTACTTGTGGCTGGAGAACGAGCGCGCGGGCAAGGAGCAGACCACACCTGATTGCCGGCTGGGCTGCGAAGGCTGCGGACTTAGACGCTTTGACGGGGTGTGCCTGCCATGAAGATGCTGGTCGTATTTGAAAAAACAGGCGCGCACCGCTTTTTGGGGCATCTGGACCTGCAGCGCGCCATGCAGCGGGCGCTCAGAAGGAGCAGGCTGCCGGTCGTCTATTCCCAGGGCTTTAACCCCCACCTGCTGCTGAGCTTCGCAGCACCCCTGTCCGTTGGCATTGAGGGCGAGCGGGAAATCATGGAGCTGCCTGTCAGCGCCATCATGTCGGAGCAGAATTTCTTAAACCAGCTCAACCCCAACCTGCCGGAAGGCATGAAGGCCAAGGACGCGAAGCTGCTGGAGGATGAGGTGGCCCCTGCCATGGCCAGGCTGGCCGCGGCGGTCTACCGCCTCACCCCGTATGAGGACGCGCCCAAACTGTTTGACGCGGTGCCCGAATTCCTCAAGCAGAGCACTTTGCCTTACACCAAGAAAACCAAATCCGGCGAGCGCGAGGATGACTTCAGGCCGCTTTTATACAACCTGAGCGTCAAGGACGGCAGCCTGGCGGCTGTCTTGGCCATCACGGAAAAGGGCACCGGCAAGCCGGACCAATTGTTAAGCCTGCTGTCCACCTTTGCGGGTGTTGAAGCACCCAGGATGAGAATCACGCGCACCGCCCTCTTGGATGAGCGCTTTGTGCCCCTGGAGAAGCCTTGAAAGAACTGCTGATTCGCACCAAGGGCGATTCGCCGGCCTTGGCGCTCATGAACAACAGGCTGCTTTATGAGTACTGCGAGTTAAACACAAACCAGGAGGAGCAGTCAGGCGCCATTTACCTGGGCAAGGCCGCCCGGGTAATGAAAAGCTTAAAGGCGATGTTTGTGGTCATCAAAAACGGGGTGGAAGGCTTTTTGCCTTTTGATGAGATGCTCAGTGCTCAGACCGTGCGGCCAGGCGACCCGATTTTGGTTCAAATCAAAAAGCCCGCTCAGGGCGGCAAGGCCGCTTTTTTGACCCAGGACATCACCCTGCCGGGGCGCTACGCCATGCTGCTGCCAAACGGCAAATACGCCCACGCCAGCAAGCGCTCAAACGACAAGCAGGCGATGAAGGCCTTGGCCCGGCGGCTGTGCCCGGAAAACATGGGCCTAGTGCTGCGCGCGAGCGCGGAAGGCGCTGAGAAAAAGGCCATTGAGCGGGAGATTGCTGCCCAAATGGAGCTCTGGCGGGATATTGAGCAAAAGGCCCAGAGAACCACGGCCCCCGCCCTGCTATTGCCCGCCCCCGGGATTATCGAGCGCCTGCTAAGAGACGTGCGCGAACTGCCCCAAAGGGTGGTCTGCGATGATGAAAAGACAGCGGCGGCCTTGAACCTGCCCTATCAGATTGAGGAAAACCCCTTTTCTTTGTACGGCGTGGAGCAGCAGCGCTATCTGGCGCTGAAACGGCGGGTATACTTACCCTCGGGCGGCCAGGTGGTCTTGGACCCCTGCGAAGCCGCGCTGCTCATTGACGTGAACACCGGCAAGGACACCGGCAAGGCCGGGGACCTGACGCTGCGCACCAATTTGGAGGCGGCAAAGGAAATCGCGCGCCTGCTTTTGTTAAGGCGGGTTGGCGGCATCATCCTGATTGACTTTATCGACATGCCCAATGACGCCCAGCGCGAAAAGGTAAAGCTGGCGCTTGAAGAGGCGCTGAGGGAAGACAGAATGTCCAGCGAGGTCCTGGGCTTTACCCGCCTTGGCCTCTTGGAAATGACCAGGCGCAGGGCTGAAAACACCCTGCCCGCACAGACCTTGACAAATGAACTTGCCCAGGAGGAAGAACCCGACCATGCGTGACGCCATCAGGCCGATTGACCGGGAGGAAATCATCAGCCAGGAGAACCTGGCCAGGGAAATCAAATCCCGCCCGGACCGGCCCAAAACCTATCACATCATCACCTATGGCTGCCAGATGAACGCCCATGACTCTGAGACCTTAAGCGGTATGCTGGAGCGCATGGGCATGAGCATGACCCAGGAGAGGGATGAGGCCGACCTCATCCTGTTTAACACCTGCTGCATCCGTGACAACGCCGAGCGCAGGGCGATGGGCAACATCATCTTTACCAAGGAAATCAAAAAAAAGCGTCCGGAACTGCTGGTTGGGGTCTGCGGCTGCTTGGCCCAGCAGGACGGATTTTCGGAAAAGCTGAGAACACGCTATCCCCATGTGGACTTTAGCTTTGGCCCCGGGGAGATTTACCGCTTGCCCCAGAGGCTGTACGCCGCCCTTGAGGGACGGCGGGAGGAAGCCTTCCAGAAGGGGGAGGACAGCACGCTGTACGAAGGCCTGCCCGTCCTGCGCTCTTCCCCGTTTTTCGCCTACCTGACGGTCATGTACGGCTGTGACAACTTCTGCTCCTACTGCATCGTGCCCATGGTGCGCGGCCAGGAACGGAGCCGGGAATTGGGCCAAATTGTCAAGGAGGCCGAAGCCCTGGTCAAAGACGGCGTGCAGGAAATCATGCTGCTGGGCCAAAACGTCAACTCCTACGGCACCGACCATGGCAAAGCCCGCTTCCATGACCTGCTGCACGCGCTGAAAGACACCGGAATCAAGCGCCTGCGCTTCATGACCAGCAACCCCAAGGACCTCTCAGACGAACTCATCCGCGAGATGGCCGACAACCCGGCCGTCTGCCCGCAACTGCACCTGCCCGCCCAATCGGGCAGCGACGAGATGCTCAAGACCATGAACCGCCGCTATACGCGTGAGTGGTACCTTGGCCGGGTGAAGGCCTTGAGGGACGCCATGCCCCACATTGGCCTGACCACCGACCTGATTGTGGCCTTCCCCGGAGAAACGGAGGAGCAGTTCCAGGAGACCCTGTCCCTGGTTGAGGAAGTGCGCTACGACAGCGCCTTTACTTTCATCTACTCGCCCCGAACCGGGACCACCGCGGCCAAACTGCCCGGCCGCATTGACCCGGAGGTCGCCACTGACCGCATCCAGCGCCTTATCAAGGCACAAGACCAGATTACATCCGAAGTCCTGCACAGCCTCATTGGGCAGGAGGGAAGCGTGCTGGTGGAGGGCACCTCCAAGCGCGACGGCAAGCAGTTAACCGGCAAGACCGCGCGCGGAACCGCCTGCAATTTCGCGGGCAGCACCGACCAAATCGGGCAGATTGTGCCCGTCAGATTCACCGCTCAGGGGAGCAACACACTCAAAGCGATTCAAATTTAAAGGAGAACCACATGGAAAACATTCTGGAAAAAGCACGTGAACTGGGCCAGCTGATTGCTGAGTCCGAGGAATTCAAGAACTTAAACCAGGAGGAGAACAAAGCCTCCTCCAACACCGAGCTGTCCGACCTCTTCGCCACCTATGCCGACCTGCGCGACCAGATCGCGGAGAAAGAGCTGGACGAGGAAGCGGACGAGGACGCCTTAAACGCCCTGGAAGATGAGGCGGACAAGATTCAGGAGCAGATTGCCAACCACGCCAGCATGGTGGAAGCCAATATCGCCAGGCTGAACTTCAACCGCCTGATGGAGCGCGTCAACCGCGCGCTGCAGGCCAAACTGACGGGCGAGGATGAATTTGCCGAAGCCGGCTGCGGCAGCGAAGGCGGCTGCGCCGGTTGTTCCGGCTGCGGGGATGTGCGCTGATTGAATCAGCCTTATTAAACCCTGACCTTTCATGTAAAAAGGCCGCAGCGAAAGCAGCGGCCTTTTTGCTACTAAAACCGCCCTTTGGGCAACAGGATGGGCCAGTTCATGGTATAATCTTGTTATCAATCAAGGAGATTGCGACGTGGCAGAACTGACCCCGATGATGCGCCAGTACCTGGAATTGAAGGAGGCCAACCCGGACACCCTCCTGTTTTTCCGCTTGGGCGATTTTTATGAGATGTTTTTTGAGGACGCCGTCACCGCCAGCCGTGAGCTGGAGTTGACCCTGACAGGCCGTGACTGCGGCCTTGAGGAGCGCGCGCCCATGTGCGGCGTGCCTTGGCACGCGGTGGACGCCTATATCGCCAGGCTCATCGCCAGGGGCTACAAGGTTGCCATCGCCGAGCAGACCGAGGACCCCGCCAAGACCAAAACCCTGGTCAAGCGCGACGTGGTCCGCATCATTACGCCCGGCACCTATTCTGAGGACCTTGCCCACAAGCACCTGGAGAACCGCTTTGTGGCCGCGGCCTATTTTGCCGGCAAGAAAGCCGGGTTGGCCTTTTGTGATGTGTCAACGGGTGAGCTCTTTGTCCGCGCCTTCCCGGAAGGGCCGGAAGCCCTGGGCGCGTTTTTGCAGTCCCAGCAGCCCAGTGAGGTCATCAGCAATGATGAGGAGCGCTTGAGGGAGCTGTTTTCAGGCTTCATCAGCACGGTGCGCAAGGAGGGCTTTGCTTTAAAGCGCGCGCAGAGCGCCATTTTTGAGCAATTTCAAATCAAGAACACCGAGGCCATCGGCCTAAACCCCAAGGATGACCTGCTCATCTGCCCGGTAGGCGGCCTGCTGGCCTACATCAACGACACCCAGAAAATCAGTTTAAAGCACATCACCGGCGTGAGCGTGCTGCACAAGGACCAGTTCATGCCCCTGCCCAACAACACCAAGCGCAGCCTGGAACTGGTGGAAGGGCTGAAGGGCAAGTCCGGCAAGGGCACGCTGCTGTATGAACTGGACAAGACCAAAACGGCCATGGGCGCAAGGCTGCTGCGCTCCTGGGTGGAAAAGCCGCTGATTGACGAAGCGCAGATTGAAGCGCGGCTTAATTGCGTGGAGGCCCTCTACCAGAACCCCCTGACTCTGGAAGAGGTCGGCCAATTGTTAAACGAGGTCTATGACCTGGAGCGCCTCTTATCCAAGCTCAGTTACCGCACCTTAAACCCCAGGGATTGCCTGGCGCTGCTGCGCTCCCTTCAAAAAGCGCCCGAAGCCCAGGACATCTTAAAGGATTTGACCCAGGACGGCTTTGATGAAATCCGCAGGCTGCTAAGCCCGCAGGCGGAACTAACCGACTTGCTGCTGCGCGCCATCTCGCCCGACGCGCCGGTCTTGCTCTCAGACGGGGGCGCCATCAGGGAAGGCTACAGCCAGGACCTGGATGAGGCGCGCCTGGCGGCCAGGGACGGCCGCAAATGGATATCCGACCTGGAATCAAGGGAGCGGGAAGAGACCGGGATTAAGAACCTGAAGGTGCAGTACAACCGCGTTTTCGGCTACTACATCGAGGTGACCAAATCCAACTACGCCATGGTGCCGGAGCGCTACATCAGGCGGCAGACCCTGGCCAACGCCGAGCGTTACACGACCGAAGAACTGAATGATTTGGAGCGCCGCGCGCTGTCTGCCCAGGAGGAAACGGCACGGCTTGAAAACGAGCTGTACACCGCCGTATTGGAGCATCTGGATGAGCACATCACGGCGCTCAAGGACCTGGCGCTGGGCTACAAGAGCCTGGACGCGCTGCAGTCCTTAGCCCGCGTGGCGATGGAAAAGCGCTATGTCAGGCCCAAAATCAACCAAGAGGGCATCCTGGACATCCAGGAAGGCCGCCACCCCGTGGTGGAAAGCGCGCTGCCGGAAGGCGGC
This sequence comes from uncultured Christensenella sp., assembly GCA_964534515.1. Classification (GTDB taxonomy): domain Bacteria; phylum Bacillota; class Clostridia; order Christensenellales; family Aristaeellaceae; genus UBA6115. The sequence goes on from CAZHPW010000043.1 coordinate 9,448, forward strand.
TTTGTGCCCAATGACACCCAGATGAACCGGGATGAGCGGGTGATGATAGTAACCGGGCCGAACATGGCCGGCAAATCCACCTACATGCGCCAGACCGCGCTGATTGCCATTATGGCGCACCTGGGCTCCTTCGTGCCGGCGATGGAAGCGGACATCCCGTTATTGGACAATGTATTTACCCGCATCGGCGCGCAGGATGACCTGGCCAGCGGCCAATCCACCTTCATGGTGGAGATGACGGAGCTGTCCCAGATTCTGCGCGGGGCGACCAAAAATTCCCTCGTGGTACTGGACGAGGTGGGCCGCGGCACGGGCACCTTGGACGGCTTGTCCATCGCCTGGGCGGCGGTTGAATACCTGGCCAACCCGGAAAAATCCGGCGCGCTTACCCTGTTTGCAACGCACTACCATGAATTGTCCGGCATGGAGGGCTCCCTGCCCGGCGTGGTCAACTTGAGCGTCTTGACGCGGGAGATGGGCGATGAGGTCATCTTCCTGCACAAAATCAAGCGCGGCGGGGCGGACAAGTCCTTTGGCGTGTATGTGGCCCGCATGGCGGGCGTGCCACGGAGCGTGGTATCAAGAGCGCGTGAGATTTTAGCGCGGCTGGAAGCCAGCAACATCACCAATGACACCATCGGACAAAACATATTGGAGAAAAAGGCCAAAAAGAACGAGCAGATGCAATTGGGCGACTATGCCAGGGTGGAGTTCCTCCAGGAGCTGGCCAACCTGGACGTCCTGCAGATGAGCCCGATGGAGGCCTTGAATCATTTGTTCCTCTTGAAGGAAAAGGCAAGGAAACTGTAAGGAGACAGAATGACTGGAAAAATCCGTGTGCTGCCAAGCGACGTGGTGCAATTAATCGCCGCGGGCGAGGTGGTGGAGCGCCCCAGCAGCTGCATTAAGGAGCTGGTGGAAAACAGCCTGGACGCGGGCGCCAAGGCCGTGAGCGTCGCCATTGAAGGCGGCGGGCTTGACCTCATCCGGGTGACGGACAACGGCGGCGGCATCGCGCCCTCTGACCTGAACCTGGTCTTTTTGCCGCACGCGACCAGCAAGCTGGGCCGGGCGGAGGACCTGCACCGCGTCGCCACCCTGGGCTTTCGGGGTGAAGCCTTGGCGTCCATCGCCAGGGTAAGCAAGGTGACCCTGCAAACCCGGCAAAAAGGCGAGGAGAGCGGCATGAAAGCCGTAAACGAAGGCGGCAAACTGGTGTCCATCACCGAGGCCGCCTGCGCCGAGGGCACGCAAATCACCGTCAGGGATCTGTTTTACAACGCGCCGGTGCGGCGGGACTTCATGAAAAAGCCGCAGCGGGAGACCGCCTTGTGCGCGGAACTGATGGAACAGTTGATTCTCTCCCGGCCGGACGTCGCCTTCCGCTTCAGCGCGGACGGTAAACTGCTCTACTCCTCCCCCGGGGATGGCAGCCTGCAAAACGCGCTGCTGGCCATCTACGGCCTGGCCACGATGAAGGCGCTGGTGCCGGTGGACGGCAACGCCCAGGGGCTTTTGGTCAAGGGCTTTTTGGGGATTGGCGAGCAGGCCCGCGCCAACCGCGGCCACCAGCACTTTTTCCTAAACGGCCGCGCGGTGCGCTCACCCCAGTTGTCAAGAGCGGTGGAGGAAGCCTGCCGCCACCGGGTGATGATAGGCCGCTACCCCATCTTCGCCTTAAACCTCAGCATGCCCTATGAATTGGTGGATGTGAACGTGCACCCTAACAAGTGGGAAGTGCGCTTTTCAAACGAGCAGGCTGTCTTGTCAGCGCTGCAGGGCATCGTTTCAGACGCGCTGCAGACAGCGCCGCTGGAGAGCCCGCCGCCGCTGTTTGAAATTGAGGAAAAGCGGGATGAGGCCCAGGTTATCCGGCAGGAGCCCAACGACGCGCCCATTATCCGCCAGCAGACGGCGCCGCAAATCACGGAAGAGCCGCAGGTGAGCCGCGCCTTTGCCGCGAAAGACATCATCAGGGAACGCCCGGCCGAGGTACCGGAGCGGTTGATTATCACTAAGCAGGCCGTCATCCAGCCGGCCCCTGAGCAGGTTGAGCAAATCAGACATCAGGAGACCGACCACTTAGACCGCGGGATTACCGTGTTGGGCGTGGCCTTCCATACCTACATCATTGTCCAGCAGGGAGAGCGCATCCTGCTCATTGACCAGCACGCCCTGCACGAGCGGCTGCTGTTTGACCGGCTGATGGCCTCCGCTGACACCACCCAGCCCTCCCAGACCCTGCTTTTGCCCCTGGTGCTGGAATTGGATTACCCCAACTACCAGGCCTACCTAGCCTACCGGGACGACCTGGCCCAGGCCGGGTTTGAGGCGGAGGACTTTGGCGACAGGGCGGTGCGCCTCATCAGCGTACCCATAGAATTGGGCGAGCCCATGGCTGAGCGCAGTTTTTTGGACGCCCTGGATGAACTCAAGGACAGGGGCGGTCTGAGCCGCAAGAGCCGCAGGGAGCGCATCATCATGGCCTCCTGCAAACATGCGGTCAAGGGCGGGGAGCGCCTGCCAGAGGACGCGCTGCAGCACCTGGTGGATGAGATGCTGGACAAGGGCACCATTCCCACCTGCCCGCACGGGCGGCCCATCGCCCTGGAGTTGACCCGCAAAGAGCTGGAAAAGCGTTTCCGGCGCATTCAGGACTGATGAGAAACCGCGTTTTGGTCTTGACCGGGCCGACGGCCTCCGGCAAATCCGCCTTATCCATTCCCTTGGCCGAAGCCTTAAACGGCGAGGTTGTCTGCATGGACTCCATGCAGGTGTACAAGGGCATGGACATCGGCACCGCCAAGCCGGACAAGGATGAACAGCAACAGGTGAAGCACCACCTGCTGGACATCATTGAGCCCGGGGAGCCCTTCTCAGTGGCAGAGTATGCCAGACTGGCCGAAGACGCCATCAAAGACATTCATGCCCGGGGCAAATTGCCCATTTTCTGCGGCGGCACCGGCCTATACCTGCGCGCCATCTCAGGCGGCATGGACTTTGGGGGCACCCAGGCGGATGAAACCATCCGCGCGCGCTACCAGGCCCTGGCACAGGAGCAAGGCAATGAAGCCGTGCACCGGGTTCTGATGGAAAAGGATAAAAAGAGCGCCGAAAGCCTGCACCCCAACAACCTGCGCCGGGTTATCCGCGCGCTGGAGGTGGTGGAAATAACCGGCCGGCCGCTCTCTGAGCAAACCAGGGTGGACAAGCCGCCCCTCCTCTATGATTTGACAGCCTATGCCCTGCTCTGGCCGCGGGAAACGCTGTATGAGCGCATCAATACCCGGGTGGACCGGATGATGGAAATGGGGCTGGTGGACGAGGTCAAAGCGCTGATGGACAAGGGCGTCCCACTTGACTCCCTGAGCATGCAGGGCCTGGGCTACAAGGAGCTGGTGCCCTGTCTGAACGGGCTAGCTGACCTTGAGGAAGCGCTTGAAACCCTCAAGCGGCGCACCCGCAATTACGCCAAGCGGCAGATGACCTGGTTTAAGGCCGAGAAGGCTGTCAAATGGCTAAACGGGCAGGACGGAACAGCCCGCAATGTGGACACCATTATCAAGGAAATGAGCGAGAGATGATTCAAATCAATGAGCTGATTCAACAGGCCGAAAACGACCTGAGGGATGTTTTTCTGGAATTTGACCGGGTGGAGCAGACGGGCACTGACCGGGTGCTGGACGCGTTTAAGAAAAACCGGGTGGCGGCCATGCATTTTGCGGCGTCCACCGGCTATGGCTATGACGATGTGGGCCGGGACACGCTGGAAAAAATCTGCGCCGATGTCTTCCGTGCCGAGCAAGCCATCTGCCGGCCCATGCTAGCCAGCGGCACGCACACCCTGGCCCTGGGCTTATTCGGCCTGCTATTGCCGGGGGATGAGCTGCTCCTAGCCAGCGGCGCGCCCTATGACACCCTGCACGGCGTGATTGGCTTTGACAATGAGCCCGGCTCATTGAAGGAGCTGGGCGTTGTCGCCAAGACCGTGGAATTGACCCCGCAGGGCGCGATTGATGTGCCCGCGGTCCTAAATTTGATGAGCGAAAAAACCAAGGTGGTCTTTATCCAGCGCAGCCGCGGCTACGCTTTGCGGCCTTCGCTCTTTCCGGAGGACATGAAGGAACTCATTACAGCGGTCAAAGCGAAAAAGCCCGACGTCTTTGTGTTTGTGGACAACTGCTACGGCGCTTTTGTGACCGAGGATGAGCCCACCTTCTATGGCGCGGATGTGGTCGCGGGCAGCCTGATTAAGAACCTGGGAGGCGGCCTGGCACCCACCGGCGGCTACCTGGCGGGAAGTGCGCGCGCGATTTCCAGAATTGAAAACCGCCTGACCGCACCTGGCATCGGCCGGGAAGTGGGCAGCCTGGAGGCCTCCTACCGCCCCTTTTACCAGGGTCTGTTCATGGCGCCCCACACCGTGTGCCAGGCAAAGAAAACAGCCGCACTGGCCGCCAGGGTGGCGGAACTGCTGGGCATGAGCGCCCTGCCCGGCGCGTTTGAAAAGCGCAGCGACATCATCCAGGCGCTGGTGCTGGGCACGCCAGAAAAAGTCATCGCCTACTGCCGGGGCATCCAGAGCGCCTCACCGGTTGATTCCTTCGCGGCCCCAGAGCCCTGGGCGATGCCCGGGTATACCGACCAGGTCATCATGGCAGCCGGCGCCTTTGTGCAGGGCGCGTCCATTGAGTTGAGCTGTGACGCGCCCATGCGTGAGCCCTTCGCCGTTTACCAGCAAGGCGCTTTGACCTATTCCTCAGGCAAAAGGGCGGTTAAGACCGCGTTTGAGCACCTTCTGGAGGCCAATGATGCCTAAGTGGACGCCGCGCCAGCAGCAGGCCATCACCGCCAGGAACAAGGAAATCCTGGTGTCCGCTGCCGCGGGCAGCGGCAAAACCGCCGTCCTCATTGAGCGGGTGATGAGCCTGCTCAAGGAAGGGATGCAGCTGGACCGCATGCTGGTGATGACCTTCACCCACGCGGCGGCGGATGAGATGAAGGAGCGCTTGACCGACCTTCTAAGTCAGAACGCGGAGGACAACGAGCACCTAAGAAAGCAATACGCCGCCCTGGGACGGGCGGATATCTCAACCCTGCACAGCTTTTGCATGCGGGTGATTAAGGCGCATTTTCAAGCGGTGGGTACGGACCCGATGAGCAAGCTTGCAGATGAATCGCTAGCTGATGAACTTAAAACAGCCGCCCTGGATGAGACGCTGGACCAGGCGCATGAGACGCCCACAGAGGACTTCATCAGCCTGACCGACCGCTTCAAAGAGGACGAAATCATCACCATGGTGCGGAACCTCTACGCCTTTTTGATGAGCCAGGAGGCGCCCTTTGAGTGGCTGGACAGGATGATAGACAACTCCCCCATTATTTCCCTGTATGAGCACCCCTGGTACAAGGTAATGACAAGGGAAGCCTGCCTGATGCTGCAGGGCGCTGAGGAACTGGCCAGAACCGGGCTTGAAATCTGTCACCTGCCCTTGGGGCCCGCACGCTACATTCCCGCGCTGACGGACGACCTGAACATGGCGAGGCTTCTGCGCGAGCGCATCCAGGGCGAAGAACGCTTTACCTGGAACACACCCAATTACACCAAACTCAGCGGAAGAAAAAAAACAGACCCGGAAGAGGACGAGGCCCTGGTCACCCAGGTAAAGGACCGCATCCGGAAAGATATCAAAGAACTGATTAAAAAAGCCCTGGAGCTGCTGCCCCAGAACGAGCTCGAGGCCGAAAAATGGGCGGCAGGCCTGGCCTCCACCCTGCCCCAGTTGAGGGCCTTGTCCGCCCTGGTCAAAGCCACGCATGAGAACTACCAGGAAAAGAAGGCCGCGAAAGCGCTTTGGGACTTCAATGACCTGGAGCACCTGGCGCTGAAGGCCCTTAATGACCCCAAGGTGCAAATGGAGGCGGCTTCTTCCTATGACGCTTTGTTTGTGGATGAGTACCAGGACACCTCCCAGATTCAGGAAGCCATCATCGGGAAACTGCACGGCGAGGGCAACACCCTGTTCATGGTGGGCGATGTCAAGCAGAGCATCTACCGCTTCCGCCTGGCGGATCCCCTCTTGTTCCTAAACAAATACAAGCGCTTCAGCACGGAGGAAAACGCCCCCTCCCGCCTCATCAACCTCAAGGAAAACTTCCGTTCCAACAAGAACATTTTGACGGCCACCAACCTGGTGTTTGAGCACGCGATGCAGGAGGAGGCGACCGAACTTCGCTACGACGAGGAAGCCAGCCTGTCCACACTGCGGGATGACGAGTTTGACCCGCCGGTTGAGCTGTGGCTCTTGACCAGGGGCGAGGACACGCCTGAGGAAGAGCTGCTTGATGATGTGTTGGTTGAGGATGAACCGGAAGACGCCACCGAGGAAGAGGGCGACGCTGCCGGCGCAACCGCCGCCGGGGACAAGGGCGAAATGGAGCGCGCCTTTGTCTATGAAGCGCGGCTCATCGCCAGGCGCATCAAGGAGCTTATCGGCCGGGACATCAGGGACGGCGAGGGAACAAGGGACATTCAGTTCCGTGATTTCGCCATCCTGCTGCGCTCCGCCGCCAACCGCGCGCCTGTGATGGCAGAGATTTTTAACACCGAAGACATCCCCACCTATTCGGACGCGGACGGCGAGTTTTATACGCAAAGCGACGTGCGGGACGTCATCAACATCCTGCGCGTATTGGATAACCCCCTGCAGGATGTGCCCCTTTTGTCCGCGCTGGCGAGCCCCGCCTTTGCCTTCACACCGGAGGAGCTCACCGCCCTGCGCCTTTACGCACAAGGCCGGGAAAACCCGCTGCACCGCGCCTTCTTTGAATTGGCCAAGACCGAGCCCCGGTTCGCGGCAGCCCGGGACAAGCTGGACAAATGGCGGCTCATGGCGCAGACCATGCCGCTTGAGCGCTTTATCGCTTACCTCCTGCGCGACTCCGGCCTGTACATGGTGGCCGGCGCCAAGGAGGACGGCACCATCAGGCGCGCCAATCTGCGCATCCTGGTGTCCCGCGCGGCGCCCGCGCCCCAGCCCCAGAACCTGTCGGACTTTGTGGAGCGCGCGCTGCGCCAGATGAAACAAAAAAGCCGCGACAGGAGCGCGTCCCTGGGCATGAGCGAGAACGTGGTGCGCATCATGACCATGCATAAGTCCAAGGGCTTGCAGTTCCCCATCGTGTTCCTGCCCGATTTGGCCAGCAATTTCAGCGGCAAAAGAAGCAGCCCCAACCTGCGCATGGACGCGCAGACCGGCCTGGCCCTGATGCAGATTGACCCCAAGAGGCGCGTTAAAACAGAGGGCTTTGGCATCCACGCGCTGAAAACCAAGAAAAACCGCGAGGAGCTGTCCGAGGAAGCGCGGCTGTTGTACGTGGGCATGACCAGGGCAAAGGAAAAGCTCATCCTCATCGGCGCGCCGGACAAGCCGGACGCGGGCCTGAGCCGATGGTCCCTGCCAAGCGGGCCTTACTCCGCCGGCAGCGCCAAGAGCATGCTGGACTGGGTCGCCAACCCGCTGTATGAGCAGATTGCCGATAAGAGAGACGGATTGTACCACGCCAAGAACGGCAGCCGCTGGCAGATAGCCTGGAAGGCGGTGGAAACGCTGAAAGAAGCGCCTTTGACGGCGGTACAATCCCTGCCCCACGACATCCCCCCGGCAAAGGATGTGCCGGAAGACCTGTTTGTGCCCCTGCCCGGATACGCGGAAACCGTTCAGAAAAGCTCCGTCACCTCGCTATTGCGTAAAGCTGTGTCAGATGAGCAGGAAGAGGAGACCCCCGAGACCAAGCGGCGGGAATACGCGGCCAGGGAATTGCGGCCCCTGCGGCTTGCGACAAGCGCCAATCAATTGTCCGGCGCGCAAAAAGGCGCCGCCGTACACAAGGCCCTGGGCGCTTTGAACCCCGGGGATTTTGTCCATCTACCGGAAGCGGACATGAAGGACGCCATAAACCGGGCGCTGGACAACCTGCTTTCAAGCAACCGCCTGCTCAAACAGGAGCGCGAGGCGATTGAGGCGGACAGCCTGGCGCGGTTTTACCAAAGCGCCTTGGCCAAAAGGATGGCTGACAGCCCCGAATACCACGCTGAATGGCCCTTTACCATGGAAATCGAGAACCAGATGATCCTCCAGGGCGTTTTGGACGCCTGCTTTATGGAGGACGGCCAATGGGTGCTGGTGGACTACAAAACAGACCGGGGAAGCCGGGAAGAGCTGCTGGCCCTCTATACCGACCAGATGCGCTGGTACAAGCGCGCGCTTTACGACATCACCGGCATCCCTGTGAAGGAAGCCTGGCTCTACCTCATCCGCCACCAGGAGGCGGTGCCCGTTAAAGAGACAGCGCCCATCGCGCTCAAGACCGCGGGCGCCGGCATTGATGCGGACGCCGGGCGATGATATAATGACCAAACCAGTAAAGGAGGGCCAGGATGGCTAAAAGCAAGGGCATCAAACCTTTGGTTCAAAACCGTCGCGCCCGGCACGAATATTTTGTCGAAGAGACCTACGAGTGCGGCATGGAACTCAAGGGCACCGAGGTCAAATCCATCCGCCAGGGGCGGGCCAACCTGCAGGAGAGCTACGCCAGGGTCCGCAACGGGGAAGTGTTTGTGGACGGCATGCATATTTCCCCCTATGAGCAGGGCAACGTGTTCAACACCGATCCCCTGCGCCCCAAGCGCCTGCTGCTGCACAAGAGCGAAATCAGAAAGCTGCAGGGCGCGGTTTCCCGCCAGGGCTATACCCTAATCCCCCTGCAACTGTACTTAAAAGACGGCCTGGTCAAGATGGAATTGGGCGTGTGCCGGGGCAAACAGCTGCACGACAAGCGTGACGCCATCGCCGAGCACGACGCCAACCGGGACATAGAGCGCGCGATGCGCAACCAATCAAGGCGTCAGATGGACGATTGATTCATACAAAGAAAACGGCCTGTCAACCTGGACAGGCCTTTTTTGTTTTGCTCACGCATCCACCATCAATTTGACAAGGCCAATTGACCTTGAACAAATTTGTGATAAGATAAAACTGGCGTCATACTAACCAAAAACGATAACGCTATGAAAGCATTGAGAAATCTGATATAATT